>NZ_JACCFJ010000001.1:5287500-5587500 GCF_013410345.1 Saccharopolyspora hordei
AAGAACACACCCACACCATCACCCACGACAAACCAACGCCGTGAAGCTCCGGGGAGCATTTCCCTCTGTCTTGTCGGGCGCGCCCAATCTACCACTCGATCGTGGGAGCTCGGTTCGCGACCCCGCCAGGCCCGTTCCGGATCTCTCCGGCCCGTGTCGCGCTGACGGGGAATACTTTACAGACCCCCGAACACCCCATGAACACCACCCCCCCTTGAAGGTCATCGTCGCAGGTCAGCGGTGATCTCCCGGGCTCAGCGCCGTAGCGCGTCCGCGGTGTGCGCGCCAGCCCTGTCCCTGTCCCCGTTCGTGTGGTCCTGCTTCGTCGCCAGGCCCGGTCCCGATCACGCAGGTAGCCTCCCAGGCGACCGTCAGAACGGGGGTACGCAGTGGACTCGACGCCGATCTACACCGAGCTGCGAAAGACTCTGATGGACCCGGAGGACCGCAACTGGGGCCCGAGCGCCCCTCCGGAGTTCGCCGCCGCCCTGACGGACCGCGCCGACCGGAACAAGGCCGAGTCGAAGAAGTCGGCGCGCGCCACCAGCCAGCGCACCCGGTCCCGGCGCCACCGCGCCGAGGACTGACCCCGCGTCACCCCACCAGCCGGCGTGCGCGCTGCCGCTCCGGGTCCGGCACCGGAGCCGCTGCCAGCAACCGCTGCGTGTACGCGTGCTGCGGGTCGCCGAGCACCTGCGCCCGGTCGCCCTGCTCCACGACCTTCCCGCGGTGCATGACGGCCACCCGGCGCGCGAGCAGGTTCACCACGGCCAGGTCGTGGCTGATGAACAAGCAGCTGAAGCGCAACCGGGCCTGCAACGACTGGAACAGCTCCAGCACCGCGTCCTGCACCGAGACGTCCAGCGCGCTGGTCGGTTCGTCGGCGATCAGCAGTTCCGGCTCCAGCGCCAACGCCCGCGCGATGCTCACGCGCTGCCGCTGACCACCGGAGAGTTCGTGCGGGTAGCGCCGGCGCATCGCGGCCCCCAGCTCGACCGCCTCCAGCAGGGCGTCGACGCGGTCGTCGAGTTCCCGTCCCCGGGCGACGCGGTGCAGGCGCAGCGGCTCGGCGATGCTGTCCGCGATGGTCATCCGCGGGTCCAGCGACGAGCCCGGGTCCTGGAAGACGATGCCGATGCCACGCCGCAGCGGGCGCAGCCGACGGGCCGACAGGTGGCTGATGTCCTGGCCGTTCAGCACGATCCGGCCCTCGGTCGGGGTGAGCAGGCGGGCGACGCACTTGCCCACGGTGGACTTGCCCGACCCGGACTCGCCGACCAGCGCCAGGACCTCCCCGCGGCCGATGGTCAGCGACACGCCGTCCACCGCGCGGTGGCTGCCGTAGCTGACCACCAGGTCCTCCACGGCCAGCACCGGTTCGGCGGGTTCGGTCTCCTCGCGCCGCCCGACCTCCAGCTTGGGCACGGCCGCGAGCAGCGCTTCGGTGTACTCGTGCTGCGGGGCGCGGAACAGGTCGCCGACCGCGGCCTGCTCGACCACCTCGCCGCGGTACATCACCACGACCCGGTCGGCGAGGTCGGCGACCACGCCCATGTCGTGGGTGATCAGCAGGATCGTGGTGCCCAACCGCTCCCGCAGGTCGCGCAGCAGCGCGAGGATCTCGGCCTGCACCGTCACGTCCAGCGCGGTGGTGGGCTCGTCGGCGATGAGCACCTTGGGCTCGCAGGCCAGCGCCATCGCGATCACCACGCGCTGCCGCTGCCCGCCGGAGAGCTGGTGCGGGTAGTGCTTGAGCCGCCGCTCCGGGTCCGGGATGCCGACCAGCTCGAGCAGCTCCACCGCGCGCTCCCGGGCCTGCGCGGCGGAGGTGTCCCGGTGCAGGCGGATGGCCTCGACGAGCTGCCAACCGATGGTGAACACCGGGTTCAGCGAGGTCATCGGCTCCTGGAACACCATCGCGACGTCCTTGCCGCGGACCCGGCGCAGGTCCTGCTCGCCCAGCGCGACACCGTCGAGCTCGATGCGTCCGGTGACCTCGGCGGTGGGCGGGAGCAGGCCGAGCGCGGACATCGCGGTGACGCTCTTGCCGGAGCCGGACTCGCCGACCACGGCCAGCACCTCGCCGGGTGCGACGCCGAAGCTGACACCCCGGACGGCCTCGGTGACCCCCTCCTCGGTGTGGAAGCGCACCCGCAGGTCGGTGAAGGACAGCACGTCGGTCATCGGTTCCCCTTCGGGTCCAGGGCGTCCCGCAGGCCGTCGCCGAGCAGGTTGAAGCCGAGGGTGGCGAGCACCACCGCGATGCCCGGGAAGACCACCAGCCACGGGGCCTGCGCGAAGTAGGTCTGCGCGGCGGAGAGCATCACGCCCAGCGACGGGGTGGGCGGTTGCACGCCGAGGCCGAGGAAGGACAGCAGCGCCTCGCCGATGATCGCCTGCGGGACGGCCACCGTGACCTGCACCAGCAGCGCGTTCACCGAGTTCGGCAGGATGTGCCGGAACATCGCCGTGGTGCCGCGCGCCCCGGCTGCGACGCTGGCGGCCACGTAGTCCTCGCCGGCCAGCCGCAGCGCCTCCCCGCGGACGACCCGGACCAGGTTCGGCACCTGGGACAGGCCGATCGCGATGGCGGCGTTCACCATCGACGCGCCGAGCACCGCCGCCAGCCCGACCGCCAGCACCAGGAACGGGAAGGCCAGCAGGGTGTCGGTGATGCGGGAGACGACGGAGTCGACGACACCGCGGTAGTACCCGGCGACCAGGCCCAGCGGCACGGCCACCACCACCGCGAGCAGCACCGACAGCACGCCCACCACGATCGAGGCGCGGATGCCGTGGAAGACGCGGGAGAGCTGGTCCCGGCCCAGCTCGTCGCTGCCCAGCGGGGCGGCCAGCGACGGCTGCTGCAGCACGTCGTCGAAGTTCACCGCGGCCGGGTCGCTCGGCGCGATCAGCGGAGCGGTCAGCGCCACCAGCACGAACAGCACGGAGAGGACGAGACCGGCGACGCCGGTGCGGTGCCGCAGCAGGCGGCGCAGCACGCGGCGGGACCCGCTCGTGCGGGGCAGATCGGCCACCGGCAGGGTCATGCCGCACCTCCACGGACTCGAATGCGCGGGTCCACGACCGAGTAGAGCAGGTCGACGAGCAGGTTGACCACGATGTAGCCGACCGCGCTGACCAGCACCGCGGCCTGGATGACCGGGTAGTCGCGGGTGAACACGGCATCGACCATCAACTTGCCGAAGCCGGGGAGCACGAAGATCTGCTCGGTGACCACCGCACCGGAGACGAGGGTGCCGAGCTGCAGGCCGAGGATGGTGAGCACGGTGATCAGGCTGTTGCGCAGGCCGTGCACGGCGACCACCCGCCACTCCCCCGCGCCCTTGGCGCGCGCGGTGCGCACGTAGTCGGAGCTCAGCGCGTCCAGCATGGACGATCGCACCTGCCGCATCAGCACCGCGGCGAGCCCGCTGCCGAGCACGAACGCCGGCATGACCAGCCGCGCGAGGTTGCCCAGCGGTGATGCGGTGAACGGCACGAAGCCCGAGGCGGGCAGCCAGCCGAGGCCGACGGCGAAGACCAGCACGCACATCAGGCCGAGCCAGAAGTTCGGGATGGACAGCCCGAACAGCGAGATCCCGTTGCCCAGCCAGTCCAGCACCCCGCCGCGGCGGACCGCCGCGAGCACGCCGGTGGTCAGGCCGATCAGCGCGGCGAACAGCAGGCTCAGCACGGCGAGTTCGAGGGTGACCGGCAGCCGGCTGAGGATGATCTCGCCGATCGGCAGCCCGGTCTGCGCCGACTCGCCGAGGTCGCCCTGCAGGGCCCGGCCGACCCAGTTCAGGTACTGCACGTGGACCGGCTGGTCGAGCAGGTAGGCGCGGCGGATCTCCTCGATGGCGGCGTCGTCGGCTTCGGCACCGGCCAGCGCGACGGCCGGGTCACCGGGCAGCGCGCGCAGGCCCGCGAACACGACGAGCGAGACCAGCACCAGCGTCACCAGCGACTGCAGGACGCGGTTGAGCGCGTAGCTGCGCAGCATCTCAACTCCCGGACTCGACGAAACCGGCGGTCTTCAGCCGCATGATCCCGTCGGGGTAGACCTCGACACCGGCCATGTCGGCGGTGTGCGCGGTGTAGTACTGCTGGCGGTACAGGTAGATGACGTTGTTCCGCTGCTGGAGCTGCTGGACCACCTGCTCGTAGAGCCGCCGGCGGCGGTCGGTGTCCTGCTCGGCGGCGGCCTGCGCGAGCAGCGCGTCGACCTCCGGCGTCGCGGCGCCGCTGTAGTTCTGCGCCGCGCCCGAGGCGTGCATGCCGGTGATGTTGCCGTCCGGGTCGGGACGACCGGACCAGCCGATCAGGAAGGTCTGGAAGCGGCCCTTCTTGCCCGCGGAGATCGCGCTGGTGGACTCGCTCGGGCGCAGCACCACGTCGAAGCCGGCCTCGGCGGCCATGGCCTGGATGACCTGGCCGACGCGGCTGGTCGAGGAGTCGTTCTGCAGCAGCAGTTCCACGCGCAGCGGGGTGCGCACGCCGGCCTCGGCGAGCAGCTGCCGGGCGCGGGCGACGTCGTGCGGCGGGCAGGCCTGCGTCACCGGGGTGGCGAACTCGCTGGTCGGCGGGATCGGCCCGCAGGCGGGCTGGTAGAGGCCGTTGAAGGCGATGCGGTTGAGCGTCTCGCGGTCGATGGCCAGCGACAACGCCTCCCGCACCCGCGGGTCGTCGGCCAGCGGACCGTCCACGTGGCCGTGCTCGCCGTCGACGTTGCCGACGTTGACGGTGATGCCCATGTACTGGATGGACGGTTGGTTGAGCAGCACCAGGTCGCGCTCGCGGGAGACCACCGGCACGTCCGGCGGGCCGACCTCCCAGACCACGTCGAACTCGCCGGAGCGCAGGTTGGCGATGCGGATGTTGTCGTCCGGGACCGCCTTGTAGACCAGCCGGTCCAGGCGCACCGCGTCGCGGTCGTAGTAGAACTCGCTGCGCTCCAGCACGATCCGGTCCTGGGCGACGCGTTCGACGAACTTGAAGGGGCCGACGCAGACCGGGTCGTCGGAGAAGTCCTCGCCGAGCTCGTCCAGCTTCGCCGGGGACATGACCATGCCGGCGCGGTCGGCGAGCACGGTGGTCAGCGGGGCGGACGGCTGCGCGAGCCGCAGCCGCACGGTGGTCGGGTCGACGACCTCGACGGACTCGACCGCGGTGAGCTCGGAGCGGCGGCCCGAGGACGGCAGCTCGCGGTGCCGGTCCAGGCTCTTCTTCACCGCGGCGGCGTCGAACGGGGTGCCGTCGTTGAACAGCACGCCGGTGCGCAGCGGGATGGTGAGCTCCCGGCCGTCCGGGGAGGTGCGCGGGAGCTCGGCGGCGAGCTGCGGCACCGGGCGGCCGGCCGGGTCGACGTCGTAGAGCTTCTCGCACATGCTGCTGAAGACCTGCCGCCCGGCCAGCGTGGTGGCCAGGGTCGGGTCCAGCTTGTCCGGCTCCTGGTCCAGCGCGATCACGGCTTCGCCGCCGCGCACGGTGGGGGCCTGCACCGAGGCGCGCAGCTGACCGGCGGTCTGCTCGACGTCGACCAGCGGGCTGCACCCGGTCGCGGCCACTGCCAGGGTCAGCAGTGCTGCTGCCGGTGCGGTACGTCTGACTCGCGTCGCCACCCGGGCCTCCCGCCAGCACGAGGGGTAGGAACGCGAAAACCGTAAGCGTCCGCGATCACGAAGTCCACACTCGTGATCGTTCCGCCACCGGCCCGGGACGCGGGCGTGGAGCGGGTCAGTCGACCGCGGAGGAGAACAGCGGCAGCGAGACCGCCGAGACCTGGGGCGGCTCCTTCTTCTTCGCCGGCTGCTGCGCCGCGGGCGGGTCGAAGCGCGGTTCGGGTTCGGCGACCTCGGGCTTCGGCTCGGGCTGCTCGGCGGCCTTCTTGCTGAGCTTCTCGCGGGTGCGCTGGGCGGCGCCGCGGATCTGCTCGGTGAGCTGCTTGTTGGCGCGCCGGGCCTGCTCCTCCTCGCGCGCGGTGCGGGCAGCGGCCGGCTTCGGCGTGCGGGCGGCCTCGATGTAGCGGCCGAGGGTGGCGCGGAGGTGTCGTTCGTGCTCGTCGTTCAGGTCGATTTCGTACGTCACACCGTCCAACGCGAAGGTGACGGTGTGGTTGGCTGGGGACCCGTCGATGTCGTCGACGAGTTCGACCTGAATCCGCTCGGCCATGATCACCTGTCTCGGGAACGTGCCCCGCCTCGATCTGCGACACCCGCAGGCGAGACTACTGCGAGTCCCGCCCACGTTGTAGCACGTGGCATCTCAGTTGTCTCGCACCCAACCATAGAACAGCGTCCCCACCTGCTGTTGACCGCCAGGCGGGTCAGTGCTGCGGCCGGGCGGGCGACACCCCTGCCGGAAACGCTCAGTAACCGCGACGGACCGATCGGCGGAAAGTAATGCAGGGCACATCCGGAAAGACTCCGACGGCGGGTGGAACATTCTTCGCGCCATCGTTTATCGTTCGCTCGCTCTTCTCCGCACGCGTGGCGCGGAGAAGGAGGGGAATCGAGCCTGAATCGAGGGTTACCGTGGCGCAGAAAGTCACCGTTCAGCTCGTCGACGATGTCGACGGCACACCAGCCGACACCACCGTCGAGTTCGCCTTGGACGGGGTGAGCTACGTAATTGACTTGTCCGCGGAGAATGCCGCGAAACTGCGCGACTCCTTGGCGTCTTTCGTGGCGCACGCTCGGCGTACGGGCGGGCGCAAGCGGACCGGCGGCAAGGCGGGCAAGTCGTCGAGCACTCCCACGGCGGCCGACCGGGAACGCAACCAGGCGATTCGGGAATGGGCCCGGAAACAGGGCATGCAGGTTTCCGACCGGGGGCGCATTCCGGCCGAGATCGTCGAGGCTTACGACAACGCACAGTGAGTGCGGAGCGGACGGCCGGTGAGCTACCGGCGGCGCACCGGCCGCCCGCGGAAGTGGTTCACGACTCCTCGTGGTCGCGCGGTCACCGATCGGCAATTGCCCCGCGCGGCTGTCCGGCCAGGAAGTCGGTGATTTCCTGACGGGTCGGCATCGAACTGCTGGCACCGGTGCGCTGCACGGACACCGCCGAGCCCGCGGAGGCCAGGCGCATCGCCTCGGGCACGTCGGCGCCCTCGCCGAGCGCGGCGCTGAGCACGCCGACGTAGGTGTCCCCGGCGGCCGTGGTGTCGACCGCCTCGACCGGGAAGCTCGGCACCTCCACCCGTGCCCCGTCCCGGTTGCCGTACAGCGAGCCGCGCGCGCCGAGGGTGATCACCACCTCGGGGACCAGCTCGAGCAGCTCGGCCAGCGCCCGGTCCGGGTCCTCCGCACCGGCCAGCACCGCCGCCTCGTGCTCGTTGGGCACCAGCAGGTCCACGTTCGACAGGACCTCGGGCGGCAGCTCGGCGGCGGGGGCCGGGGTGAGCACCACGCGCACCCCGTTGCGACGTCCGGCCGCAGCGGCCGCGGCCACGCCCGGCAACGGGATCTCCAGCTGCAGCAACAGGCTCTGCGACCCGGCGATGAGCTCCTCGTCGCCCTCGACCAGCCCGTCGACGGTGCCGTTGGCGGCCGGGACCACGACGATCGAGTTGCCGCCCTGGTCGTCCACCACGATGTGCGCGGTCCCGCTGCGTCCCGGCACCGTCCGCAGGCCGGAGACGTCCACATCGGACTCCGTCAGCACGCGGCGGATCTCGGCGCCGAACTCGTCCGCACCGACCGCGCCGATCATGCGGACCGCCGCGCCCGCCTTCGCCGCGGCGAGCGCCTGGTTCGCCCCCTTCCCGCCGGGCACGGTGTGGAACTCCCGCCCGAGGACGGTCTCGCCGCGCTTCGGGGCGGTGCCCACGTAGGCGACCAGGTCCATGTTGCAGCTGCCGAACACGGCCACAGATGTCGTCACGGGGTTCATCATGGCTGATGAGCACCCCCGGAACGGTGGACGGGTCCAGGGACGCCCGAGGACGTACCATGCCGACCAACCGGCGAGGAGGGCGAGACGCGGTGGACTATGCGGTGACAGCGGAGCTCGTGCCGCCGAGCAGCGTGGTCGAGCTCGACCTGCTCCAGCAGGAGGGGATCGCGGCCGTGCTGGACCGCCAACTCGCCGTGGTCGAGGGCGTCACCGGGTCGGGGGATACCGACATCGACGTCCTGGACTACCGCATCACCGTGCACCCGGCCGGCGCCAGCGTGGTGCTGGCGCTCGACGCGCCCTCGCTGCTGGCCGCCGAGGACGCCGCCGCGTCGGTGCTGCACGAGCTGATCAGCGAGAGCGACGTGCTGGCCGGCTGGTCGGTCGCGCACTCGGAGGTGCAGATCACCGAGGACGAGTTCAACCGGCTGGCGGCCAGCGACGCCACGGACGCCGTCGACGAGCTGGAGGCGGCCGTCGAGGAGGCGCTGGAGACCTCGTCGGAGCCCTCCATGGACGCCGGGCAGTGGCGGACCCGGTTCCGCGAGCTGGCTCCGCGGCTGCGGGCGTTCGGGCCGGAGGTGTTCGGCGGCCCGGGCGAGCAGGCCACGCTGGCCGCCGGGGCGCTGGTGCACGCGGTTCGGGTGGTCACCGACGAGATCTTCTACGACGAGCTGGCGCTGGCGGTGAACAACGCGACCGTCGCCGACGCGGTCGGCCTGCTGGTGCTGGAGGAGCTGCCGCCCTGCTACGACCACCGCTACGACGCGTTCTTCGCCCGCGCGTTCGCGCTGGCCTCGGCGCCGGTGGCGGAGCGGCTGACCGAGCCGTCGTGGACGCCGCCGCGGTCGGTCGCCGAGGCGCTGGCGCTGAAGCTGTTCGTCAACGAGGCGCGGGTGGCGCTGGAGGCCGCCGAGCTGATGAGCTGGACCGACAGCGAGCTGGTGTTCCAGAGCTTCGCCGGCCGGGCTTTCCGCACGGTCGAGCACGACGAGCTGTACGAGATCGACCTCCCGCTGGCCGGCGACGTCGAGCCGGAGACCGCGGCGCAGGCCGCGAAGGTGGAGGCCGAGCTGCACTCGCGCGGCCTGGCGTTCGACCAGTGGTTCACCCCGCTCGACGGCAACCCGCGGCAGCACCCCTACCTGGACTCGCTGTAGCCCCGGCGCACGGTTCCGCACAGCCCCGCGAGGGGTGTTCCTGTACCGCTCGGTGCTAACGTGCGGTATAGGAATACCGCTACTGCGACTCGCGCGAGGTACCCGTGATCGAGCTCAAGACGCCTGCCGAAGTCGAGCGCATGCACGTCACCGGACGGTTCGTGGCCGAGGTCCTCACCGAGGTCGGACGGGTCGCCGACGTGGGCGTCAACCTGCTCGACGTCGAGCACCACGTGCGCGGCATGATCGCGCAGCGCGGCGCGGAGTCCTGCTACTGGGACTACGCCCCGTCCTTCGGCAAGGGACCGTTCCGCAACGTCATCTGCCTGTCGGTCAACGACGCGGTGCTGCACGGCCTGCCGCACGACCGGGTGCTCCGGGACGGTGACGTGCTCTCCGCGGACATCGCGGTGAGCATCGACGGCTGGGCCGCCGACTCCGCGCGCACGGTGGTCGTCGGCACGGCCGCCGAGGAGGACCTGCGGCTCGTCCGCGCCACCGAGGAGGCGCTGGAGGCGGCGATCGCGGCGGCGCGCCCGGGCAACCGGCTCGGCGACGTCTCGGCGGCGATCGGGGCGGTGGCCCGCGAGCACGGGTACCCGGTGAACACCGAGTTCGGCGGCCACGGCATCGGCCGCACCATGCACGAGGAACCGCACGTGCCGAACCGGGGCCAGCCGGGGCGCGGCATCGTGCTGCGGCCGGGCATGACCCTCGCGCTCGAACCCTGGTTCGCCCGCACCACCGACCGGATCGTCCACGACCCCGACGGCTGGACGATCCGCTCGGCCGACGGCTCGCGCACCGCCCACTCCGAGCACACCGTGGCCATCACCGAGGACGAGCCGCTGGTGCTCACCCGGCGCGCCGCCGAGGCCCCCTGAACGCAGCAGCGCCCCGGCCGGTCGAGCCGGCCGGGGCGCTCGCGCGTCGGGCTCAGCCCTGGTTGCGGACCGAGTACGGGGGCACCGTGGCGCCGATGAGGGTGGCGTCGTCGATCGTCTGCGGGCGGTACGACGACTTGGGCAGCGCCTCGAGCATCACGTTCGTCGGGTCGTCGATCTGCTCCACCCGGCCGAACAGGAACGCCCACTCGTGCTCGTCGGAGCCGAAGTAGGTCACCGTGTCGAACACCGACCGGAAGCGGTTGTAGGCGCGGATCAGCGTCTCGTTGCGCCACAGCGTCGGGCAGCCCGCCTGGTACGCGACCACGCCGCCCGCGGCCAGCACCGACTGGCAGCGCTGGAGGAACTCCAGGCCGTAGAGCCGGTTGTGCTGCCCGTCGGAGTCGTCGGCCCGCTCGTCCGGCAGGTCGACGACCACGATGTCGTAGCCCTCCGGGGGCGCCTGGTCCAGGAAGCTCCAGCCGTCGGCGAAGTGGAGCTTGATCGGGCCGTCGCCCTGCTCAGCGCGGGCGAGGTCCTCGGGGGTGTAGCCGTAGGGCAGCAGCTCGGCGCACTTGCGCACGCACAGCTCGTCGATGTCCACGTGGTCCACCCGGCTCGCCCCGGCGGCCACCGACATCTGGCTGGCCACGCCCTCGCTGGAGCCGATGACCAACACCCGCTCGACCTGCGCGGCCAGCAGGAACGCCGGCACCATCATGGCCTCGTGGTAGACCAGCTGGGAGAACTCCGTGCTCTGCCGGTCGTTGTCGCAGAACAGCGACACGCCCTGGCCGGTGCGGCCGATCACCACGTGCTGGTAGGGGGTGTCACCCTCCCACAGCACCTCGTCGACCCGCCACAGGCGCTGCAGGTCGGCGCCCATGGGCTCCTTGATCCACCGGTGCCCGTCGATCTCGATCAACGGCGCTCCTCCTCTGTGTGGGGTGTTCCAGGCTCGTTCTTCGTAGCGGTGCGAGCGGCGGACGCTCGGCGTCCGCCTGGGCCGCGGGTGCCGTGGCCGCTGCGTGCCAGTGCACAGCGCCAGGGCCGTCTTCGCCAGGCGGACGTGGAGAACCCGCGGCGGTGCGTGCCGCGCGCCGGCCAGGGGCGCACCCTCGCCACCGCCGACGGGTTCGCTGCTCGCTCCGTGGTGGCGCCGTCCAGTCGTCGCGCCCGCGGGTTCGGATCGTTCAGGCCAGGTGGTCGTAGTCCCGACCGCGCCGGATGGTCTGCACGTTCTGCGTGGTGGGGCGCAGCGCGTCCGCGAGCAGGCTGACCGCCAGCTCCGGCTTCGCGGTGTGCCCGCAGGTGAAGACGTCGATGAAGATCGAGCCGTCCTCCGGGTAGGTGTGCAGCGACGCGTGGGACTCCGACAGCAGCGCCAACACGGTGACCCCCTGCGGCTCGAACCGCTTGGCGATCATCTGGCACACCGTCGCGTGGGACCTGCTCAACGCGTCGTGCAGGGTCTCACGCAGGAACTGCTCGTCGTCCAGCAGTTCCGGGTCCACGCCCTCCAGCTCGGCGAGGACGTGCTGGCCGGTGAACAACCCGACCGGCGGCGTCCCGGTGTCAACGGACATCTATCGACCTCCCATCATTTCGCGCACATCCGGGTACTTCGCGGCAGATCCGGGCGGCACCGCCCGGTGCCCGGCGATCACGACTGCTGATCGCCGTCGACGCAGTACGTGGGCAGCGGGGTGAACCCGTTGAAGCCCACGGAGGAATAGCTCGCGGTGTAGGCGCCCGCGCTGAGCAGGTCCACCCAGTCGCCGCCGCGCAGCGTGCGCGGCAGCTCGTAGCGGGTCCGCTGGTAGAGCACGTCGTCGCCGTCGCAGGTCGGGCCGGCCAGCACGACCGGACCGACCTCGTCGCCGTCGCGGGAGGTGCGCAGCCGGTAGGTGATGGCCTCGCCCTCGGTCTCGGCCAGCCCGTTGTAGCGCCCGATGTCGAGGTAGACCCACCGGCGCTCGCCGTCGCAGGAGTCGGTGACCAGCACCACCTCGCTGCGCAGCACCCCCGCGTCACCGACGAGGAAGCGTCCCGGTTCGACGAGCAGTTCCGGGCGCGCGGACGGGAAGCAGCGGTCCAGCGCCTCCTCGATGCGCTGCACGTAGTCGGCCAGCGGCGGCGCGGACTCCGTGTAGGACGCGGGCAGCCCGCCGCCCAGGTTCACCATCCGCAGCGCGAGGCCGCGCTCGGCGCAGCCGGCGAAAACCCGTTGCGCGGCACTGATCCCGTGCTCCCACGCCGAGGGCTCCAGCTGCTGCGATCCACTGTGGAACGACACGCCGACGGGGTCCAGGCCGAGCTCCCGCGCGCGCACCAGCAGCTCGACGGCGGTCTCGGGCAGGCAGCCGAACTTGCGCCCGAACGGGGTCCGGGAGCCGGTGTTGTCCACCAGCACGCGGCAGAAGACCTGCGCCCCCGGCGCGACCTCGGCGATGTTGGCCAGGTCGGCGGCGCTGTCGGTGGCGAACAGCCGGACGCCCTGCTCGTACGCACGCGCGACGTCGCGGCGCTTCTTGATCGTGTTGCCGTAGGAGATCGACTCCGGGGCAGCGCCCTTGGCCAGGCACAGGTCGATCTCACCGGGGCTGGCCACGTCGAACGAGGAACCGAGACCGACCAGTTCGCCGACCACGTCGGGGGTGGGATTGGCCTTGACCGCGTAGCAGATGCGCGCGTCCGGCAGAGCGGTCCGCAACTGCCGGTAGCGGTTGCGCACCTGCGCCAGATCCATCACCAGGCAAGGGGTTTCCGGCCGTTGCTGGTCGAGGAACTGCTGGATCGCATCCGGAGCTGCGCCGGTCTGCTGCGCGGTGCCGCTGGGGCGGTCCGTCACACCGGTGGTGGCGGACAGATCGGTCAATCCCGGTACCTCCGTCTCGGGTGGTGGGGTGGGGTTTTGGTCGGGCAGAACCAGCCGGCGGCGGGCGCCCGTGGAGCTCGACTGCGACCAAGCACGGTACCCCCCTCACGGAGAGATTTCGAACCGCGTCCACCCGATCCCCCGGAAAGTCCAACGCGGTGTGAGCACACCCACGGATCAGCGCCGTCCACGTCGCGGTGCGTGTCCGGTCGCCGACGTCGCGTGATCTGTCCCGAGCGGGTCCGCGACCGTGCCGGAGGGCGCCCGCGCGCGCCCCGCGACCGCGCGGGAGAGCAGGCGGATCCCCTGACCCCACTTGGGAATCCGTCGCACCGCGGACAGCGGTGCCACGCGGATCCCTGACGCCACACCGGGAACGGGCGGCAGCGCCCTCGCCGGGTCGCGGAAAGCCGTTGCCGCGCCGGAGGAACCGGGGTCGCCGCGAGGTCCGGCGAGCGGTCAGCGCTGACCGGAGCCCGGCGCGGGAGCGCCGTGGTCGAGCGACAGCGCGAGGTAGAAGTCCACTCGGGTCGCGAACTCCGAGAGGTCCCGGCCGGTGATCTCCTCCACTCGCCGGATCCGGTAACGCAGCGTGTTCACGTGCACGTGCAGCACCTCGGCGCAGCGCGACCACGAGCCCGAGCAGTCCAGGAAGGTCCGCAGGGTGCGCACCAGCTCCGAGTGGTGCGCCTCGTCGTAGGCGAGGAGGTCGGCCAGCAGGCGCTCGCGGTACGAGCGGCGCAGCTCGTCCGGCGTCGAGGCGAGCAGCACCTCGTGCGTGGCCAGCTCCGCCGCCCCGACCACCTCCGCCCGGCCGCGGCGGCGCTGCGCGAGGCGCCGCGCGTAACCTGCCTCCTCCAGCGCGCCGCGCAGCGCGGTCGCCGGCGTGACGTCGCTGACACCGACCGCCAGACCGCGCCCCTCGAGGCACTGCTGGACGTCGGCCACGATCCGCCCGATCCGGTCGTCCAGCTGCGCCAGGTGCGCCTCGTCGTCGACGAACAGCGCGACGGCGCCGTCGCCCAGCGGTGCGGTGACCGAGGCCATGCCGGTGGCCGCGGCGACCTCGCGCAGCAGCGTCGTGGACTCGGTCACGTCCCCGACGTCCAGCGCCACCGCGCGCAGCGGCTCGTCGGTGGGCAGCCCGGCGGTCTCCAGGCGGGCGGCGACCTCGGCCGGGGTGGACGCGCCGTCCAGCGAGCGGCGCAGCGCCGCCTCCACCGAGCGCCCGGCGATCCGGCGCGCCTCGTCCACCCGCGCGCGCAGCAGCGCCACCACGGTGCCCAGGTCGGTGGCGATGGCCGCCTGCTCGGCGCCCCAGTCCTCGAACGCACCGGCGATGAGCACGAACCAGCGGGCGGCGCGCGGCGCGGTGTCGGACTCCACCGGCCACAGCACGTGCGCGTCGCCGTCGCCGGAGCGGACGGTGCCCGGTGTCCCGCCGCGGGCGAAGTCGCGCAGCGCGGCGCGGTGGGCGTCCCCGGGCAGCTCCGCGGTCCCGCCGACGACCCACCCGGCCGCGGACAGCACCCAGCAGTCCGCGCCCAGCTCGTCGGCCGCCATGCGCAGCGCCTCGTCCAGGTCCGCGCCCGCGGCCACCGCGGCGACCAGCTCCCGGCGCGGCGCCGCCCGGCGCTGCACGCGCTCGGCGAGCGCGTTGAAGCTGACCCGCACCGGGACCTCGACCACGGGCAGGTCGTGCCGGCGGCAGGCCTCGACCAGGTCCGGCGGGGCGTGCCCGAGCCGCGCCGTCCCGGCGGCCAGCGCGGACACCCCCGCGTCGACCAGCGCGGCGACGAACCGCTCGGAGTCCGCCGGCCCGCTGTGCCACATCAGGCCGCTGAGCACGAGCTCGCCGCCGGTGAGGTAGCGGCGCGGGTCGATCAGGTCGGTGATGTAGACGCCCCGGACCGGGCGGTCCGCCTGGTCGGCGCCGTGCAGCGGCACCAGCCCGAGCTCCGGGTCGGAGAGGAGATCGCCCAGCTGCACCCGTCCACCTCCCGCCCCTGCGCGTCACGGCGACGAGATCCGGGGAAACCTCGTTCGTAGGAACATACAACTCCCGTCCGGCGCCGGGAAGGCATTTCCGTGGTTTCCGCCGCTAGCGGGCCCGAGCTCGCGGCTGTGTACTGACTCACACCTACCGGCCGTGACGAGGAGTACTTCGTGGATTTCCTCCGCCCCGCCACGTGGCGGGAGGCGCTCGAGGCCAAGGCCGCGCATCCCGACGCGACACCCATCGCCGGCGGGACCGACGTGATGGTCGAGATCAACTTCGACCGCCGGCGCCCGGACGTGCTGCTGGACCTCACCCGCGTCCCCGAGCTGACCACCTGGTCGGAGACCGACGGCGTGCTGCGCATCGGCGCCGGGGTGCCCTACGCGCGGCTGATCGACGAGCTCGGCGACCGGCTCCCCGGCCTGGCCATCGCCAGCCGGACGGTCGGCTCGCCGCAGATCCGCAACCGCGGCACGCTCGGCGGCAACCTCGGCTCGGCCTCACCCGCCGGGGACGCCCACCCGCCGCTGCTGGCCTCCGACGCGCGGATCGAGGTCGAGTCGGTGCGCGGCACCCGGACGGTCCCGGTGGCGGAGTTCTTCACCGGGGTCAAGCGGAACGCGCTGGCCGAGGACGAGCTCATCGCCGCGGTGCACGTCGCCCCGGCGAGCGGGCCGCAGCAGTTCTCCAAGGTCGGCACCCGCAACGCGATGGTCATCGCGGTGTGCACGTTCGCCATCGCCCTGCACCCCGAGCAGCAGCGGGTCGGCACCGGGCTCGGCTCGGCCGCCCCGACCCCGCGGCGGGCGCGGGACGCCGAGGAGTTCCTGTCCGCGGAGCTCGACTGGGCCGGGCGCCGCCCGCTGGCGGAGTCCGTGGCGCAGCGCTTCGGCGAGCTCGTCGCGCAGGCCTCCTCACCCATCGACGACGTGCGCGGCACCGCCGACTACCGCCGCCACGCGCTGGCCGTGATGGCCCGCCGGACCCTGTCCTGGGTCTGGGAGGAACACCGATCCGGGAGGCAGGAATGCGCCTGAGGTTCACCGTCAACGGGCAGCCGCACGAGGCCGACGACGTGTGGGAGGGCGAGAGCCTGCTGTACGTGCTGCGCGAGCGGCTCGGGCTGCCCGGGTCGAAGAACGCCTGCGAGCAGGGCGAGTGCGGCTCCTGCACCGTCTACCTCGACGGCGTGCCCGTCTGCGCGTGCCTGGTGGCGGCCGGGCAGGCCGAGGGCCGCGAGGTGCGGACCGTGGAGGGCCTGGCCGACGGCGAGCGGCTGGACCCGGTCCAGGAGGCGTTCGTCGAGGCCGGCGCCGTGCAGTGCGGGTTCTGCACGCCGGGGCTGCTGGTGCAGACCCACGACCTGCTCGCTCGCCGGCCGCGACCGAGCGACGCGGAGATCCGCGAGGCGCTGGCCGGGAACCTGTGCCGCTGCACCGGCTACGAGAAGATCATGGACGCGGTCCGGCTCGCCGCGCAGCGCACGGCCGAGGCCCGGACATGACGGGCGCGACCGTCGTCATCGAGGGCGGCGCGGTGGTGACCGTGGACGACGCGGGCACCGAGTTCGCCGAGGGCCACGTCGTGGTGGCGGGCGACCGCGTCGTCGCGGTCGGCCCCGGCTCCGCCCCGCCGCAGGACGGCCCGGTGCGGCGCGTCGACGCCTCCGGCTGCCTGGTGACTCCGGGGCTGGTCAACACCCACCACCACCTCTACCAGTGGGCGACCCGGGGGTACGCGGCGGACGCGACGCTGTTCGAGTGGCTCACCGAGCTGTACCCGGTGTGGGCTGGGATCGACGAGGAGACCACCCACGCCGCGGCGTCGGCGGGCCTGGCCCGGCTGGCGCTGTCCGGGTGCACCACCGCCGCCGACCACCACTACGTCTTCCCCCGCGGCGGTGGGGACGTGTTCGGCGCGGTGGTCTCGGCCGCGGAGCGGGTCGGGGTGCGGTTGCACGCGGTGCGCGGCTCGATGGACCGCGGCCGCTCGCACGGCGGGCTGCCGCCGGACTCCGTGGTCGAGGACCTCGACGAGGCGCTGGCGGGCACCCAGCGCGCCGTCGACCGGTTCCACGACCCCTCGCCCGGGGCCCGGGTGCGGGTCGCGGTCGGCCCCTGCTCGCCGTTCTCGGTGAGCACCGAGCTGATGCGCGAGGCCGCGGACCTGGCTCGCCGCAACGGGGTCCGGCTGCACACCCACCTGGCCGAGACCGTCGACGAGGAGCAGCGGTGCCGGGCCGAGTTCGGCCGGACGCCCGTGGAGCACGCCGAGGACCTGGGCTGGCTCGGCCCGGACGTGTGGCTGGCGCACACCGTGCACCTGTCCGACGCGGGCGTCGCGCGGCTCGGGGGGACCGGCACCGGGGTGGCGCACTGCCCGAGCTCGAACGGCCGGCTCGGCGCCGGGACCGCCCCGGTCCGCCCGCTGCTGGACGCCGGTTCCCCCGTCGGTCTGGGGGTCGACGGTGTGGCGTCCAACGAGGCGGGCGGGCTCGGCGAGGAGATGCGGCAGGCGCTGCTCACGGCGCGCGCCCGCTCCGGCCCGCGGGCGCTGTCGGTCCGGGACGCGCTGTGGCTGGCCACCCGGGGCGGGGCGCGGTGCCTCGGCCGGGACGACGAGCTGGGGTCGCTGGAGCCCGGCAAGCTCGCCGACGTCGCCGTCTGGCGGCTCGACGGACTGGACCACGCGGGGATCGCCGACCCGGTGGCCGCGCTGGTGCTCGGCCGGCTGCCGACGCTGGCGCGGCTGCTGTGCGGGGGCGCGGTGGTCGTCGAGGACGGCCGGCTGGTGTCGGTCCCCGACCTGACCGGCGACCTGGCCCGAGCCAGCGCCCGCCTGCGGGAGGTGCCATGACGACCCCCGCTGTCCGCGTCGGGGCGAGCCCCAGCACCGGGGTCCGCTCCGGCCTCGAGCCCCGACCCGGGATCGGTGACTCCGGCCCCGGTCCCGCGACCCCCACCGACGGTGGAGGTGCGATCCCCGTGGAGACCGGACGTCCGATCCCCCTCGGGAGCGCGAACGACCCCCACAGGCCGGGTGACCTGTCCCCGTCCGCCGGTGCGCCGGGTGCCCGACGCGCCGGGAGGCCGCAGCCGCCATCGAAGCCCCCTGCCGCCGGACCTGCGGCGAGGGGTCGAGGAACACCGGAGGTGTCCGCATGAGCAGCCCTGCTCGCAGCCCGCAGGAGTTGGACGACGCCATCGGCGGCGGCATCGGCGAGTCGCCGCTGCGCCCCGACGGCACCATCAAGGTGCGCGGGGAGTTCGCCTACGCGTCGGACCTGTGGGCCGAGGACATGCTGTGGGGTGCCACCCTGCGCAGCCCGCACCCGCACGCGCGGATCAAGTCGATCGACATCGGCCCGGCGATGGCCATGGCCGGGGTGCACACCGTGCTCACCGCCGAGGACGTGCCCGGCGAGAACCGCTACGGCCTCAAGCACGCCGACCAGCCGGTGCTGGCCTCCGACGTGGTCCGCTACGTCGGCGAGGCGGTCGCGCTGGTGGCCGCCGACCACCCGGAGACGGCACGGCGCGCGCTGGAGCGGATCGTCGTCGACTACGAGGTGCTGGAGCCGGTGCTCGACGCCGAGCGCGTCGCCCACGACGACACGCTGCCGGAGCTGCACGACGGCGGCAACGTGGTGCGGCACCAGCGGATCGTCAAGGGCGACCCGCACGCCGAGGCCGACGTGGTGGTCTCCGGCGTCTACACCGTCGGCATGCAGGACCAGGCGTTCCTCGGCCCGGAGTCCGGCCTGGCCGTCCCCGCCGAGGACGGCGGCGTGGACCTCTACCTGGCCACCCAGGACCTGCACTCCGACCTGCGGCAGACCGCGCGGGCGCTCGGGCTGCCGCCGGAGATGGTTCGGATGACCATGTCCGGCGTCGGCGGTGCGTTCGGCGGCCGCGAGGACCTGTCCGTGCAGGTGCACGTCTGCATGCTGGCGCTGCACGTGGGCAAGCCGGTGAAGATGGTCTACAGCCGCGAGGAGTCGTTCTACGGCCACGTGCACCGGCACCCGGCGAAGATGTACTACGAGCACGGCGCCACCCGCGACGGCGAGCTGGTCTACGTCAAGGCGCGGCAGTACTTCGACGGTGGCGCGTACGCCTCGAAGACGCCGGTCGTGGTCGGCAACGGCACCACGCTCGGCGCCGGGCCGTACAAGGTGCCCAACGTCGACATCGAGGCCTGGGGCGTCTACACCAACAACCCGCCGTGCGGGGCGATGCGCGGGTTGGGTGCGGTGCAACCGACGTTCGCCTACGAGTCCCAGATGGACAAGCTCGCCGCCGCGCTCGGCATGGACCCGGTCGACCTGCGCATCCGCAACGCCATCGAGCAGGGCGACTCGATCACCACCGGGCAGGTGCTGGACTACCCGGCGCCGGTGGCCGAACTGCTGGAGCGGGTGCGGGCGCTGCCCATGCCCGAGGAGCACGACGGGCCGGTGGACATCCGCGACCTGCCGGGCGGCGCGTCGAACACCACGCACGGCGAGGGCGTGGTGCGCGGCGTCGGCTACGGCGTGACGATCAAGAACATCTGCTACGCCGAGGGCGCCGACGACTTCTCCACCGCGCGGGTCCGGCTGCAGGTCATCGGGGGCGAACCGGCCGCGATGGTGCACACCGCGGCGGCCGAGGTCGGCCAGGGCCTGGTGACCGTGCAGCAGCAGATCGCCCGCACCGAGCTCGGCGTCGAGCGCGTCACCATCCACCCGAACGACACCCGCGTCGGGCCGGCCGGGTCCAGCTCCGCCTCCCGGCAGACGCTGGTGACCGGCAGCGCGGTCAAGGCCGCGTGCGAGGCGGTGCGCGACGAGCTGTTCGCCCGCGCCGCGGAGCGCTACGACGTCGACCCGGCGGAGCTGTCGCTGCACGGCGGCAAGATCTCGTCGGACACCCGCGGGGTGCTGGCCGACCTGGTGGAGCTGCTCGGGGACGACGTCATCGAGCAGACCCGCGAGTACCACCACCGCGAGACGTTCCCGATGGACGAGCGGGGCCACAGCGACCGGGTGCACGTCCAGCACGCGTTCTCGGCGCACCGCGCGGTGGTCGACGTCGACCTGGAGCTCGGCCTGGTCAAGGTGGTGCAGCTGGCCTGCGCCCAGGACGTCGGCAAGGCGATCAACCCGGACGCCGTGATCGGGCAGATCCAGGGCGGCTCCGCGCAGGGCATGGGCCTGGCGGTGATGGAGGAGATCAAGGTCGTCGACGGGCACATCCGCAACCCGTCCTTCACCGACTACCTGGTCCCGACCATCCTCGACACCCCGCCGATGGAGATCGACGTCATCGAGCGCGGCGACCCGAACGCGGCCTACGGGGTCCGCGGCGTCGGCGAGCCGCCGACGATCTCCGCCACCCCGGCCGTGGTCGCCGCGATCCGGGCGGCCACCGGCAAGGAGCTCACCCACACGCCGGTGGCGCCCGAGCACATCGTGTGACCCGCTGCGGCGGCGGAGCCGGGCCGCCGCCGCAGCACCCCTTCCACCACGACCGACGACCGAGGAGTACGACGATGTCCGTGGACGCCGCGACGAGCGTCGAGCAGGCCTGGGTGGCGCGGGCCATCGAGCTGGCCACCGAGAACGTGGCCGCAGGTGGCGGGCCGTTCGGCGCGCTGGTGGTGCGGGACGGCGAGGTCATCGCGACCGGCACCAACAGGGTGACCGTCGACCTCGACCCGACCGCGCACGCCGAGGTCACCGCGATCCGCGCGGCCTGCCGCGCCCTGGGCACCTTCAAGCTGGACGGCTGCGTGCTGGTGACCTCGTGCGAACCGTGCCCGATGTGCCTGGCCTCCGCGCTGTGGGCGCGGGTGGACCGGGTGCTGTTCGCCGCCGACCGCGACGACGCCGCCGACGCGGGCTTCGACGACCGGGCGTTCTACGACGTGTTCGAGGACCCGCGGACCGAGTCGCCGACGCCGGTCGAGCGGGTGGCGGTGCCCAACCGCAACCAGGCCTTCGACGCGTGGCGGGCCAAGCCCGACCGGGTCGAGTACTGACCCCCTCGCGCCGCGCGGGTCCGCGAGTCCCCTCGGGACCGCACCCGCGATCCCCACTGGAGTTGCGGGTCCTCAGACCGCAGGGGGACGAGGTCCGCACGGTCCACTGAACTCGTGCACTGGAGTCGCGTCGCTGCGGGCGCCGGAGCGAAGCCGCGCTGGGGACTCGACGTGGGCTCCGGGCGCGGCACCACCAGACCTCCGGAGCCCGCGGGGACGGTCCCGGCGACTCCCCCAGCTCACGAACCCCCAGTCCTGCACCCGGGTTCCGGTCGCGACGACCGGGTCGTGCCGGAGCCCCGCGGGTGGGCCACTGATCGCCTCCGCATCGCGGAACCATGTCCCGCCCGCCTCCCGGGAACCACACCGGGACCGCACACATCGACCAAGTGCCCCACCACGGGTTCGGCGCCCCTCCGCCGGGCCCTCCCCTGCCCGGCAGACCGCCCGCAGGGGGCAGTCCGGGCGGTGCCCGCAGCACCGCCCCGGGGCGCCCACCGGCATGGGAGGACGCATGACCCAGCAGCTGCGACCGGACCGGGCGGGACCCTCCGCGGTGGACCGCTTCTTCCGCATCACCAGCCGCGGCTCCACCGTCGCCCGCGAACTGCGCGGCGGCCTGACCACGTTCGTCGCGATGGCCTACATCGTGATGCTCAACCCGCTCATCCTCGGCTCCTCGCGGGACGCCACCGGCGCGCAGCTCAGCCCCGAGCAGCTGACCACCGCCACCGCGGCCACCGCCGGGGTGATGACCATCGCGATGGGCCTGGTCGGCAACGCGCCGCTGGCGCTGGCCGCCGGGCTCGGCGTCAACGCCGTGGTCGCCTTCACCATCGCCCCGGCGATGACCTGGGCGCAGGCGTTCGGCCTGGTGGTGCTGGAGGGCGTCGTCATCGTCGTGCTGGCCGTCAGCGGGGTGCGGGAGAAGGTCATCAACGCCATCCCGGCGCCGCTGAAGACCGCGCTGACCGTCGGCATCGGCCTCTACATCGCGCTGATCGGCCTGGTCAGCGCCGGGTTCGTGACCCGCAAGCCGGACGCGGCCGGCACCACGGTGCCGGTGCAGATGGGCCAGGGCCCCGAAGGGCACCTGGTCGGCGCGCCGATCGCGGTCTTCTGCCTGAGCCTGCTGCTCGTGCTCGTGCTGCTGGCGCGGAAGGTGCCCGGCGCGATGCTCATCGGCATCGCGGTGAGCACCGTCGTCGCGATCGTGGTCCACTCCGCCTTCGGCGTGCCGCCCGAGCAGTGGGGCACGATCGTGCCGGAACTGCCCGACCGCGTGGTCGGCAGCCCGGACTTCAGCACGTTCGGCCAGGTGGACCTGTTCGGCGGGTTCGCCGCGGCGGGCGGCATCACGGCCACCGTGTTCCTGTTCACCCTGGTGCTGTCCGGGTTCTTCGACGCGATGGGCACCATCACCAGCGTCTCCACGGAGGCCGGGCTGGTGCGCGGCGGCCGGGTCGAGGGCATGGGCCGGATCCTGGCCGTGGACGGGGTCGCCGCCGCGGCGGGCGGGCTGACCGGGGCCTCGCCGAACACCGTGTTCCTGGAGTCGGCCACCGGGGTCGCCGAGGGCGCGCGCACCGGGCTGGCCAGCGTGGTCACCGGGCTGCTGTTCTGCGCGACGCTGCTGTTCACGCCGCTGGCCGCGGTGGTGCCCGCGCAGGCCGCCGCGCCCGCGCTGGTGGTCGTGGGCGCGCTGATGATGGCGCAGGTCCGCCACGTCCCGTGGGACGACCCCGAGCACGTGGTCCCGGCGTTCCTCACCATCGCGGTGATCCCGTTCACCTACATGATCACCAACGGCATCGGGGCCGGGCTGATCGCCTACGCGGTGATCAAGGTGGCGCGCGGCAAGGCCCGCGAGATCGGCTGGCTGGTGGGCGTCCTCGCGGTGGTGTTCGCCGCCTACTTCGGCATCGAGGCCGTGGAAGCCCTGGTCGAGTGAGTTCCCCCCGGGGACCCCGGTCGGCTCGTCCGGGTGGGTAGCGTGGCCGTCGTGGAGGTCGCGGGAGTGGTGCTGGCCGCCGGGGCCGGCCGCCGGTTCGGGATGCCCAAGGCGCTCGTCGAGCACCAGGGGTCCCTGCTGGTGGAACGGGCCGCGCGGGTGCTCGCCGCGGGCGGGTGTGCCCCGGTCGTGGTGGTGCTCGGCGCCGCCGCCGAGGAGGTCCGCGAGCGGGCCGACCTGGCCGGGGCGACGGTGGTGGTCAACCCCGATTGGGAGACCGGGATGGGGTCCTCGCTGCGCACCGCCCTCGACGCGCTGACCAGCACCGACGCCGACGCCGCGGTGGTGCTGCCGGTCGACATGCCCGGCGTCGGGGCCGAGGCCGTGCGCCGCGTCGCCGCGCTGGCCGCCCCGGACGCGCTGGCCGCCGCCGCGCACGACGGCCGGCGCAGCCACCCGGTGCTGCTCGGTCGCGAGCACTGGGCCGGGGCCCGGGCCGCGGCCACCGGGGACGCCGGCGCGCGCGGCTACCTGCGCGACCGCGAGGTGGCGCTGGTGCCCTGCGACGACGTCTCCGCCGGGTTCGACGTCGACCGCCCCGAGGACCTGCCCGCGGACGGCACGTAGGGTCGACGGCCACGCGTGGCCGGTCCGCGCACGCCGTCATCGCTCCCGGACCGCGACACCACACCAGTGCCCGAGCAAGAGAGCGGGAGGCGTCCATGGCACACATCACCGCGAACTACACGCGCGACGGGGACGACTGGCTGGTCACCGTCACCACCGACACCGACGAGCGCAGCGCCCGGGCCCCGGGGTTGATCGCCGCGCGCGACCAGGCCGACCAGCTCATCGAGGAGCTCGCGCCCAGCTCGGTGGGCCGCATCGTGATCCACCTGCTCGACGGGGACGGCTTCGCCTTCACCACGGCCTACCTGCACGCCCGGCACGGGCTGTCGGCCCGGTCGGCGGGGTGACCGCGCGGCGCGCACCGGCAGCGTGGACAGTGGACCGATGACCGGTTCGTGCGGTTCGCCGGCGCCCCGGGACGAGGCCCGGCGCTTAGGATGTCCGTCGTGAACGCGCCGACGAGCAGGGCACGCGAGGAGGAGACCGTGACCAGCGCCGAGCAGACCCGGCCGGTCGGTCGGGGACGGCCGCGGGACGCCTCCCGCGACGCCGCGCTGCGGCAGGCGGCGATGGAGGTGCTGGCCCAGGTCGGCTACCGCGCGCTGACCATGGACGCGGTCGCCGCGCACGCCCGCGCCGGCAAGGCCACCATCTACCGGCGCTGGGACTCCAAGCTGGACCTGGTCATCGACACCTGCAACCAGCTGGTGCAGCGCAGCATCCCGGAGCCGGACCGCGGTTCCATCGAGGCCGACCTCGGCGACTTCCTGCGCAGCTTCGCCTCGTTCCTCACCGGCCCGGTCGGCAAGGCCGCGCAGGCGCTGGTCGGCGAGCTGCCGCACGAGCCCGAGCTGGCCGCCGCGTTCCGCGAGTCCTTCCTGCTGCCGCAGCGCGACGTGCTGCGCAGGCTCATCGAGCGCGGGGTGCAGCGCGGCGAGATCCGCGCGGACGCCCCCGTCGACACCGTCGTCGAGATCACCGGGGCGTGCCTGATCTACCGGCTCATGCTCACCGACGAGCCGCTCGACACCGGTTTCGTGGACCGGCTGGTCCACGAGGCGCTGCTGCCGCTGCTGCACGGCTGATCCCCCGCCGTCGCGCGCTAGGGTGGGGCTCCGACTCGAGGACGGAGGAGCGCGTGGCAGGGGGAACGGTCTCGGAGCTCACCAGGTGGCCGGTGAAGTCGCTGCGCGGCGAGTCCGTCCCGGCGGCCCGGTTCGACCACCGCGGCATGGCGGGCGACCGCGCGTACGCGCTGCGCGACAGGCGCCCGACCCGCGAGGGGAACACGCTGACGGTCCGGCAGAACCCGGCGATGCTGAGCTGGGGCGCCGCCTACGGCCCGGTGGCCGACCCGGCGCGACCGCCGCAGCTGCACGCCCCGGACGGGACCACGTGGGAGTGGGACGACCCGACGCTCGTCGACGCGCTCACCGGGTCGCTGGGGCTGCCGCTGAGCCTGCACGCGGCGGACGGCCAGCAGGACCGCGGGCCGACGGTGCTGGTCACCTTCGAGGCGTCGCGCGTGGCGCTGGGCGAGGAACTGGGCGCGGAGGTCGACCTGCGGCGGTTCCGCACGAACCTGCACCTCGACACCGACCTGCCGGCCTTCGCCGAGGAGCGGTGGGAGCCGGGCGCGACGCTCACCGTGGGCGAGGTGGAGCTGGAGGTCACCGGCGAGAACGCCGGACCGTGCATCCGCTGCGCGGTGCCGAGCTGGGACGCCGAGGGGCGGGAGCGCTGGCCAGCGCTGCAGGCTCACTTGATCGAACGGCACGAGAACAAGTTCGGCGTCATCGTGCGCGTCACCGGACCCGGCGACGTGCGCCGGGGAGACCCGGTCGCGGTGCGGTAGGACCGCGGCGGGAAGCCGCGGGCCCCGGAAGGCCCGCGGGCTTCACCGGAACAGCTTGCGCACCACCACGACCGCGACCAGGGCACCGACCCCGATCAGCACGTAGCGCACGCGCGGATCGTTGAGCTTCTCCTGCACGCTGGCCTTGCCGGCGTCGACGAACTTCTGCGGGTTCGCCTTCTCGCTCAGCTGGTCCAAAGTGGCGGCCAGCGCTTCGCGCGCCTGCTCGATGTCGCGCTCGATGGCGTCCGGATCACGAGCCACGTGTCCTCCTCACCCTTCACCTGGCTGTTGCCCACCGTAGAGCACCCGCGAACCGGCCACGCACCAGCGGTTGGCGTGTCGCGCGCAGCGCCCGGCCGGACACGTTGCGGACCAAGATCGCACCACCCGCTACCCTGGGGCCACCTGGGGGCCGTAGCCCAACCGGCAGAGGCACTAGGTTTAGGTCCTAGCCAGTGAGGGTTCGACTCCCTCCGGCCCCACCGATTCAGTCATTGTGCGAACCACTCCGTTCGGGGCCGTTTTCGCTGGTAGGGCGGGGGCGGCCCCGTCGTTGTTGCGGGGCTGAGGGATGCGGAAGACCGGGATGAGCCGGTCGGGGCCGGTGACGGTGACCTTGGCGACCAAGGCTTCCACGAGGCCCTTGATCTGGTTGTGGCTGCCGCTGGTGATGATCTCGACGATCTGATCGGCCACCGCCGCCAGGGTAGCGGGCTCGGGCACGGTGGGTGCGTCGTCAAGGGCGAGGGTGAGTTCGTCGCGGCGGACGCTGGGTTGGCGTCTCGTACCGCGTCTGGGTCAGCGCAGCCTCGGCGTTCTGAATCCGCTGACCCACACGCCGAAGCCGCTGTTACTAAATCCGCTGGTCAGCGATGGGTTCGGCGGGAACGGCCCCAAAATCCTGGTCCGTTACCCAAACGTGACCAAAAGCCGAACATTGTGACCGTGGAGTGATCTCGCCGTGACTGGCGCGTTGTGATCGGCGATATCGCCGCCTTCGGTGGATGGTGACCATGATCAGCCGTTCCTTCCAGTGCGCCAGGAAACCCCTGCACTACTGAAGGCCGATCTTGGACACCAACACGACCGACTGAGACCAGGCCGTTACCTCAGTCCGCCTGCCGCCGCACGGGCCGTAACGAGCCTCAGGACCGCCGTGCGCCGCCATCGCGCTCACGACGCGCTCGACCCGCCAACAGGGCCGCCGAACTGCGGAAACAGTGAACCATGCGCAGTCGGTGGCCGGGCCAATCACAGGTGACCTGCTCACTGGCCGACCGACTGGCTCGCTACCGGCTCAGACAAGCAGAACCTTGCGATTGCTCCAGGCAAGGTGCAACGCCGCCGCTGCACCGGGAGAGAGGCGCTTGGACTCGTGGAGCCACGTCAGGGTGTTCTCCTCGAACGGAAATGCCCGCGCGGGCATGGAACCCTCCGAGTTGGTCTCAACGGCGTTGGCGAACAGTTCGTCGTAGGTGTCCGGGGCGATGATCGCGACGGTGAGGATGTCGCCGGCGAGCGTGAGTGCGTCGAGAGTGACACCGAGGCAGAACACGCGAATGTGACCGTCGCGCAGTGCCTCGTCCATCGTGGTGAACGGTTCCAGCTTGTCGTACCGGATCGGCTTACCGGAGCCGTCGTACTCGTCATGGCCCAGCAGTTCTTCGGCGTACTCGCGCTGGATGTTGCGCCAGATCGAGAAGTCGGCGGCGACGGCGGCGGGGATGACGGAGGAGGGCTGGAAGATGCCCGCGGGCAGCAGGTGTGCCATCCCGCCGCCGCCTGAGACGCGGGCGGAGTCACGCTGGTGAAGGACGACACTGGGGCTGTCGCCGCCCCTGATGGTCAGGGTGCCGATCGCGCCCATGAGCGGTCGGCGGCCGAGATCGAACGGGTCTGCGATCAGCTTGCGAAATGTCAGCCGCCGCATGGAGGCACGTGGCACGACGGTTTCCCGGTCGCTGTCGATCGAGAGGTGGTGAGCGGCGAATTCGTGGGCGAGCGCCTCATTGGTGTCGACTGCGTCGAAGAAACACATCTGCCCGAAGTGCATGCTCGGCTGGGTCCAGTCGAGTTCGAGCAGACGGAAGCACAGCCGGTTCTCGAACAAGCGGGGCGCGGCCAGGTCGCGGATGGCGTCGTGGTAGCGGCGGTATCGAGCGTCGATGGTGGCCAGCGGGCGAACCAGGGCGCTCTCGGGTTCTGCTCCGGTGATCGTGGGCTCGGCGACCACGGAGTCCAGCGTCAGCGCGATCTCGTCCAGCGGGACGGGCTCGGCAGGAATCCAGTTGGGCGCGCTGATGACGCCTGTGTTCTTCAGCCCCGGCACGCGATGGTCGCGGTACAGCGCCTCGGCGAGCACCGCGAGATCGCGGCGATGCTTGCCCAAGGCCGACCGGACCTGGCGCCACTCCTCCTGGTCGCGCTCGACATGCGGCTCGGCAGTTGTGGGCGCGGTGGCGAACGTGAGCGGCGCGGGAAGAGGCTCGGTCTGGTCTTGCTCGGGTCGGACAGAGCGCGGCCTGCGGAAACCGAGTTCGTCGCCCGCACAACCGAAGAACTCGGCGAGCAGTCGGCGATAGAAGGGCTGTGGCCACACGACTTCGCCCCGTTCCCATCGGCCGATGGTCTTGCGTGTGATTTGCGGGTGCTTGCCGTACCGGGCGGCGAGGTTCGTCAACTCGTCAGCCAGGTCCTGCTGGGACAGCCCGCCCCGCTCGCGCAGGGCGATCAGCACGGTGTTCGGTACGCGAGGCTCATCGGGCGACACAGGATCAACGGTAGGGCGTGCCACACCCGCAGATCAGGAATGTCCCCCCCATGTCCCCGATCTGGCCCAACTGTGGGCACTCGCTGTGGTCGTGTTCGTCCCTGCTGCCTGGTGAACTCGTAGACGCAGTTACACCACGTCAGCCGGAGGCGACTACCAGTGAGTGATCGTGTTGACGCCGCTCGGCGACCGACGAGCGCACCCCTGGTACCGGAAATTCCGGGACTGGCCTGGGCCGACACGCGTGCCGCCGCCGTCGACCTGGCGCAGCACGGCTGGCCCGTGCTGCCGGGAACCTACCAACTTGCCGAACACGGGGCCTGGCTGGGCAGGCGCGGCGCGGCAGGGCTGGAACCGGTCGCTCCGCTCTGGCAACTGGGCACGACGACCAACCCGGACGTGGCGATGGAGTGGTGGACACGGCGGCCGTACTCGGTGCTGCTGGCGTGCGGAGCCGGGGTCGACGGGATTGAAGTACCCGCCGCCCACGGTCAACGCGCGCTGGCGCAGCTCTCGCCGGCCCGGCGTGGTCCGGTCGCCGTCGCGCCCTTCGGTTCGTGGTTGTTCTTCGTGCGCAGCGACGACGAACCGCTGCGGCCCGAGCTGGCCGCGAACGGACATGCGCAGTTGCACGCGAGCGGGGCGCGGTTGCCCATCCCTCCAACGGCGCGTGATGGCCTGCCGTATCGCTGGCAGGTGTCCCCGTCCACCGCCGGCTGGGCGCTACCCGCCTCGGCCGAGGTTCAGCGAGTGCTGGTCGCGTCGCTGAGCCGTCGAACCGGCGGCGCACGACCCAGCCTCGCCTGAGTAAGCCGCGCCTGCGCCGAGGATGCCCCGACCGCCCTCGGCGCAGGCGCCCCATGCCCACATCGATCGAAGGGGAGGTGCCGATCATGGCTGACGACGGTGAACAGGCCACACAGCACGTGATGCGAGTGCGGGAGATCCTGCCCCGATCCGCGTCGATCATCGAGGCGTTCCGCGACACCAGCAGCAGAGACCATCCCGGCCAGCTCGTCCTCGACACGGCGAACGAGCTGGCGGCCCAACACGAGCAGCAGTGGCAGGCCGAGGATGCCAGCCGCGCTTCCGGCGCGTCCGCCGACGCCATCGCCGAAAGCAAGCGGCTTGTCGACGACCTCAACGCCCGACGGGTCGCCCTGGTGGAACGGATCGACGAGTGGGTGTCGACCCAGGTTCACAGCCGCGCGGACGCCTCGCTGCACACCGAGACCCTCGGTTCGGTCGTCGACCGGCTGGCGATCGCGTGGGTCCGCGCGAACAGCCTGATCAACACCAACGACGCCCGCGATCGAGCCCGCTTGGCTCTGCGGCAGCTCGCCGAGCTGGCCGACGCCTACGACGACCTGATTTGTGATGTCGCCACCGGCCACCGACGGCTCCCGGCGTGGCGGCCCCTGAAGACCTACCGGAGCGCATCGTGACCGCAGAGACGCACCAACACCTGTCGGTGTCGCTCAACGGCGTCGACAACGTCGGAAAGACCAAGCAACTCGCCTGGCTCCACCGTGGGATGCCCGACGCCCACCTGGTGGGCACTGTGGATGCCTGGGATTCCCGATGGCGCGAGGTCGCGGCGGGCGACTTCGCCCATTGGTGGTTCGTCGGCTCCACCACGGCCGAGCACGTCGGTCTGATGCTGGGCAGCCACGTCGCCCGCCGCGACGCGAGCGGACCACTGGCCCTGGAAGACCGCGGCTTACCCATGCTCCGGGCGACCTGCGCCGCCACCGCCGCGCTCAAGGATGGCTGACCCCGACAAAGGCACTCCGGCTGGTGGACCGCCTCGCGGCCGATCTCCCGGCCGCCGCATCTCGGCGGGAAGTCCACGTGCTGTTACGCCGGTCCCGCGAGCGCACCACCGAGCCGGTCTCGTCGCCGGTCTCGCCCGTCTCGGTGGTCTCGGTGCCGGTCTCGCCCGCGGTCTCGGCGCGGTGCCGTTTGAGCGCGCGGTTGAGCAACTCGACCGCCAGCAGCAGCGCCAGCGGCGGGTACGCCGCCACCGCCACGGCGAACACGCTCAGCTCTGGAGCCGCCGCCACGTTCGCGCACAGCGAGAGGCAGGTCCCGAATACGAAGGACAACCATGCGGCCCATCGGCCACCGGCACGGTGGCCGTGGCTGGTTTTCCACAGCTCGACCGTGGCCGTGGTCAGGATGCCGTCCACGATCAACGGCCAGATCGCCGCCGTGACCTCGTCGGCACCGAACCGCAACGCGAACTCCCGCCCATGGCGGTAAGAGGCGTACGCCGCGCCCAGCGCGACCAGCGCGGTACAGGCGCACTGCCCCCACAGCGCGCGGTCCCGCCGAGGGGTTGCCGTGGCACTCACCGCAGCACACCTCCCGCTGCGTGGCGCGCGTCGTCCGGGCAGCAGCCGACGCAGGCGAACACCTGCGAGCCAGTCACCGACCTGCCTAACGGCACATGCGGAATCCGGACGCGCAGGTAGTCAGCTCCGCACACCACGCAGGCCAGCCCATCGGCCTGCGGCGCGGTCAGCCCGGTGATGATCGTGTCGCCGCTCATCGGGAACCACCCGCCACCAGACGACGGGTGCCCACCGGGCGGATCGTGATCTCAGGGCCTTCGACCAACACTTCGCGATTCGTATGCTGAAGCGTCAAGGTCCACCCAGCCCCAGCGCGCTCCCCGGTGCCGGACACCGCGGGGCGCCGTCACCGTGTTCGGTAACGTGCGCGGGGTGCGGACCCGGGAACGGCGTGCGGCCGAAGCGATCACCGCCTACCTGGCGCGGGACGGGCGGGATCCCGACCCCCGCGAGCTCGCCCAGGTGGTCGGCACCGCGCTCGGCGCGTCCGGGTGCGCGCTCGTCGTCGGGGACCAGCGGTTCCAGTGGGGCACTGGCGACTCCTGGGCGGAGCAGGACGTCGAGCACGGCGGCGCGGTGTGCGGGGTGCTCGCCCTCGCGCCGGAGTCCCTCGGACCAGCGCCCGCCGTCGCCGCGGTGCTCGGCGCCCCGGTCGCGGTGGTCCGGTTGGCGTTGGAGACCGACCAGCTGCGGCGCGCCGGGGACGCGGCGGCCCGCGCGCTGGTGGACGAGCGGTGGCGGGCGGCCGCCGAGATGGAGGCCGAGCGCCGCGGGCTGGAACGCGACCTGCACGACGGCGCCCAGCACCAGCTGGTGGCGCTGCGGATGTCGCTGGCGCTCGCCGCGCACCGGGTCAGCGCCGGTGGCGGGCGGCAGCACGTCGAGGAGCTGGTGGCGCGGCTGGACGACGCGGAGAAGGTGCTGGTCGAGACCGCCGCCGGGATCCTGCCCGAGGTGCTCGCCACCGCCGGGCTCGCGGCCGCGCTGCGCACCGAGCTGGACCGGCACGACGTCGTCGCGCTCGACCTCGCCGGCCTGCGCCGCCGCTACCCGACCCCGGTCGAGTCGGCCGTCTACTACATCGTGCTCGAAGCGGTGAACAACGCGCGCAAGCACGCGCCGGGCGCGCGGATCACCGTCACCGCGTGGGACAGCTACGAGGGCCTGGCGTTCTCCGTGGCCGACGACGGGCCGGGCTTCGCGGCGGCCGCACCGCACGCGGGCCTGCCCAACCTGACCGCGCGCGCCGCGTCGGTGGGCGGGGTGGTGCAGGTCCGCTCCGCCCCGGGCGAGGGCACCACCGTGAGCGGCGTCGTGCCGTTCTGAGTCAGCCCTGCTCGAGGGTCGGGGCGAGCAGGCCCTCCGCGGTGCGCACGAGCACGTCGCAGGCGGCGCGGTCCCGGCCGCTGGTCGCCGGGTGCCCGGCGTGCGCGCGCCAGCGCGCCACCGCCTCCCGGGCCGCCTCCACCACCTCCGCGTCGGGCGCCGACGGCGGCAGGCCGAGGCGGCTGCGCGGGTCGATGCCGTCCGCACCGAGCAGCCGGGCCGCCTCGGTGGTCGCGCCGCGCAGCACCCGTCCCCGCTCCAGGGCGTCGAGCAGGTCCAGCTCGGCGAACTCGTGCGCGTCGGCGCCCACCCGCTCGACCGCCCAGCGCAGCTCGTGCTCCGGGGGCAGCGCGCGGACCAGGTCGCGCATCGCCACCACCGCCCGGCGCGCCGCGATCACCGGAGCGTGCGCGGCGAGCTTCGCCGCCACCGACTCGACCGACCCGACCTCGGCCAGCACCACCCGGTGGGGCCCGGCCACCAGCGCGTCCCGGAACCCGGGCCCGGGTTCGACCCGGCACAGCACGGCGTCCACGCCGCTGCGCGGGTCGTCGTCGCCGCGCAGCTCCGCCGCCAGCGCCTCGTCCGCGGGGGCGTCCACCACGACGACGGCGACGCGGGTCGCCTCCGCGGCGTCCGGTGCGGGCCCCACCACGGCGAGCCGCGGCGGCATGGCCAGCCGCTCGGCGACCGCGTCCCAGCCCGCGCGGTCCGGCCCGTCGCCGGTGGCGGCCTGCCCGCGGCGCACCAGGTCGCGCACCTTCCGGTAGACGGCGCTGCGCTCCAGCTCAGCCGGGTCGAGGGCGGACGGGACCTGCTCGACGCGCTCCGGGAGCCGCACCGCGACGACCGCCGCGCCGTCGCCGACCGAGCACTCCACCTCGCCGCCGAGCACCGCGAGCCGCTCGATGTCCTGGGCGAGCGCGCGCTCCAGCTCCGCCGGGGCGCCGGGGGCGTGCACCTTGGCGCGCAGCGCGTCGTCGCGGCCGAACGTCACCGTCACCGGCTGCGCGGCGGGCTCGCCCGCGACGAGGTTCAGCGTCGCCGCGACCGCGTGGTAGAAGCCGGACTCCAGCTGCCAGCCGACGCGGCGGCCGAGGTCGCCGGTGAAGGTCACCGGGCGCGGCAGGGTCGCCGCCAGCTCCTCCAGGGCCGCGCGCGGCCCGCGTTCGGGCAGCATCGCCGGGAACACCCCGCGCACCACCGCCCGGAAGTCGTCGATGAGGTCCTCGAGCCGTTGCTCGGCCACGGCGAGCCCGGCGCCCTCCTCGGTGACGGCGCGCAGCGCGGTCCGCACCGCGTCGAGGTCGCGCAGCGTCGTGGCGGTGATCGCCTGGACCAGCCGGTGCCGCTCCAGGTCCCGGACCCGCGCGAGCCGGGCGCGGGCGTCGCCGAGCTCCGCGCCGAGCCGGCGGGCTCGCTGGTCGGCCGCGGCGTGGTCGACGTGCAGCCGGGCCAGGCGGGCCGCCACGCCGAGCCAGGCGGCCGTGTCGCGCAGCAGGTCGCGCGCGCTGTCGTCCCACCGCTTCGGCGCGACGGCGAACAGCGCGCCGCCCGTGGTGCCGACCGGTTCCGAGGCGACCGCGTCGGCGACCCCGGTCAGCCCGGGCGGCCAGGACTCGACGACGACGTGGCTGCGCTCGGTCGGCATCGCGTACGCGGCCTTGCCGCGGACGCCTTCGGCGAGGTTGCGGACCAGGGCGGCGGCCAGCCGCTCGGGCGGTTCGGTGGCGGCGATCTCGTGCGGCTGGCGGCAGGCGGTGGAGCGCCAGCGCCGGACCAGCCCTCCGCTCACCGGACCGACCCGTCGATGCGTTGCGCCTGCAGGTAGGCCAGCACGGCGAGCACGCGGCGGTGGTGGACGGTCGCGTCGCCGGGCAGGCCGAGCTTGGTGAAGATCGACGCGATGTTCTTCTCCACGGCCTTGGGCGAGATGTAGAGCTCCTTGGCGATCGCGTTGTTGGCGCGGCCTTCGGCCATCAGCCGCAGCACGTCGGTCTCGCGCTCGCTGAGCCCGCTGAGCGGGCTGTCGCTCTGGGAACCGCCTTGCACCAGGCGGCGGGCGAGCACCGGTTCGATGACGATCTCCCCGGCGACGATGCGGTCCAGCGTGTCACCGAGGACCTGCACCCCGGCGACGCGTTCCTTGAGCCGGTAGCCGATCCGCTCCGCACCGATCTCGAGAACCCGCATCAGGTAGTGGGTTTCGGCGTAGTGCGACAGCAGCAGCAGCCCGACCCCCGGGCGCAGCGCGCGCACGCGTTCGGCGGCGACGAGTCCGCCGTTCGGACCCGGTGGCATGCGGATGTCCAGGATCGCGACGTCGACCGGGTCGGTGGCCACCGCGGCGACCAGCGACTCGCCGTCCTCGAAGCAGCCCGCGACCTCGTGCCCGGCGGCTTCCAGCAGCAGCACCAGGCCTTCCCGGAACAGAGCGCCGTCCTCGGCGATCGCTACCCGCACCGCAGCACCGCCCGGTGGCTCCGGCGGGGCATCCCGCCCGGCTGTTGGTCGATGATGCTCACCCGCACGATCCGACGTCCCCGCACCCGCACGCGGACCAGACTACCGGGCCGCAGGGTGTGGAAGTGGTCCGCGATGAGCAGCCCGGTGCGCGACCGCGCCGCCTGGCCGAGCTCGACGCGCGGCAGGTCGAGCCGCAGCCGCAGGTCGAGCTTCTCGGCGACCGCGCGCAGACCGGGGCCGAGTCCGGCGCTGGCCAGCACCGGCGGGTAGATGCACGCCCCCACGCAGCGCAGGCCGTCCAGGATGCCGGTGACCCGGTGCTGCACCGCCTCGACCCGCGCGGCCACGCCCTCGTCGGCGGTGCTGTCGGAGATCATGCCGAGTTCGAGGGCCAGCGCGGAGATCTCCGCGACCGCGCCGTCGTGCAGCGTCCGCTCCAGCTGGTAGCGCAGCCGGACGGTGCCGGGATCGGGCGGTCGGATCGGGATCGGCACGGCTGCCGCTGACCGGCGGAGCCAACGAACCAGGCGGTGCATCAGGAACAGCGTTCTCGCCGCGCGCCGCGTGGGCAAGGGTGCCTCCCCTCGGACCGGGTGGGGACAACCCCCTTGCGGGAGTTCCCCGAATCGCTACCGAGTTGCCGCTCGCGACTCGACCCACAGCGGTGCTGGGCAACTACATTGGCACCGATCGTCTCAACTGTGTGGTTGGTTGGGCAGGCACGGGGTTCACAGGAGGTGGCGTGTCGTACGCGATGGGGATCGACCTGGGCACAACGTTCACATCCGCTGCCGTCGGCGACGCCGCTGGGACGCGCATGGTTCCGCTGTCGAAGGACATCGTCGTCCCGTCGCTGGCCTACCACGCACCGGACGGCACGTTGCTGACCGGCACCGCGGCTGCGGAGGCCGACGTCGACCCGGCGCGGCTCGGTCGCGGTTTCAAGCGACGGCTGGGTGATCCGACGCCCCTGGTGCTCGGCGGCGCCACCTACTCGCCGAGCGCCCTGATGGCGGCGCAGCTGCGCGCCGTCGTCGACGAGGTCCGCGCTCAGATGAGCGGTCCGCCCGCGTCGGTGGTCCTGACCTGCCCGGCGATCTGGGGCCCCTACCGGCGGGAGCAGTTCGCCGAGGTGCCGCGGCTCGCCGACCTCGAGGACGTCCAGGTGATCACCGAGCCGGAGGCGGCGGCCACGCACTACAGCCGGGAACGCGCGCTCGGCGAGGGCGAGGTCGTGGCGGTGTTCGACCTGGGCGGCGGCACCTTGGACACCACCGTGCTGCGGATCCGGGGCGAGGGCATGGAGATCCTCGGCACCCCGGAGGGCGTCGAGCACCTCGGCGGCATGGACTTCGACGACGCCCTGGTGGCCCGCCTGGACGAGCGCCTCGACGGCGCGGTCTCCCGCCTCGACCCGACCGATCCCCTCGCGGCGGACGCGCTCTCCCGCATCCGGGAGCTGTGCGTGCGCAGCAAGATCGAGCTGTCCACCGAGCAGGAGTCGCAGCTGCTGGTCCCGTTGCCGTCGGGGCCGCGGGAGCTGACGATCTCGCGCCAGGAGTTCAACGCGGCGATCCGGCCGTCGGTGGAGGTGGCCGTCGACGCGCTGCGGCGCACCGTCGCCTCGGCCGGGCTGCGCGAGGACGACCTGTCGGCCGTGCTGCTGGCGGGCGGTTCGTCGCGGGTCCCGCTGGTCACCGAGATGGTCTTCGAGCAGTTCGGCAAGCCGGTGCGGACGGCCCACCACCCGAAGTTCACCGTGGCGCTCGGCGCGGCCGCGATCGGCACGCGCGCGCTCACCGCGCCGCCGGCGCCGGCACCGGCCCAGGTCCCGGCGCCGGTCGCCGAACCGGCGAGCCCGCGGCGCCGCCGCTGGCTGGTGCCCGCGGTCGCGGCGGGGATCGCGGCGATCGCGGCGCTGGTGACCGGACTGGTGCTGCTCGGCGGCGGCCGGGACGCCGGCACCGCGGCCAGCGCCGAGCACCCCGCGCCGCCCGAGGGCTCCCCAGGTCCGTCCACTTCGGACGACGCGTCCGCGCCGGCCGTGGGCACGCCCGAGCCGCTGCTGACCTTCGACGACGACACCGTCGAACCGTACCGGGCCTACATCGCCTCGCAGGACAAGTGGGACGGCACCGAGGTCCTCGGGCACCGGGCGATGCACAGCGCGATCACCGCGACCACCGGGAACGGCTTGCACGTGGTGTGGAACAGCGTCGCCCCGGCCCAGGTCTACGTGCAGACCGGCAACGACACCCGCGACCTGTCGTCCTACGTGGACCACCAGGGCGCGCTGGTCTTCGACGTGGTGGTGGACCGGCCGCTGGAGGGCTCGGCGGCGATCGCCGTGCACTGCGGCTACCCGTGCGGCGGGGAGCAGGACAGCAGCGGGTTCTTCCGCAGCCTGCCGGTCGGGCAGCCGACGAGGGTCACCATCCCGCTGAGCTGCTTCACCGAGCGGGGCCTGGACCCGACGCGGGTCAACACCCCGTTCCTGGTGTACGCGCAGGGCCCGTTCGAGGCGACGTTCCGCGACATCCGCTGGGTGGCGGGCGCGGCCGCGGGACCCGGTGTCACGCCGTGCACGAACCTGCCGTAGCGGCGGGGGATATCCCTACCCGAGAACGCGGGACAACCCCTCGACGTGGAGGGACAGACCCAGCGACTGCTCGGCTCGCTGCCGCGAGGCTTGCTGGCGTAGGCGACAAGCGACGCGGCGGGAGCAGAGATGCCCAGTGTTCAGCTCGAGGACGTGGTGCGCGCCCACGGTGACGCCCTGCACGCATACGTCACACGTCTCACCGGTGGCGACCGGTTCGCCGCCGAGGACGTCGTGCAGGAGACCTGGGTGCGGGCGTGGCGCAACCTCGACCGGCTCACCGAGGACCTGGGTTCGGTGCGGGGCTGGCTGCTGCGGGTCGCCCACAACCTCGCCGTCGACCTGCACCGGAGCCGTCGCGCCCGCCCGACCGAGGTGGGGCTGCCCGAGCAGGGCCTGGAGAGCGCGGCGATCGCGCCCAACGCCCACGACCAGGTCGAGAACCGGATCGTGGTCCGCGCGCTGCTCGAAGCCCTCTCCCCCGCGCACCGCGCGACCGTGCTGGAGGTCTACTACGCCGACCGCACCGCCGCGTCGGCCGCCCAGGCCCTCGGCGTGCCGCCGGGGACGGTGAAGAGCCGGCTGCACAACGCCATCCGCACGCTCCGGGAAGCGCTCCCGGCGCAGCCGCTCGCCGCCTGACCCGCGGCAGCCCCGGGGGTGGTCACACGACCCCCGGTCGGCCCGGCGGGGGCGGGACGTCCTCCGGCAGCAGCAGGCACAGGTCGTCCATCGTGGGCTCGCTCAGCGAGCGGGTGCGGCGGGCGTGGTTGGCGATCGTCTCGTCCAGGACCTGGCGGGCGTAGCGGCCGTTGCCGAACGACTCCCCGCGGTGCATGGTCGCGAAGTGGGTCCGCAGGGCCGCCACCGTCGGCCCGGTGCACTCGTAGCCGTACTCCGTGGCGTGCTGGTTGACGATCGTGACCAGCTCGTCGGGCGTGTAGTCGGCGAAGCGCACCCGGTGCGAGAAGCGGGACGACAGGCCCGGGTTCGCCGCGAGGAAGCCCTCCATCTCCCGCTCGTAGCCCGCCGCGATGACCACCACCTCGTCACGGTGGTCCTCCATCAGCTTCACCAGCGTGTCGATCGCCTCGCGGCCGAAGTCGGGACCGTTCCCGCCGCTCGACGACAGGGTGTAGGCCTCGTCGATGAACAGCACCCCGCCGCGCGCTCGGTCGAACGCCTCGGTGGTGCGGCGCGCGGTGTGGCCGATGTACTCGCCGACCAGGTCCGCGCGCGCCACCTCGGTGACCTGCCCCTGCGCCAGCACGCCGAGCGCGGCGAGCAGCGAGCCGTACAGGCGAGCCACCGTCGTCTTGCCGGTGCCGGGCGGGCCCGCGAAGATCAGGTGCCTGCTCACCGAGGGCACCGGCAGCCCCGCCGCCTGCCTGCGGCGCGCCGAGGTGAGCAGGTCGACCATGGCCGAGACCTCGGCCTTGACCTCCTCCAGGCCGACCAGGCCGTGCAGGGTGCCGAGCAGCTGCTCGATGCGCTCCTCGTCCACCCGGCCCGCACCGGCGCCCACCGAGGAACCGGGCAGCGGGCCGAGGTCCTGCGGCAGCAGCCGGGTCAGCGCGACGTGCCCGGCGTCCGGGTCGTCGGCCAGCCGGTAGGCCTGGCGGCCGAGCATCTCCTCGAACACCTTCCGCGCCGTGCGGCCGTTGCCGAACGACGCGTCGCGCGGCAGGTTCGTGAAGTAGGTGTGCAGCGCCGCCTTGGTCTCGAACTCCAGCCGGTAGTCGTGGCTGCGGCACAGCCCCTCGACGATGGTGACCAGCTCGGCCGAGGAGTAGTCGGCGAACTCGATGGTGCGGGAGAACCGCGACGCCAGCCCGGGGTTGGCGGCGAGGAACGAGCGCATGTCGTTGGTGTAGCCGGCGACGATCACCACCACCTCGTCGCGGTGGTCCTCCATCAGCTTCACCAGCGTGTCGATCGCCTCCTGCCCGAAGTCCGGGCCGCCACCGCCGCCGTTGCCCGCGGACAGCGTGTAGGCCTCGTCGATGAACAGCACGCCGCCGAGGGCCTTGTTGAACATCTCGGTGGTCTTGATCGCGGTGCCGCCCACCACCGAGGCGACCAGGTCCGGCCGCGCCACCTCGACCAGCTGGCCGGTGCGCAGCACGCCGAGCGCGGCCAGGATCCGGCCGTAGAGCCGGGCCACCGTGGTCTTGCCGGTGCCGGGCGACCCGGTGAACACCAGGTGCCGGGACAGCGGCGGCGACGGCAGGCCCGCGGCCGCGCGCCGCTCGGACATCTGGTGCAGCCGCACCAGCGTCTCCACCTCGCGCTTGACGCCGTCCAGGCCGACGAGCCCGTTCAGCTCCGCGAGCAGGTCCTCCAGCTCCTCGTCGCCGCGGGCCGGGGCCGGGCGAGGTTGGTCCGCAGTGGACGGTTCGCCGCCGAGCTGCCGTGCCTCCCCGCCGGGCAGCCGGACGTCCGTGCCGAGGTTGCGCTCGGCGGTGCAGCCGGTCACCTCCACCGGCTGGTCGGAGGTGACGGTGATGCCGTCGCCGAGGTTGTCCCGCACCGCGCACCCGGTGATGGACCCGTCGGCGTGGTCGCGCCACACCACACCGGTCTGGCACTCCCGCACCTCGCCGCCGTCCACCACCAGCCGGGCCTGCTCGTGCGCGAGCAGCCCGGTCCCGGCGGTGCCCACCACCTGGCTGTCCCGCACCGTCACCACGGCCTGCCGCTCGGCCAGCACGCCGCCGCCGGAGCCGCCGGTGACCTCGCAGGCGACCAGCCGGACCGTGCCGTCGGCGCCGGCCACCACGGCGTCGTGCTCGGTCCCGGTGAGCACGCACTCGGACAGGTCGGCGCTCGAGCCCTCCAGCACCTGCACCGCGTGCCCGCGCGCGTCCTCGACGGTGACCCGGTCCAGCTCGACGCCGGACTCCTGGACCACCACGACGGCCTGCGCGGTGGTCCCGCGCAGGCGGCAGTCGCGCAGCACCGGCCGGGACCCGCTCGCCGACAGCACCCCCACCCCGTCCACATCGGACACCTCGGTGCCGGTGACGGTGAGCTCGCTGCGCTCCTCCGCCACGATCGCGGTGCCGGTGATCCCGCTGATCCGGCACCCGCGCAGCTCGCCGCGGCCCCCGTCGGCGGCGAGCACCGCGCCCGCCGCCCCGGTCAGCGCGCAGTCCACCAGCACCGGGTTCCCACCGGAGCGGGCGACCACCGCGGTGGTGCCCACCGACGTGACGGTGCAGCCGGTCAGCTGCGCCGCTCCCCCGTCGAACACCAGCACCCCGGCGCCGCGGGGGTTGCGCACGGTGGTGCTCTCGGCCCGCAGCTGCGCGTCGCGGCGGGCCACGACCGCCACCTCCGAGTCGGCCGCGACCACGCACTCGTCCAGGTGCAGCGCGCCCGCCTGCAGGTCGACCGCCACCTCGCCGCCGGAGTGCGCGAACTCGATGCCGGACACCTCGGCGTGCTCGGCGGTCACCCGCAGCACCGGCTGGCCCGCCGCCTCGATCCGGACGTCGCCCGGCGAGCCGACCCCGGAGAGCGTGACGTCCCGGTCCAGCACGATCGGCTCCGGGTACACGCCGGGGCGGATCGAGATCACGTCACCGTCCCGCGCCGAGCTGATCGCGTCGCCGACGGTGCGGTAGCAGTCGGGCTCGGTCGGCGACACGCCGAGCACCGAGCGGACTCCGGTCATCCTGGTCGTCACGATGGGCCCTCCTGTGGGATCAGCGCCGCGCGCACCCGGTGGCGGGCGAGCGGGCTCAGGCGGCCGGCCGGCGGGTGGGCCAGCGCGTGCTCGGCCAGCTCCGGGTCGGGCGCCAGCCGGTAGCGGTCGAGGTAGTACTGGGTGGCCTCCGACCACACCCACGTGCCGTCGGAGCGCAGGCTCGCCGGGACCGCCGTGGTGCCGGTGAACACGTCCGGCAGCAGCGCGTCGGCGGTGAGCACGACGTCGCCGGCGGCGAGGAAGTCCAGCAGGCGCCTGCGCTCGGCCGGGTCCACCACCAGCTCGTGGCCGGGGTCGAACCACGGGCCGGACGCGGTGGCGCCGTCGAACGCCCGCGCCACCCGGACCTGCGGCCCCGGCGTCGCCGACCACAGCAGCGTCGCGGCCAGCAGCGCGCGCTCGTGGTAGGCGGGCAGCACCTGGTCGGGGGTGAAGACCTCCACCCGCGGCGAGTCCACCAGGCCCGACAGCGCGCGGTGGGCGGTGGCGGTCACGGCGGGCAGGTCGGCGTCGGCCTGCACCAGGTGGACCCGGTCGGTGCCGCCCCGCGTGGTCGCCCAGCACGCCTGCACCCCGGGCTCGGCCTGGAGCGCGGCGAGCACCGCGCGGTCGGCCTCCTCGTGGCCGTCCCCGTCCGGTGCGAAGTGGTGCGGCCCCGCCTGCGGTGCCGTGCCGTCGAGCGTGGCGATCAGCCCGGCGAGGCGGTCGGTGTCGCCGGCGGCGAGCGCCTCGCGGGCGATCGCCAGCCAGCCGTCCGGCACCCGACCGGCCAGCGCGAGCAGCTCCTGGTGCTTGTCCACCGGTCCTCCTCTCACGCCACGGGCAGCGGGCCGAACCACCGGCCGCCGGTGGGCCGGCGGGCGGGCACGTCGGCGCGCGCGGCGGCCGCGGCCCGCAGCCGGGTCAGCGCGGCCTCGCGAGCGGCACCGTCCTCGGCGAGGAGGACCCGGTGCACCGGCTCGGACTCCACGGCCAGCACCCGCAGCCGGGTGTGCCCGGTGAGCACCACGTCGTCGCGGTGCTCGGACGGCTCGTCGAGCAGCCCGTCCAGGCGGCGGCCGGTGGTCGTCCAGATCAGCGCCTCGGCGGGGCCGACCGGCTCGGTGGTCCCGGCCGGGGCCGCGACCACCGGTGCGCGCAGCCGGAGGACCGTCTCCGGCCGGACCGCGGTGTCCGCCGGGATGCCGCGGACCACGACGGTGCGCACCGTCGGCAGCCGCCGCAGCCCGTCGGCCAGGCAGACGTGGAAGTCGGCGTCGTACTCGCCGGTGGGGTCGTCGGCGAACACCCGCACCACGGCGAGCTCGGCCAGCAGCGCCGCCCGGTCCTCGGCGGCGAACCGCATGCCCGGGCGCTCGGAGAGCAGGCGGGTGACCGCCCGGGTGGCCACGTCGTAGCGGGTGCCGAGCACGGTGCGCATGGCCTGCCGCTGCTCCGGCGTGCTGCGCGCGTCCTCGGGCACCTCGACCACCTCCGCCGCGACCGGCGCGGGGTCGGGCTCCGGCAGGAGCTCGGTGCGCGACCCGACCCGGTCATCCACTGTGGACCGAGCGGCGGGTTCGGCCGGGGTGCCGGCCGCGGTGCTGGAGGCCACGGTGGATGGGAGGCTGCCCGTCGCGGGACGAGCCGGTTCCGCTCCGCGTTCGCTGGTCGGCGTGGTCCGTGCGGTGGTGCCGGACTCCGCGCTCGGGCTCGCCTTCGGTGTGGTGCCGGGTTCCGCCGTGGTGCTGGTCCCCGCGCTGGTGCGGGGGTTCGCGGCGGTGTCGGTGCTCGCCTGCGCGGTGGTGGCCCCCGCGGTGGCTGCCTCACCGCGCACCGGGGGGACCGCGGTCGTCGGGCCGGTCGAGCGGAGAGCTCCCGCCAGCCCGCCGTTCGGCTCCGGTGGCGACGCTGGGGCGGCTGCCCCGACGGTCCGCTCCTCGGCCTGGTGCGCCGGGGTGCTCGGCACCGCGGGCAGGGGCGTGGTCACCTCGACCTCGCGCACCGGCACCGGGGCGGCGGCCACCGCCTGCGCGGCGAGCGCGGACGCCCCGCGCGGCGCGTCCCGCTGGGCGATCCACGGCGGCCGGCCGCCCGGCGGGGCCGAGCGCGGGTGCCCCCACAGCGGCGCGTCGACCGGCGGTGCCGGGAGCGGTGGCGCGGGAGGGGCCGGCTGCGCGTGCGGCGGTGCCGCCGCGGCTGCCGCCTGCACCGGGCTCGGCAGGGACACCGCTGCCGGGGCTTGCGGGGCCGGCGGGGTCTGCCGCACGGGAGCGGGCGCTGGAGCCGACGGCGCGGGGCGCAGCGACGGCGGGAGCGAGGTCTGCGGCGCCGGGGCCGAGGACACCGGCTGAGCCGGTGGGAGCGGTGCGCTCCCGGCTCCGGTGCCGGGCGTGCGCGGCCCCGGTGTCGCGAGGATCGGGGCGGCGGGCAGCACCCGACCGTCGGGCAGCACCACCACCGCGCCGCGGGGCGGGGGCACCGCTTCCCGCGCACCGCTCGGGGGTTCCGCGGGTGCGGGGAGCGGCACGACGCGGTCCGCCGCCTCGATGCCCGCCAGCGCCGACGGGTCGCACTGCGCGAGGATCCGCAGGCCCTCCCGCGCCTCGGCGGGCAGGTCGCGCACGAGCTGGTCGAACGCGGTGACCACCTCCGGCGGCACCGCGCTGTCGGCCGCGAACACGACCTCGGCCGCCGGCCCCGGGTCCGCGGCGGCGACCGCGTCGTCCACCCGCACCGCCTCGGGCCGCACGACGAGCCCGCGCGGCACCACGTCGACGCGCCAGCCCTCGACGAGCTGGTACGAGCCCGGCTCCACCATCGCCAGGGACGCCGGCGCGACCCAGCGGTCCAGCACCGGTGCCCCGTCGCGCCGGTACACCGTCTCCAGCGCGAACGGCCGCCAGCGGGCCTCGCCCGCCTCGTCGACCTGCACGAGCCCGCCGTCACCGGGCACGCCGTGCGCCACCCGCACCGGGGCGCCCAGCTCACCGGACACCGCGCGGACCAGCTCGCCACCGCCGAACCCGTAGCAGGCCAGGACCGCGCGGCCCCGGTTCTCGTCGGGCAGCCCCCGCAGCACCTCGGCCACGGTGGCCGCCGCGGGCGGTTCCTCCCCCGGCGCCCCGAGCACCACGTACATCCGGTCCGGGTCCGGCACCTGCCGCAGCAGCCGGTCGTCGCCCCGGTCCGGACCGCCGGGGCGGCGCACCCACAGCCCCGAGGGCACGTGGACGAGGTGGTCGGACGCGGCGGGCAAGCCGTCCTGCCACCACGGCGCGGGCAGCCGCGCGCCGACGCGGATGCGCCGGCCGTCCGGCCGGTAGGACACCCAGCCCGCGCCGGGCCCGGCGACGAACAGGCTCCCGTCGGCGAGCGCGGTCGGGTCCCCGTCGGGGGCGGTGACCTCGACGCCGAGGCGTTCCGCGAGCAGCTTCGCGGGCGGCAGCGCCCCGTCGCGGCCCATCGAGCCGAACCTCGGTGCCACCACGCAGAGATCGCCGTGCACCGCGTCGGCGAGGTCCGCGGTCACCCACGGGTCGAGCCGCCCCACCGCGTCGAGCGCGGAGCTGCCGACCACCACGTAGGTGCGGTCCCGCTTGGGCGGCAGGTTCGCCGCCAGCAGGACCGCTGCGCCGTCCGCGTCGAGCCGCCCCACGACCAGTGCGTGCCGGACGCGCTCCACGGTGATCGACTCGTCCACTCCGCCTCCTCCGCTCTGCGGGGGACACGGCTCCCGCGCCCGGCGGAGTTCACGGCGAGGCCGCCCGGACCACTCACTCGTCCACCGGTTCCGGGCGCCCGCGCGGTGGGAACCGCAGCTGCTCCAGGCTCGCGGGCGGTTCGCGGTCGCGCTCGTCGTCCTGGGCGTCCGCGCCGACGACGAGGGCGATCACGTCGCGCTGGGACAGTGAGGCCAGGTCGGCCGCGAGCTCCGCGGTCACCGCCGCACCGACCAGCCGCAGTCCGCCGAGGCTCGGCACGAGCCGGCCGGTGGTGCCCGGCACCGGGATCTCCTCGCCCGCGGCCGCGGCCCGCCGCACCTCGTGGGCCCGCTGCGCCCGCTCGTGCTCGGCGCGGGCGTAGGCGTCGGCGGGGTCCGCGGGTGCTCGCGGTGCCGGCGCCGTGTCGTCGACGTAGCGGCCCTCCGCGTCCACCGGGATCGCGTAGACCCGGTCCAGCCAGCCGAACCCGTCGGTGCCGGCCGGTCGGACCGTGCCCGCTTGGGCGTCCACGATGGACACCGTGCCGTGGTGGTTGACCACGTTCCACGCGTGTCCCCCGCCGCCGCGCCGGAACCCGATCACCAGCGCGTCGGCGCCGTGCCCGGCCCTGGTGACCCGGTCGATCACCTCGGCGAGCCCCGCCGGGCCGCGGCTGAACATCTCCGGCGCGTAGCCGAGCCCCTCCGCCGCGGCGGTGCCCGCGCCGCGGGGGACGCCGTCCGGCGCGGAGCCCGCGACGCGCGGCCGCCCGTGGTAGGTCTCGTGGAACGCCAGCGCCGCGTCGACGCAGTTGACGTCGCGCCCCTGCTCGGACCGGGTGCCGTTGACGAGGCCCGCGAAGCTCGCCGGGTCGGCGAACCGGGTCCCCGGCGGCACCGCGGCGAGCAGCGCGTCGGTGTCCCCCGGCGCGGGCGGCACCAGCCGCTCCGGCACCGGCCGCGCGTGCGCGGGCTCGTAGTGGGTGGCGGGGCCCTCGTCGGACTCGAACTCCTCGCGCGAGCGCTTCCGCGGCCCGCGAGGCGGGTCTTCCACAGTGGACGGATCAGCGGTCGGGCCGGCGGGCTCGGCCGTGTCCTGCGGTGCCGCGCCGATGGCGTCGGTGGGCTGGGTGAGCGCGAGGGACGCGGCCAGCGCCTGCGCCGCGGGGTAGCCGTCCTCGGCGGCGTGGTGCGCGAGCACGTCGACCACCTGGTCCCCGAGGTCCTGCGGCAACCCGGCGTGGTAGGTCTCGGCGAGCGTCGTCGCGACCGCCCGGGCCTGCGCGGAGTCGTCCTCGGAGAGCCCGGCCAGCTGGACCCGCGCCGTCGCCACCCGGTTGTTCCACGGCGGCAGCAGGTCGCTGGTGCTGCTCCCCGGGTCGGCGAGCCGACCGGCGAGCGCCGCGCGGTCGGCCGGGCCCATGGTGCGGAACCAGTCGTGGAACTCCCGCAGCGCGGCGCCGCCGAACTGGGCGTCCAGCGCGTTGAACCGCTGCCGGGCGTGCGGCGGCAGCGACTCGTGCCACTCCGTGAACTCGGCGCGGTGGGCCACCTCCACGCTGTGCTGGTACGCGGTGTCCAAGAAGGACTCCACCACCAGGTCCGCTTGCTGGAACGAGCCGGGTGCCGGCACGTCCCACGGCGGCCCGACCACGTGCGCGTCGGTGATCCGGATCCGCACCTCACCCGGGGCGATCGGCCCCTCGCCCTCGTGCCACGGCCGCGGCTCGTACAGGTCGGCCTCCGGGAAGCCCCCGTGGATGCCCGCGGCCCGCACCCACTCACGGACCGGCACGAACCCCCGGAAGAGTCCCGCACCGGGCGCGTCGACGGCGCCGGAGAAGTCGTAGGACATCGCCGGGTCGAACACCATCTCCACCGGCGGGAGCCCGTTGCCCAGGTCCACGCTCAGCACCGGCGCGACGTGGTAGCCCCAGGTGACCAGGCGCGGGTGGTCCGCGGTCGCGCCGTAGGCGTTGTGGGACAGCGTGGACAGCACGTCACCGCCGCGGCTCATGAACACCTTGCGGACGTCGAAGCCCAGTGCGCGCAGCTTCGCCGCCCACAGGTGGGCGCGGATGTAGCAGCCGTCCTCCGGGTGCGCGCTCGGCATGGTCACGGTGCCGTGCTGCGGGTGCTCGAACGTGTCGACGGCCATCAGGTCGTAGAGCAGACGCGCCTGCTCGTAGCTGACGGTGCCCGGCTGGGGCGGCGGGGCGTGCTCGTCGGGGACGAAGCGGCCCTCGGCGTCCAGCGGGATCGCGAAGACCTCGCCCAGACCGTGGAACGACTCGGGACTCGCCGGCACGACCGTGCCGAAGTGGGCGTCCACGAGAGACACCGTGCCGCCGTGGTTGACCACGTTCCACGCGCTCGCCTGGCCGTCCGTGCCGAAGCTGAACACCAGCGCGTCGGCACCGTGCCCGGCCCGCTCGACCCGGCGGACCACCTCGGCCAGCCCGTCCTCGCCGCGGCCGACCGCCACCGGCGCGGCCCCGACCGCCTGGGAGGCGCCCACCATGGTGCTCCGGGCGTCGCCGGCCGTGCCGTGCGCGACCTGCGGACGACCGTGGTAGGTCTCGTGGAAGGCCAGCGCGGCGTGCACCGGCGCGAGGCCCGGCGACCAGCCGTCGTTGATCAGGCCGACGAAGCTCGCCGGGTCGGCGAACCGGGTGCCCGGCGGCACCACCGCGGCCAGGTCGGGCCCACTGACCAGCGACGGCGCCCCGACCGCGTCGGTGTGCGGCACGGACCGCGCCGGTCCGGGCCGCTCCGTGCCGCGTTCGGCCTGCTCCACCGCTGTGTCGCTGGAGCCCTCCGTGGCCGGCCTGGCCTGCTCCTCCGTCGGCGCAGGCGGTTCCGCGGCCGTCGTGCCCGCCGCCTCGGTCTCCACTGTGGACGACCCGCCGGGCGGTGTCGTCGACTCCGTCCCCGGTTCCGGCAGGCCCGCCACCGCGTCCTGGACGTCGGCCGCGGTGAAGCCCTGGCCGGGCGCGACCGTGTAGGCCGACGGCCGCATGTCCGACGGGAGCGTGCCGACGAACGCCGTCACGTCCGACAGCGACACCCCCGGTGCGACGTGCAGGGTCCGGCCGCGCGGGGCGCCGGGCGCGGGCTGCCCGGCGGGCGGGACGGGCCGTCCCGCCGGGTGGATCGTCGCGCCGCGGGGATCGCCGCTCACCGCGTAGGACCGCTGGTCCGCGGGCAGCCGACCGGCGTGCCGCCACACGTCGTGCAGGGTGAGCAGGCCCTTGTCGAGCGCGGTGCTCTCCCAGACGCGGACGTGCACGTCGTCGTGCGAGGTGATCTTCACCGTGCTGTCCTGCGGGTGGCCGTGCTCGCGGAACGCGCTCTTGATCGCGCCGAGCGGCTTGTGCGTCCAGTTCGACCCGTGGACGTGCACCCGGGAGTAGATCTCGGCGCTGTCGGCGCGGAACAGGTAGGACCGGCCCTCGTGCTTGACCCCGGAGGTCTCCCCGGCCTTCGAGCTCTCGGACGTCGTGCGCTCGTCGCTGACCGTGGTGGACGCCGGTGGCGCGACGATCACCGAGGTCGGCGAGGGCCCGGCCGCCTGGTGGGTGTCCGCGCCGTACCCCGACGCGCCGGCCGAGAGGCCCGTGGTGACCGTCGTGGTGGTGCCGGCCGGGGTGGAGCTCTCGACCTCGCGGGTGAGGCTCATCGACGTGCCCTCGGGCAGCGCCGCGACGAACGTCAGGTCCTGCGGGCGGAGGTTCCCGGTGAGCTGCAGGTCGAACAGCGAGTCGTAGAGCGGGTGCTTGGTGCCGAGGACGCTGCCCGCCTGGTAGCCCCCGCCGGTGAACAGGGCGTTCGCCGCGTGGTGCAGCGAGGTGCCCTTGGCCGTGCTGTGCACGACGTGCTCGGAGCTGCTGCCGGGCCTGGTGAACTCCGAGGGGCGCTGCGCCGACGCGGCGACCTCCTCGCCGGTCATGGTCTGGCCGGGAGGCGGCATCCGGGTCGACAGCTGGGCGTACACGGCGTCGCGCACGGCCTTGGCGGTGTCCTGCCCGATGGCCTCGACGCGGACCGCGTCCTCCGGGCTGAACCCGGGCCGCTGGTCCGGTGGTGCGTCGACCAGCTCGAACTCGGGCGGCCGCGGGGGCTTGGCCAGCGGCGGCGAGGCCTTGCTGCTCGGCGACACCAGGTCGACCTCGCCGTCCAGGCGGACCGGTGCCGCGCCCACCCCCTTGTCCAGGTCCAGCAGGTGCTTCGGGACGCCGAGGGCCGTCGTGTCGAGCGCCGGCATGGGCGCCCGGCGGCGGGTGATGTCCAGCTCGTAGCGGACCGGCCGAGTGCCGGAGCCGACCTTGTCGGTGTCGACCCGGGTGGTCGTCTTCGTGCCGCCGCTGCCGTCCAGGACGCGCTCGGTCTTGGAGCTCTTCGCGCCGCCGAACAGCTGCGGGGTGAACCCGCCCCCGGCCGCGCCCGGTTCCGGCGGCGACTGCTGGACCTCGCCGTCCGGCCCCGGCCTCCCCGGCGGGACGGGCGGGGTCTCCGCGTAGCGCACCCCGGCGTTGAGGGAGGCGTTGACCGACCACGCGGTGGTGCTCTTGTGCTGCTCGGACGTGGACACGTAAGCGGACCGGGTCACCTTGTCCGGGTTCACCGCGTCGGTCTGCGTCGTGGCCCGGTCCCCGTCGAAGACCTCCCGGACGCGCACGTCGACGACGTCCTCGAACAGCGGACCGGACAGCGGCACCGAGATGAGCCCCTGCTGACCGGCGAGCACGTCGGGCAGCCACAGGCGCCCGGTCGGGCTGTTCAGCAGGGCGTCGACCTGGTCGGTGACCTGGCGCTGCTGCGCCGCGTCGGTGACGCCGAGCTCGGTGAGCCGCTGCCGGACCGGGGCCATCGGGTCGTCGCCGGCCAGCCGTGCGTCGCGCACCGCGGTGTCGCTGTAGGAGGCGTACTCCCCGGGTCCGGGCGCCAGCGTGTGCGCCGGGTCGTCGACCCCCGGCTTCGGCGTGGGCCGCAGCGCGGAGAGCTCCGGCGGCACGTCCAGGCCGAGCGCGGTGAACATGTCGATGGCCTGCTGGACCGGCACCTCCACCACCGCGCCGCCCGGCTCGTCGACGGTCACCTCGACCGGGTCGAACCGTCCGGTGTGGACGGCGTTGCGCAGCGCCATGTCGGCCCAGTACCGGTAGCGGACGTCCACGCTGACCAGCGCGGTCGGCCCCGTGTACTCGAAGTCCTGGGTGCCGCCGGTGGTCAGCTCGGCCGCGTGGCTGCGGCCGTGCTTGGCCCCGCCGCCGAGGACCCCGCTGACCATCGCGCCGGTGCGCCCGTCCTGCCTCGGTATCGCGTTGGCGTTGACCTCGGCGTCGACCGCGGCGCCCCACGAGCTGGTGGTGCTGGTGGTCTGGTCGCCCGCCTGGTTGCGCTTGAGGGTGCTCTCCGCGCGGACGTCGACCAGCCGCGGCGAGTGGTAGGTGGCCTCGCCGTGGAGCGTGCCGGTGAAGTCGGTGAGCCTGCCCTCGCGCATCATCCCGCCGGTGCTGTTCGACAGGCCGCTGAGGCCCTGGCTGGCCGTGCCGAGGCTGCCGACCCGGCCCTGGAACTCGCGCACCGCCTCGGCCGAGGTGGTGCCCGGCCGGGTCAGCTCGGAGCTCTTGTAGACGTACTCGGTGGTGTGCTCGACACCGTCCGCGTCGACGCGCCGCTCGGTGAAGGTCTTCTGCGCCCACGTCGACCAGAACCCGCTGCCCTTCGGCGGGGTGCGGACCGCACCGCCCCCGACGGGCTCGATGCGCTTGGCCAGCGCGAGGTCGAGGGCCTCGGTGCTGTTCGGGCTGGTCGTGACGTGCTCGACGGTGGCGAACTCGCCGAAGTGCTCCGGTCCGAGCACCGTGGTCGACGGCAGCGGCGGTGGGGCGCCGAGGTAGGTGCCGGGCCGCGTCCCGCTCGGCGGCAGCGGCCTGCTCGCCCAGTCCAGCTTGTCGGCGGGGGTGGCCACCCGGATCGCGTCGTCCACCCGGCCGCGGTGGACGTGCTGGTCGGTCGGTCCGTCGCCGGCCAGCACCCGGTCGAGGTCGGTCCGGGACGGCCCGGTGTAGCGGGCGTCGGCGCTCTGCGACAGCTTGCCGCCGAGGAAGAACCGCTGCGCCCAGTTCGGGTCCTTGGTCGAGCCGTGCACGACGACGAGGTCCAGCGCGCCTCGGTAGTCGCGCATGTCCCCGCTGTACTTGGCGGACCGGCCGTCCTTGCCGCTGTAGCCGGACTTGGTGGAGAGACCCTTGTCGTAGGTCGCGGACAGGGCCACGCGCGGACCGGCGGTGGACTGGGTCGGGCCGCCCTGGTAGGGGTTCGGCAGGCCGTCTTCCGGCGTGGCCTTCGGCGGGTTCGGGTCGGGGCTGTCGGTGCCCTTCGGCAGGAACGCGCCACCCGCGCCGATGCGCGCGGTGCGCGACGAGCCGTACGAGCGCTGGAACTTCTCGGTGTGCTTGACCTCCGTGGTGGTGTCCTGCTGCCCGGACGGCTCGGTCCTGTCCGGGGGCGCCGGGATCGCGTGGACGTCGACGAAGTGGGTCCGGCCTCCCTCGGTCCACACCGCCCGCGCGCCGCCGTGCATCGCGTTGTGGAGGGTGTGCTTGGCGATGTCCGGGGTGCGGAACTGCGCCTCGATCGCGGCCCGCCCGTTCGCGCTCAGGCCACTGTCGGTGTCGCGGACCCGGCTGGTGATGAACTCGGTGACCTTGTCGCGGTCGACGAACTTGATGTCGTCCCGGCCGAACAGGTAGGTCTGGCCGGTCGCCTCGCGCGCGCTCTCCCCCTGCAGGTGCGGGGGCAGCGGCAGGCCCAGCTCGCGGGCCCGCCACACCGGCACCTGCACCAGGGTGCGGACGGTGCTCTGCGGCGCGTCCTCGCCGGGCTCGGTCGTGCCGGTGCCGACCCGCATGTCACGGGAGACCTCGTAGACCAGGTGGTGCTCGCCGCTGGACTGCGTGACGGAGTCGTCCGTGCTCAGCGCGCCGCCGTCGGTGAGGCCGCTGCTGAAGTCCAGGAAGCCCCCGACGTAGTGGGCCTTCCCACCGCCGTAGAGCCCGAGGCCGACGTTGGCGTCGCTGCCCCGGGTGGTGGTCGCGCCGCGGGTGTGGCTCACCGCGCTCGAGCTGTCCACCCGGGTGGTGCCGACGTAGCTGACCTGCGCGTCGGTGAGCGGCAGGAAGGTGACCGGCCCGCCGTCGACGGTGGTGGTGTGCGGGGTCGTGGTCGGGGCGAGCAGGTGGTCGGCGAGGCCGGCCGCGGCCTCGCGGGACGTGCCGAGGACGTCCTCGAACGCCTGCGGCACGGTCGCCGGGAGCGCTTTGACGTCGCGGAAGTCGCCGTCCGGCAGCGTTCCCGCCACCGCCTCGCCCCGGGTGATCTCGGGGAGCCGCAGCCCGGCGTCGAGCGAGGCGGTCGCCCGCGGCCCGCCCGGGACCGACAGCTCCAGGCTCATCGTGGCGGGCACGTGGCTGCGCGAGGTCGAGGTCGAGCCGCTGAAGGTCACCGAGGAGTCGTACCGGTGCGCGGTCTTCACCGTGCCGCCGACGTAGACCATCGGGCGGACCACCGTGCCCACGAGGTCCAGCGGCGAGACGAAGGACAGCGGGATGCGGATCGGGACGCTGGTGGAGGTCGCCTCGGCCAGCGGGACGGTCTGCTCGGTCGCCGCGTCGCTGCTGGTGCTGCTCGGCTGCTGGTGCGGCGGGGCGGTCCGGGTGTCGGCGGGGCGGTGCAGCTCCGGCCGCACGGTGACGTCCACGTCGCCGACCCGGATCCGGCCGTCGCGGATCGCCGCCAGCAGCTCGTCGTCGCCCAGCGCGCTGACCTGCTCCTCGACGCGGGCGCGGTCCATCCCGGTCAGGCCGGTGAGCGCGTCGACCAGCCCGGTGCGCGGCCCGAGCACCTCGAACTCGAGCTGCGAGTCGTGGGTCGGGAAGGACAGCTGGGTGAGCCCGCGCTCGTGCTCGCCCTGCGCGGCGGCCTGCTCGGCCTCCTCCTTGGCGTCGTGGGCCTGTTCGGCCGCGGTGTCGGCGGAGCGCTGGGCGGCGGCGGCCTCGGCTGCGGCGGTGCGCGCCTGGTTCCGGAGGTCGTCGAGCCGGGCGCGGAGCCGTTCGGCCTCGGCGACGGCGTCGCGGTGCCGGCGTTCGGCGTTCTCCGCCTCGGCGCGCAGCTCCTCCGCCTGCGCCCGCGCGTCGGCGTGGGTGCCGGCCCGGGTGGCGGCGCGGTCGGCGTCCGACCGAGCGGCGTCGGCCCGGGTCGCGGCGTCGCGGAGCGCGCCCAGCGTCGCGTCGGACCTGCTCGCCGCGTCGTTGGCGGTGCGCAGCGCGTCCGCGACCGTGCTGCGGCCCTCGGTGGTCGTGGTGAGCGCGCGGATGGCCTGCTGCAGCGCGGAGGTGGCCTTGTCGTGGGCCGCGCGCGCGGCCGTGGCGGACGCCTCGACGGCGCGGGCCTGGTCCAGGTCCCGCTGCGCGGTCTCGGCGTCGGCGACAGCCTGGGCGTGGGCCAGGTCGACCTCGCTGATCCGGCGGTCGAGGGACGCGGTGGTGTCGCGCGCGCTGGACACCGCGTCCTCCGCCCGCCGGACCGCGTCCGGACCCGCCCCGCCCCGCTGCGCGCGGGCGAGCGCGTCGCGCGCGGCCGCCAGCCGCTCGGCGGCCTCGGCGCGCTCCGCCCGGAGCTCGTAGCGCAGGGCCACGAGCCCGTCCCGGGCCTGCACGGCGTCGTCGAGGCGCTGCTGCGCCTGCGCGGTCTGCTGCGCCGGGTCGAGCCCGATGGCGAGCACCGCGCCCTGCGCCGTCCGCGTCGACCGCTCGATCGCCCCGAGGTCGTGCCGCACCTTGATCTCGGCCGCCTTGACCGCACCGAGCGCCGACGCGACCGCGTCCCGCGCCGACGCCGCGTCCTCCGCGGCGCGCTCCGCCTCGGCGACGACCTGCGAAAACGGGTCCGACGGCTGGTGGTTCTGGTCGGTGCCGTCCTCGTGCGAGCCGCTCTGGTCCGCGGTCCGCCCGTCGGCGTCCTGGCGCGCGGTGCCCTGGTCGGACGGGTGCGGGGCCGGGTCGCTGCTCCGCAGCGTCGTCATCTCGTGGTCCTCCGGCGACCGCGACGACACCGCGCGCTCGGTGAGGCCGAGGCTCGCCGCGGCCCCTGCCGCCGTCGGGGTGGTGGTCCGGTCACGCGCCATGCCGGGCGCCGCGGTCGACGGTGACGTCTTCAGCGGTGTGGTCGAGCCGTCCGGCGCGGTCGAGGTCCGGGGCGGCGGAGTGGTGGCCGGCGCGGTCGTGGAGGACGACGGCGCGTGGGAGGAGGACTGCGCAGCGGGCCGGGACCGCGTGGTGGCGGAGGTCGGCGGCAGCTGCACCGGACCACCCGGTCGCTGCGCCGGGTTCGCGCTCTGCGGCGCCGTGTTCGCGCTCTGCTGCACGGGACTCGCCGCCTGCTGTGCGGGACTCGCCGACTGCTGGACGGGACTCGCCGACTGCTGGACGGGACTCGCCGACTGCTGGACGGGACTCGCCGACTGCTGGACGGGACTCGCCGACTGCTGGACGGGACTCGCCGACTGCTGGACGGGACTCGCCGACTGCTGGACGGGACTCGCCGACTGCTGGACGGGACTCGCCGACTGCTGGACGGGACTCGCCGACTGCTGGACGGGACTCGCCGACTGCTGGACGGGATTCGACGTCCGCTGGTCCGAGACCGACGCCTGGTGACCGTGCTCCACCGTCTGCGGCACGGAGCTCGACTCGGACGCAGAGCTCGACGTCTGCGACGCCGAACCCGACGTCGGCGGCGCAGTCGGCTGCGCAGCGGCGCTCGGCTGCTGGGGCGAGTCCTGCTGCCCGACGACAGGCGAATCCTGCGGCGCGGTCGTCGACTGGTAACCCGTCTCGGGCTGGTGCGTGGTGGTCGCCGGTGGTGGCGACACCTGGTCCGGCTGCGGCACGTCCGGCTGGTGCGGCGCTCGCTGGTCGTCCGACCGCGACGGTGGCGCGGTGGTGCTGTCCTGGCCCTGCGGCTGCCGGTTCGACTGCTGCGTCGCCGCGTCGTCGGTGCTGTTCTGGTACGCGTCCTGCTGGAGGTGCGGTGAGCCTGCGGGGTCGCCGTCGTGCGGCCGTCCGCTCAGACCCGGTCCGTCCTCGCGCGACACCGACTGCGGGCCCGGGTCGCTGGTGCCCGCCGTCCCGCCGTGCCCCGTCTGGTCCGGGGACTGCGGTGCGGCCTGGTTCGGCTCGACCGGCTGGTGGCCGGTCGGCGGTGCCGAGGTCTGCTCGGGGCTCTGCCCGGTGCCGTGGGCGGGCGCCGTCGGGTCCGGCGGCTGGCCCTGCACCGCAGGAGGGTTCTGGCCGTCGGTGCGCGACTCGACCACCGGTACGTCGTGCTGCCCGCCCGGTGGGGTCGACGGGGCCTGCTGCCCGGAGGTCTCACCTGGCTGGTCGACTGCCGGGACGTCGTGCCCACCGGCCATCGGCGGACCCTGCTGGGCCACCGGCTCCGGGTTCGCGGTGCCCGTCCCCGCAGTCCCGGAGTCTCCCGCCACCGGGCCGGAGGAGGGCGGCGTGGTGCCGCTCGGCGCAGCGGGCTGCTGCCCGCCCGTCCCCTGCGTCACAGGTCCGTGCTGGGGGCTGACGTCGTCGCGCGACGGCACCGGGGTGTGGGGCTGGGGGCCGGCACCGTCGGGGGGCCGCTGGTCGACGTTCGGCTGGTCCTGCTCGCCACTCGCCTGGCTCTGCGCGGACGACTGCTGCCGGCCACCGGGTCCCTGCGCCGACGTCCCGGACTGACCGGACGAGTCACCGCTCGACGCGGTCGAGGCCGTGCTGCCGGGCGACGCGCTCGGTGCCTCACCGCCCAGCGGCTGCGCGGCCGGCGGCTGGTGCCCGCCCTGCCCCGCGGTGGGGCCCTGCGGTCCGGGCACCGGGGTGCCCGGCCGGGTCGCGGGCACGTCCTGCGGAGTGGTGGTCGACGACTGCTGGCCGATGCCGTCCGTCGTGTCCTGAGTGGACACGCCCGAGTCGCTGAGGCCGCGGTCCGCCGTCGAAGGCTGCGGCCCCGAACTGCCGGTGCCGCCGCCGTGGCCGCCTCCCGAGAGGCCCGCGAGCCGGTGGCCGAGGGCGGCACCGCCCGCGCTGCCGATGCCGGAGGACGCGCCCGCGGTCGCCGCGTACGGGTTCAGCTCGAACTCGCCCTCGGTGGCGTACTTGTACACCGCCTCGGTGAGCATCTCGTGGAACGCCTCGGTGCCGACGTGCTCGAGCACCTCCGTGCCGCGCTTCGCCCAGTCCTTGCCGAACTTCGTCGACAGCACCGAGTTGAGCACGGTGTTGAGCCCCTTGCCGGCCAGCTTGCCGAGACCGCCGAGCGGCAGCGCCAGCGCGGCGCCCATCGCGCCGACGCCCGCGGCGTTCTTGGTGTGGTCGGTGTTCCACTCCTCCCGGGTGCCCATGGCGAACTGCGCGGTCTGCGCGACGACGTCGATGAGCAGCTGGAACGCGATGCTGAACACCGCCGTGGAGAGCACCTTCACCAGCACCCGGCCGAGCAGGTTCTGGATGAGGAACCGCACGACGGCCATCCGGGCGGCCAGCCACGACATCGTCGCGCCCCCGGTGAACGGCGCCATGGCGGTGGCCCACGCGATCTCGGCCAGCAGCGCGACCAGCGAAGCGATGGTGACGATCTTCATGTACTCGACGTCGAGGGCGAGGTCGAGCAGCGTCTGGGCCAGGTCGTTGAACAGCTGGGCGGCGGCGGAGACCAGGTCGTCGCCCTCGACGAACGGCGCCACCCGCTCGGCGAAGGCCTGGGCCGCCTCGCCGGCGAAGTCCGACCTGATGGCCTGCACGGCGCTGCGCAGCCCCGGGCCGAGCTGCGCGAGGGTCTGCGCCGCCGCTGTCCACTCGCCCGCGAGCGCGCGCAGCTCGTCCTCGTTGGCGTCCGGCCACTCCTCGCCGGTGAGCACCTGGAAGAGCTTCGCCACTTCCGGGCTGACCACCATCGCCATGCCGGCCGCCTAGTCCTTCGGGACGGCGCCGTCGGCTTCCTCGGCGGTGTCGCTGAAGTTCCGCGCCGCCCGGAGGGTGCTGTCCGAGCAACCGCCGACGGCCTCCTCGAGCAGGGACAGGAACTCCATGGCCTTCTCCGCGCCCGGCCGGTAGTTCGTGTCGAACTGCTCGCCCATCTCGCCGGTGCCGCCCGCGTGCCGGTAGGCGGCGGTGACCGAACGCATGTGCTCGGCGAGCTGCCGGGCCATCGTCGACCACTGGTCGAGGTTGGTGCCGCCCCGGGCCAGCGCGGCCACGTCCACCTGGAGCCGGTCGGTCACCGCGACCACCGCCCGACCTCACCGATCGCGGAGTCGATCACGGCCGCCACGTCGGGCCCGTTCTCGCGGAGCTCCTGCAGGTCGACGCCCGCCGGGGTGAGCCCGCCCATCACCTCGTCGACCGCCGCGGCCGCCTGCCGCTGGGCGTCGGCGACCACCTCCACGATCTTCGCGCCGAGCTCCTTCGGCGCCATGTCCCGCCAGCGCCGGCCCTGGAAGGCCAGGTCGGTGAGCCGACCGCGACCGTCCACAGTGGCCTTGACCGTGCGGTCGGCGGAGGTGGCGCTCGCGGTGACCTCGTCGAGCTCGCGGAAGGCGGTGGCGAGCTGGTCCTGCTTGGCCCGCAGCTCCTGGAGCGCCTCGGTCATGTCGTTGTGCATCGAGGAGAACATCCCGGCCTCCTATCCGGTCGCGCTCTGCTCGGCCGGTGCCGTCGTGGTCTGCTCCGGCCGGGTCTCGGTCCGGCGCGCGGCGGACGAGCTGACGTGGACGTGGGTGGGGGCGAGCGGCTCGTCGGTCTCCTGGGGCAGGTCGCTCGGGAGCCCGATGACGCCGGTGCCGCCGACGTCGTGGGTGCCCCACACCTTCTCGTCCTCGGACAGCCAGGTCTGCCGCTCGCGCTCCTTCGCGCTGTTCTGCCCACCGGCCATCGGCGGCACCATGGGCGGCATCATCGGCATCCCGCCGCGCTGGTCGGCGACCGGCCTGCTGGGCGACGGCCCGCCTTCCTGGGTCGTCTGGTCCTGCCCGGACCAGTCCGACCACCCCTCGCCGGCGAAGCCACCGGAGCCCCCGCCGGGCAGGCTCGAGAAGTCGCCGCCGACCGACCCCGACCCGCCACCGGGGAGGTTCGCGGTGCCACCGGGCGGGTCGAAGGCCCCACCAGGCAGGTTCGCCGTGCCACCGGGCGGATCGAAGCTCCCACCAGGCAGATTCGCGGTCCCACCCGGCGGGTCGAAAGCCCCGCCCGGCACGTTCCCCGTGCCACCGGGCGGATCGAAGCTCCCACCAGGCAGATTCGCCGTGCCACCCGGCGGGTCGAAAGCCCCGCCCGGCACGTTCCCCGTGCCACCGGGCGGATCGAAGCTCCCACCAGGCAGATTCGCCGTGCCACCCGGCGGGTCGAAAGCCCCACCAGGCACGTCCGCGGTCCCACCCGGCGGATCGAAAGCCCCACCCGGCAGGTTCGCCGGATCCCCAGCACCGGACACGTGCGACGTACCACCGGGCACGTCGAAGCCCGCCCCCGGCAGCTCGGACGAGCCACCGGGCGGGTCGAAGCCCCCCACCGGGAGGTTAGCGGTCCCACCCGGCGGGTCGAAGGCCCCACCAGGCAGGTTCGCAGTCCCACCCGGCGGGTCGAAAGCCCCACCAGGCAGGTTCGCGGAGCCGCCCGGCGGGTCGAAAGCACCGCCCGGCACGTTCGCCGAGCCGCCCGGCGACGCCGGGTCGAACGGGTCGTTGCCGGTCCCGGTCACCTGGCGGGGCAGCCGGGTCCCGCTGGAGCCGCCACCCGGTCCGGAGGTGCCCGGCAGGCCCGCCATCCCGTTCGGCGGGACCACCGGCACCCCACCACCGCTCGGCGGCGACGGGATGTCGATCGGCCCACCGGTCGAGGAACCACCCGGGCCCCCGAGCGCCGGTGTGCCACCGCCCCCGGGCGACTGGCCTCCCCCAGCACCGAGCGAAGGCAGCTCACCGCCGCCAGCGGCGGGCGGGACGTCCAGTCCGCCGCCACCGGCGGACGGCAGGTTCGCACCACCGCCGACGGGCGGCGGCAGGTTCACGCTCCCACCGCCGTTCGCGGGCGGCGAGTCCAGGTTCCCCCCACCACCGGGCAGGTCGACGTTCCCACCGCCGTTCCCCGACGGGAGGTCCACGTTCCCGCCGCCGTTGCCGGGCGGCGGCAGGTTCACGTCCCCGCCCCCGTTCCCGGGTGGCAGGTTCAGGTCGCCACCGCCGTTCCCCGGCGGCGGGACGTTCATGCTCCCGAACGGGGGTGGGGTGGTGGTGCCCCCGCCGGCGCCGCCACCGGGCGTGCTGGTCGGGGTCTCCAGCTCCTCGAGCGAGGACTTCGTCTGCTCGTAGCCCTCCCGCAGCGCGTCGAGCTGCTGGCGCGCGAACTCGTCGAGCGGCTCCATCTGCTTGCGGACGTGGTCGCTGATCTTGGCGTTGAAGTCGTTCCACGTCGACTGGCTGCCCAGCGGACCGGACAGCACCGGGAAGCCCTCGGGGAGCGGGTGGGGCGTGAACGGCACCGCGTTGGGCTCCACGCTCGCGTCGGGCATGTAGAACACCAGGTGTTCCGGCAGCATCCCGACCGCGCCCTCGGGGACAGCGGGCCCGAGGTTGTCGTCGGAGCGGTAGCTGTTGACGACGCTGGTGATGTACTCCTCGGCCTTCTCCCGGCCCCGCATCGCGAGGACGTCGAGTGCGTAGTTCGGCGTGCCGTGGAAGAGGCCCTTGCCCCGCATGTACGTGGCCACGTTGGTGCGCACCGCGTTCACGGTGTCCTGCACCACCGTCTTCAGGTAGTCGCTGAAGTTCGACCACGCGGCCGCCATGCCCTTGCCGAAGTTCGCGGCGGCCTCCGCGGCCTTCTGCAGCCCCGCGGAGGTCTGGCGCTCCTCGGCGATCTGCTCGTGCAGGCTGTCGACGGTGTCCAGCAGGCTGGAGACGTTCTGCTTGAGCGCGTACGCCGCCTTGCCCTTGAACGCCGAGTCGTCACTGGTGAGCTTGGTGACCCACTGCTGGAGCGTGTCGCGCTGGGTGGCCAGCCACTCGACGTAGTGGTCGACGGACTCCTTCGCCTCCCGCAGCCGGTTGACGTTCATCAGGCCGAGGTTGGCGGCCTCCAGCGCATCGGTCAGCTCGTCCATCTCGGAGACGGCCTTGGACCAGTTGCCCAGCGCGGTCTGGTTGATGTCCACCGAGACGTACCACTTGTCCCAGGCGTGGTAGCTGTACCCGGTGCCGCCCGCCTGGCTGTCGTCGGTCATCTCGCTGCCCGGCTTCGCGCTGCCGGACTCGGTGAACCAGCCCTGCTCTGCCCCGCCCCCGGCGTCGAGGACGCCCTGGAGGTCGGTGCCCTCGCCGGTGACGGTGAACAGCACCTGGTCGAACGTCGCGCGGGAGGTGTCGTCGCCCTTGATCGGCTCCGGTTCGCCGATGGGATCCGTCATCGCTGGCTCCAGTCAGACCGTGCCGGGGAAGCCGGACGTGCCGCCGCCGCTGAACCCGGGGTACTCGGAGGTGAACTTCGTGGCGTCGTAGGCCGCGAGGTCGTCGGTCTCCTTGAAGACCTCCTTGGCCTTCTCCAGCGCGTCCTCGAACTGGGACAGCGCCTTCCGCAGGTTCTTGTTCTCGGTCTCGACCGTGCCGCCGAAGGCCGAGCCCCACTTGACCAGCTTCGTCGCGGGCTCCCAGGTCTGGCCGTTCGGCTGCAGCTGCAGCTCGGAGTCCAGGTAGGTGCCGCCGTGCGAGGTCGCCCCGCGGGCACTGCTCCTGATCTCCGCGATCACCGCGATGAGCTGGTTGTACTGGCCCTCGTCGAACTGGATGTTCGGGTCGGGCCCGACGTCCCCGTTCGTGCTCGGCACGCCGGTCGGACCCGACACGCCGGGGAAGGAGTACCCACCGCCGGTCCCCTGCGTCCCCGGCGGGTACTGCGTCCCCGGCGGGTACTGCGTGCCGGGCGGGTACTGGCCGCCCGCGTAGGACTGCGTGATCGGCACCGACGAGGTCTGCTGGTCCTGGGGGGTGGCCAGGCGCTCCTCCGGCGCGTGGCGCGCTCGCTGCTCGGGCGAGAGCACCTGCTCCCCGGACGGCTGCACGACCGGGAGCGCGACCGTCCTCGGGAGACGCTCCTGGGGGACGGAGACCGGGTCCTCCACCACCTCGCCGAACGGTGCCCGGACCGACTGCGCCACGACCGGCTCGGTCCTGGTGCCCTCGGTCGCGGGCACCGACACGTCCTCCGCGTAGCCGGGCTCGACCGGGACGCCCTCGGTCGCCGGCACCGACACGTCCTCCGCGTAGCCCGGCTCGCGCGGGAGCAGCGGGGCCACCAGGGGCGCCCTCGGCGCGTGGACGGTCTCCGCCGGCGTGCCCCGTTCCACGGGCTCCACACCGGGGTCGGTGGTCCGCGACACCGTCTCCTCGCGCCGGACCACCACGCCCGCCGGGCCGGAGACCACGGTGACCGGCTGCTCGGTGGTCGGCTCCGTCGGCGGCAACCCGGAGTCGGTCGGAGCGTGCTCGGTCGTCTCGCCCCGCGGCCCGCCGGGGGAGCCGTGCCCCGGCGCCCCCGGCACCAGCCGTCGTCGTTCCACCGGCAGCGACACCGACACGGCCGTCACCTCGACCACGGTCCCGGTCTCGGGCTGCTCCGTCTCCTTCACCGAGATCTCCTCCACGAATCGCTCGGCCGGTCAGGCCGTCAACAGGGGTGCCGATGCCGCTGCGCGGGTCACTGGGCGAAGATCCGTGCCCCGGTGTTGTCGCCGTTCTGGAAGATCTCGTGGATGTTGATCGACGACACCGAGGTGAGGTTGATCCGCTCGGTCATCGCCTGGTAGGAGCGGTTCCAGTTGTTCTGGTGCTCCAACCAGATGGGCTGCGCCTCGCCCCACGAGGCCTCGGGGATGTTCTTCAGCGACTTGTTGAGGTCGTCGAGGACGGTGCCGAGGGTCTGCACGGCCTGGACGAGCTGCTGGTTGACGTCGCTGTAGCCGGCGTGGTTGACGTTGAACGCGGTCATCCGCTTTCCTTTCGCTCCGGGTTCCTGGAGGGGACTACTGGGCCGCGCCGCCGGTCTCGGTCTCGACGTTGCGGTTGGTCTGCAGCAGGGCCTGGGCCTTGGCGTTGAGGTTCTCCAGCTCCCCGACGATCCGGTTGTAGTCGGTGCTCCACTCACCGAGCAGCTGCGCGAGCTTCATGCCGGACGTGGAGTTGTTGACCGTGGGCAGCTGGCCGCCGATCCCCTGGACCGCGCTGTTGAGGTTGCGCATCTGGCCGAGCGCGGTGTCGGTGGCGCTGATGACCTGCACCAGCATTCCGTCGTCGTACCCGTACTGGCTCATCGGGATCCTTCCTCCGTTGCGTTCTGCGACGTGCCGATCAGGTCGAGCACCGGTCCGGTCGGCAGCAGGGCGAGCAGGTCCGCGGGAACCGGTTCCGCGGTGTCCACCGAGTAGCCGAGGGCCTCGGCTGCTCTCTCGTTGGCGACCGGGTACTTCGCCCCGGCCTCGGTGATCAGGTAGACGCCGGCCCCGGGGACGCCGGGTGCCGGGCGGGTGCGGGCGATGAACCCGGCACCGGGGCGGACGTCGACGAGGTCGGCGACCCGCCCGTCGCGGGTGACGCCCGCCATGCGACTGTCCACTGTGGCCCCGGTGAGGTCCGGTGCGGACACCACCTCCACCTCGTCCGCGGTCCACCGCACGCACGGCACGCGGCGGTCGAGGTCGATCGGGGTCGGCGGCTGGGGCGGGAGCTCGGCCTGCCACACCGGAGCGGGCAGCACGTCCTGCGCGGCCAGCTGCGCCGGGGTGATGGTGAGGGTCGGCGGCAGCGCCAGGCCGGGGTCCGCGCCGATCAGCGCGGCGACGGTGCGCGAGACCGGCACCAGGCCGCCCGGGTCCACCACGAAGGTGGTGTCGCCGACCGCCTCGGGTGCGGTCACGAGCTGGCCGACCACGGTCGGCTGACCGGCGACGGTGGGCCCGGCGCCACCGTGCGGCACCGGCGGTGCGCCGAGGTCGGGCCCGGCGGGCAGCGTGTTCAGCCACGCCGAGTCGACCTCGACGGCGTCGCTCGGGTCCAGCCCGAGCGCCCGGGGCACCCACGGAGCGGTGATCCGCAGCCGGGTGCCCGCCCACACGAGGTGGTGCTGGTCCCCCACGCGGACCAGCACCGCCTCGTCCGCACCCAGCGGGGTCGCCCCGGGCAGCGGTCCGACGGTCGCCGCCACCCGCGGTGCGTCGGGCCGCACCCCCGCGCACACGGTCCACGGCTGGCCGCCCGCGGTCGGCGAGGGCAGCGCGTCCGGGGCGCCCGGGATGCCGATCGGCGCTCCCTTCGGGAAGTCCGCCAGCTCCGCGCCGTCGACCTTCGCGACCGGCGGTTCCCCCTCCGCCAGCAGCCGGGCCGACGCGTAGTTGAGCACCGGGCGCAGCCGCCCGTCGACGAGCATGTACCGGTTGCCGGAACCGGTGTCCACGACGAGGAAACCGGGCTCCTCCCGCCAGGCGCCGCTGCCCATCCCGGTGAGCAGGCTGACGACGAGCACGATGCCCATCACCAGCACGGCGACCCCGACGCCGCCCGCCATCCCGACGGTGGTGCGCCGCAGCGGCCGGTTCGGGTCGTCCGGGTCGGTGCGCAGCACCGCCGCGAGGATCCGGCCGACCAGGAACGAGTGGGCCTCGACCTGCTCACGCCTGCCGTACATGCACGCCCTCCCTTCTGCACCGAACACGGCTCCCGCGACCGGCGGGGTTCACAGCCACGTGGCCACAGCGCCGTAGAAACCGGTCACCGTGAGCACCAGCGCCAGCACGGCCAGCGCGCAGACCCAGTGCACGACGTCGCCGATGCGGCCCCAGCGCGGCACGAGCCGCCTGCCGGGCAGCACCTGGGCCCCGGCCAGCGCGTTCCCGGCCAGGCCGAGCAGTCCGACCAGGACGCACACCTGGCCGAGCAGCGGCAGGTCGACGACCCAGCGCAGCAGCACCGAGACCAGGGCCGCGGCGGCAGGCACCAGCGCGGCCGCCCGGTGCCAGGTGCCGCGCAGCTCGCGCGCCTGCAGCAGCAGCAGCGTCGCCACGACGATCCCGAGCGCGGCGGTGTCCCACGCCAGGTGCGAGGTGAGCACCAGCAGCGCCCCCGAGCTCACCGCGCCGAGCACCACCAGGAACGCGGTGAGGTGCGCGTCCGCCACCGCCGCCCGGTCCAGGACGTCCTTGCTGGGCAGGGGATCCAGTCCCTGCTGGAACTCCTCGGGGGTGGTCGGCACCGGTTCGGCGACGAGCCCGGCGAGCCAGGTGGCCAGCTGCGGCACGGCCCGGGTCACCGCGAGCACCATCGCGACGACGACCGCGGCGGTCTCGTGCGGTCGGAGTCCGAACAGGAGCCCGACGAGGCAGCCGAGCGCGGTGAGCGCGGCCCCGCAGGCGACGGCGAGGAACCCCGCCCGGGCCAGACCGAGCGCGGCCCGCGCGAGCACGGCGGCCGCGGCCACGACCGCGGACGCGGCGAGCGCCCCGGCGACGGTGAACCACGCGGCGGGTGGCGCGGACCCGGCCGGCACCGCCAGACCCGCGACACCGAGGGAGGTCACGCCCACCACGCCGAGCGTGAGCGCACCGCTGCGCTCGTCGAGCAGCCGCACCAGGGCCGCACCGCCCCCGATCAGCACCAGCCCGACCGCCGCGCCGCTGACCGCGGTCACCGTGCCGCTGCCGGCGAACGTGGTGACCAGCACCGCGAGCAACCCGCACAGCGCGGCGAGCCCGAGGCACACCCGGCGGGTCAGCGCCGGGCGCCAGCTGTCGGTGCGGGTGGACAGTCCGGTGTGGATCCCGTCGACCAGGTCGTCGAAGGCGGCCAGCGGCAGCTGGTCGTCGCGCGGCCGCAGGTACAGCACGTCGCCGTCGTACAACCCGGCCGCGGCGGTGCCGTGGTCCTCGTCCAGCGGCGGTTCACCGAGCCGCTGCAGCACCCAGCCGCCGTGCGCCAGCCCGGACGTGGCCAACGCGGGGTCGAGGTGCCCGAGGACGGTCGGCATCAGGTCGGAGATCGGCACGTGCGCGGGCACGGCCAGTTCCACCCGCGAGGTCGGCCCGCAGATGGTCAACCGGCACATCTCCCCGGAACCGCCGGAGGAGTGCGCGGACCGGGCCGACGGGGCCGAGTGCGCGGTGGTCGCGCCGTTCGAGTTCGTCGCCGCCATGCCCCCACCACGGCCGCGCACCGCCCCGCGGTTCAAGCGCCCGCGACTGAACGTCCCGGCGGGGTCGGGACGTGTGGCAGGTGCACCGCGCACCGTCCAGCGAGGAGCCGACCGCGATGACCACGACCCTGTTCCGCCGGCCGAACCGGGAGCAGCCGCCGGAGATGCCGAGCGGGGAGCTGTCCCTGCAGGAACCCCCGGCGCTGCCGGAGACGGTCGGCCGGGACTGGTTGTCCTCGCTGATGGTGCTGCCGATGATGCTCGGCAGCGGCGTGTTCATGCTGATCTACATCGGACCGCGCAACCCCGTGCTGGGCATGGGCATGTTCGGCCTGATGATGGCGATGGCGCTGCTGGTGTTCCTGGTGCAGCTGGCCCGCGGCGGGGCCGAGCGGCGGCAGAAGATGCGCGGCGAGCGGCGCGACTACCTGCGCTACCTCGGGCAGGTGCGCGCCCAGGTGCGGGCGGCGGCGGCCAAGCAGCGCGAGTCGCTGGCCTGGCGGCACCCGGACCCGAACGCGCTGTGGTCGGTGGCGATGACCGGCCGGCTGTGGGAGCGACGGGCCGCGCACGGCGACTTCGCCGAGGTGCGCATCGGCACCGGACCGCAGCGGCTGGCGGTCCGGATGACCCCGTTGCACACCAAGCCGATCTCGGACCTGGAGCCGCTGTCGGCGCGGGCGCTGCGCCGGTTCATCAACGCGCACAGCACGGTCCCGGGCCTGCCGACCTCGGTGTTCCTGCGCGGTTTCGCCAAGGTGCGGTTCAACGGCGACCAGGAGGCGATCCGCGGGGTCACCCGCGCGCTGCTGGCCCAGCTGGTCACCTTCCACTCCCCCGAGGACCTGCGGGTGGTGGTGTGCGCCGCGCCCGACCGGATCCCGCTGTGGGACTGGGTGAAGTGGCTGCCGCACGCGCAGCACCCGGTCGAGCAGGACGGCGCGGGCCAGGTCCGGCTGCTGGCCGACGGGGTGGACGCGCTGACCGAGCTGCTCGACGCCGAGCTCGGCGAGCGCGGCCGGTTCGAGGCGGCGTCCTCGCCCAGCCCCGAGGAGCCCTACGTGGTGGTCGTGCTGGACGGCGTCCACGTGCCGTCGGAGTCGCGGCTGGCCGGCACCGGCTACCACAACTCCGTGGTCCTCGACGTCTCCGACGCGCTCGGCGGCGGAGCCGGGCGCACCACGCTGCGGCTGGACGTCACAGCCGAGCAGGTGGACATGGTGCGCACCGACCGCACCGGCCAGGAGGTGCGCACGACGCTGTGCACCCCGGACCTGCTGTCCACCACGAAGGCCGCGACGCTGGCGCGGACCATCTCGCCGTACCGGCTGGGCGGCACCGCCGACGTGGCCGAGCCGATGGTGGCGAACTTCGAACTGCCGCAGCTGCTGGGCGTCTCGGACCTGGACAGCTGGGACCCGGCGTCGATCACGCGCACCGGGCTGACCCGCGACCGGCTGCGGATCCCCATCGGCATCTCGGAGAGCGGTGCGCCGGTGGAGCTGGACATCAAGGAGTCGGCGCAGGGCGGGATGGGACCGCACGGGTTGCTCATCGGCGCCACCGGTTCCGGCAAGAGCGAGCTGCTGCGCACCCTGGTGCTGGGCATGGCGATGACGCACTCGTCGGAGACGCTGAACTTCGTGCTGGTCGACTTCAAGGGCGGCGCCACGTTCCTCGGCCTGGACCGGCTCCCGCACGTCTCCGCCGTGATCACCAACCTCGCCGACGAGGCGCCGCTGGTGACCCGCATGCAGGACGCGCTGCACGGCGAGATGGTGCGGCGCCAGGAGTTCCTGCGCGCGGCCGGGAACTACTCCTCGCTGCTGGAGTACGAGAAGGCGCGGTTGTCCGGTGCGCCGCTGGACCCGCTGCCGACGCTGTTCGTGATCGTCGACGAGTTCTCCGAGCTGCTGGCGGCCAACCCGGACTTCGGCGAGCTGTTCGTCATGATCGGCCGGCTGGGCCGGTCGCTGGGCGTGCACCTGCTGCTGGCCAGCCAGCGCATCGAGGACGGGCGGATGCACAAGCTGGAGAGCCACCTGTCCTACCGCATCGGCCTGCGCACGTTCTCCGCGATGGAGAGCCGCTCGGTGATCGGCGTGCCCGACGCCTACCAGCTGCCGAGCGCGCCCGGCAACGGCTACCTGCGCAGCGACGTGGCGACGCTGGTGCGGTTCAAGGCCGCCTACGTGTCCGGCCCGCACCGCAGGCGCACCCGCGAGCAGCGGCAGGAGGAGGTGCGGCGACAGGTCGTGCCGTTCGGGGTGGGCAAGCTGCCCGTCCCCGCCGAACCCGAGCCGGCGCCCGAACCCGCGCCGCAGGACACCGAGACCGGCGAGTCGGTGCTGTCCGTGGCGGTGGACAAGCTGGTCGAGCACGGCGGTCCGCCCGCGCACCAGGTGTGGTTGCCGCCGCTGGCCGACCCGCCGTCGCTGGACCAGCTGCTGCCGCCGCTGCTGCCCGACCCGGAGCGCGGGCTGACCGCGTCCGGCTGGCCGGGCTGCGGTCGGCTGGTGGTGCCGGTCGGGGTGGTGGACAAGCCCTTCGAGCAGAGCCGCGACCTGCACGTGGTGGACCTCTCCGGCGCGGGCGGGCACGTCGGCATCGCGGGCGGTCCGCAGTCCGGCAAGAGCAACCTGCTGCGCGCCCTGATCACGTCGATCGCGCTCACCCACACCCCGGCCGAGGCGCAGTTCTACTGCCTGGACTTCGGCGGCGGGACGCTGTCGGCGCTGGACGGCCTGCCGCACGTCGGCGGCGTGGCCGGGCGGCTGCAGACCGAGCGGGTGGCGCGCACCATCGCCGAGGTGCAGACCCTGCTGGCGGAGCGGGAGAAGGTCTTCGCCGAGCACGAGGTGGAGAGCATGGCCGCCTACCGCGAGCGGCGCGCGAAGGGCGAGTTCGCCGACGACCCGCACGGCGACGTGTTCCTGGTCGTGGACGGGTGGGGCGCGCTGCGCTCGGAGTTCGAGCAGCACGACCTGGCGCTGCGCGCGCTCGCCGCCCGCGGCCTCGCCTACGGGGTGCACCTGGTGCTGACCACGAACCGGTGGTCGGACGTCCACAGTGCACTGCGCGACCAGCTCGGCACGCGGCTGGAGCTGCGGCTCGGCGACTCGATCGACTCGATGATCAACATGCGCAAGGCGGCGGAGGTGCCGCAGGTCCCGGGCCGGGGCATGACCGCCGACCACAGGCACTTCCTGGCCGGGGTGCCGCGCATCGACGGGGTGGCCGGCACCGACGGCCTCGCCGAGGCGACCAAGGAGCTGTGCGCGGCGGTCGCCGAGCACTGGCCGGGCCGCCGGGCGCCGGTGGTGCGGATGCTGCCCGCCGTGCTGCCCGCGGCGGACCTGCCCGCCCCGCAGCCGGGCCCGAAGGTGGCGCTGGGCGCGGGCGAGCTCGACCTGCAGCCGGTGTGGCACGACTTCGCCGAACGCCCGCACCTGACGATCGTCGGCGACAGCGGCAGCGGCAAGACGGCGGCGCTGCGCCTCATCGCGCGGGCCATCACCGCCGCGCACTCCCCGGAGGAGGCGCAGGTCCTGGTCGTCGACCCGCGCCGCACCCTGCTGGAGTCGGTGCCCGACGCCTACCGGCGCGCCGCCGCGGTGTCCGCACCGGCGGCCGAGGCCGCGGTCCGGCAGCTGGCCGAGGAGATGAAGCAGCGGGTGCCCGGCACCGACATCACCCCGGCGCAGCTGCGCCGTCGCGACTGGTGGAGCGGGCCGGAGGTGTTCGTGCTGGTCGACGACTACGACCTGCTGCTGGGTCCGATGGGCGGGCCGTTCGACCCGCTCGTGGAGCTGGTGCCGCAGGCCGGGGACATCGGCCTGCACCTGGTGATGGCCCGCGCCGCCGCCGGGTCGAGCCGGACCTCGATGGAGCCGGTGACCCGCCGGTTGCAGGAGTCGAACACCCCGGAGCTGGCGCTGTCGATGCCGGCCAACGAGCTGCCGCTGCTCAACGGGGCCCGGGGCCGGCAGCTGCCGCCGGGCCGCGGCGTGCTGGTGACCCGCCGCGACGGGATCGGGCTGCAGATCGGCTGGACGGAGGAACCGGCATGAGGGCTCGGCTGCGGACCACCGTGCTGGGGGCGGTCCTGGGCGTCCTGGCGACCGCGGTGGGCGCGCCGCACGCGGCCGCGCAGCCCCCGGTCGGGCAGTGCACGCCACCGTCGGAGACCCCGGTGACGACGATGTCGTGGGCGCAGCAGCGGATGGCCGCGGACCGGGCGTGGTCGCTGACGCGCGGTGAGGTGGTCGTCGGCGTGGTCGACACCGGGGTGAGCGCGGCCGCGCCCGCGCTGGCCGGGGCGGTGCTGCCGGGCACCGACCTGCGGGGCGGTCCCGGCGACGACGACTGCTTCGGGCGGGGCACGTTCCTCGCCTCGCTGATCGCGGCCCGGCCGAGCAGCGACCCGCACGTCCCGTTCGCCGGGGTGGCGCCGGGCGCCACGATCTTCCCGGTCCGGGTCAACGACGACCCGCCGAAGGTCCTCGACCACGCGGCACTGGCCCGGGACATCGCGCGCGGCATCCGGGCCGCGGTCGACGGCGGTGCCCGGGTGGTCGCGGTCGGCCTGGTGGCCACGTTGGACGTCCCGGAGCTGCGCGCCGCCGTCGCGCACGCCGCCCAGCGGGACGTGCTGGTGGTGGCGCCCGCCGCGGTGCCGAAGCGGGGCCAGCTCGCGTTCCCGGCGCGGATCCCCGGCGTGCTGGCGGTGGCCCCGGTCGGGCCGGACGGGCCGGTGCGGTCGGCGTCGTACGGCGCGGACCCGGCGATCGCCGCCCCGGCGCAGCAACTGGTGGGCGTCGCCCCGCGCGGGGCCGGGCACCGCGTCTCGTCCGGCAGCGAGCTGGCCGTGGGGTACGTGGCGGGTGCGGCGGCGCTGGTGCGCGCCTACCACCCGGCGCTGTCCGCGCCCGAGGTCGCCGCCCGGCTGATCGGCGCCGCGGACCACCCGTCGACGCCGCTGCCGAACGAGCTGGTCGGCTACGGCGTGGTCGACCCGTTCGCCGCGGTCACCACGATCCCCAACACCGACCCGCCGGCGACGCCCCCGCCGGAGGACCTGGCCGTGCCGAAGCCCGCCGCGGCGGACCCGGCCCCGGCGACCCGAGCGCTCTGGCTCGTCGGCGGCATCGGCGCCGCCGCCCTCCTCCTCGCCGGCCCCACCATCGCCGTCGCAGCCCGCCACCGCCGCCCCCACTGACCCCCAGTCGGTCGTGAGCGCGAAAACCGGCCCCAACCGGCTTGCGCACTCACGACCCCCAACCAGCACCCATGCGGTCGTGAGCGGCAAAACCGCCCCCAACCGGCTCCCGCACTCACGACCCCCAACCAGCATCCATGCGGTCGTGAGCGGCAAAACCGGCCCCAGGCGGCTTGCGCGCTCACGACCGTTAAGCAGCGCCGATACGGTCGTGAGCGGGCAAGACCGCCCCCAGACGGCATGCGCACTCACGACCGTTGGGCAGCGCCGATACCGTCGTGAGCGCGAAAACCGCCCCCAGGCGGCTCCCGCACTCACGACCCCTGACCAGCGCCCATACCGTCGTGAGTGGCAAGACCGCCCCCAGGCGGCATTTGCACTCACGAGCCCTGACCAGCGCCGATACGGTCGTGAGCGGCAAAACCGGCCCCAGGCGGCTTGCGCGCTCACGACCCCCAACCTGCGCCGATGCCGTCGTGAGTGGGGAGACCGGCTCCAGGCGGCTTGCGCGCTCACGACCGTTGGGCTGCGCTTCTGGGGGTGGGGAGTGGACGGGCCGCGAGAGGCGTTCGTAGCGTCGGCGCATGGACAACGCACGGGAACGACACCTGATCCGCTACTCGGGCGGCGGTTCCTTCAGCCCCGACACCATCGCGCGCGCCTCCGGGAGCACGATCGTCACCGAGGACGGCCGCGAGCTGCTCGACTTCACCTCGGGGCAGATGAGCGCGATCCTCGGCCACGCGCACCCGGAGATCGTCGCGACCATCCGGGAGCAGGCCGAGCGCCTCGACCACCTCTACAGCGGGATGCTCAGCCGCCCGGTGCTCGACCTCGCCGAGCGGCTGACCGGGACGCTGCCCGCGCCGCTGGACAAGGCCGTGTTCCTCACCACCGGGGCCGAGGCCAACGAGGCCGCGCTGCGGATGGCCAAGCTGGTCACCGGCGGGTACGAGGTCGTGTCGTTCGCGCGGTCCTGGCACGGCATGACGCAGGCCGCCGCGGGCGCCACCTACAGCGCGGGGCGCACCGGCTACGGCCCCACCGCCCCCGGCAACTTCGCGCTGCCGGTCCCGGACCGCTTCCGCCCCGACATCACCGACGCCGACGGGAACCTGGACTGGCGCCGCCAGCTCGACCTCGGCTTCGACCTCATCGACGCCCAGTCGACCGGCAACCTGGCGGCCTGCCTGGTCGAGCCGGTCCTGAGCAGCGGCGGCGTCATCGACCTGCCGCCGGGCTACCTGGCCGCGCTGCGGGACAAGTGCCACGAGCGGGGCATGCTGCTGGTCCTCGACGAGGCCCAGACCGGGTTGTGCCGCACCGGCACCTGGTACGCCTTCGAGCGCGACGGCGTCGTCCCGGACATCCTCACCCTGTCCAAGACGCTCGGCGCCGGGCTGCCGCTGGCGGCCGTGCTGACCAGCGCCGAGATCGAGCAGGAGGCGCACGACCGCGGGTTCCTGTTCTTCACCACGCACGTCAACGACCCGCTCCCGGCCGCCGTCGGCGGCACCGTGCTGGACGTGCTGGTCCGCGACCGCCTCGACCAGCGCGCCCGCGAGCTGGGCGACCGGCTGCGCGCCGGGCTGGACGAGCTCGCCCGGGAGCACGCGGTGGTCGGCGACGTCCGAGGCCGCGGCCTGCTGCTGGGGCTGGAGCTGGTCGACGAGGAGCGCGGGGCCGACGAGCTGGGTGCCGCCGTCACCCGCCGGTGCGCCGAGCTCGGCCTGCACATGAACATCGTGCAGCTGCCGGGCATGGGCGGCACGTTCCGCATCGCCCCGCCGCTGACCGCCTCGGACGCCGAGATCGACCGCGGCCTGGAGATCCTCGACAAGGCCCTGGCCGACCGCGCCTGACGCGCCGAGGTGCTCGCCGGTGGGGTGGCGGCGAGCACGGCCGGGGCGCCGCACCCGACCGCCGTCGTGGCCCCGGGGCCGAGGCCGACGCCCCGGTCCGCGTGCGCGACCACCCCGTCGGCGTGCGCAGCACGGGGACCGGGCCCGTGGTCAGGTCGACGCCGTCGACCTGACCACTCCCCCGCGCAGCTCGGCGGACTCGCGGACCGGCGTGCCCGGGTCACCCGCACGGTCGGGCGCCGCACCCGCACGGGCCGCGGTCAGCGGCTGTCGAGCCAGGCGAGGGCCGCGGTGGTCATCGCGGTGACCCCGGTGGTGAGGGTCGGTTCGACCACCGGGGCGAAGAACGGCGAGTGGTTGGAGGGGACGTCGCGGCTCAGCGTGCCCGCTTCGCGGGCCGCGAGGTACTTGCCGCGCTCGACGCCGCCGAAGAACCAGTAGCAGGTCGGCACCCCGGCGGCCTCGCCGAACAGGCCGACGTCCTCGCTGCCGGTCACCGGCTCGAGCGCCAGCACCCGGTCGGCGCCGAGCTGCTCGCGCAGCGCCTGCGCCGTCCGCTCGGTCGCCTGCTCGTCGTTGACCAGCAGCGGGAAGCTGTGCAGCGGCTCGAACTCCGGTTCCCGCTCGGCGCCGGAGGCGGCCGCCTCGGCGCGCACGATGCGCTTGACCGCCTCGATCACCCGCTCGCGGACCCGTCCGTCGAAGGTGCGGATGTTGACCCGCAGCTCGGCCTGGTCGGGGATGATGTTGTCCTTCGTGCCCGCCCGGATGGACCCGACCGTGACCACCGCCGTGTCCCGGCCGGAGACCTCGCGGGAGACCACGGTCTGCAGCCGCAGCACGGTCGCCGAGGCCATCACCACCGGGTCGACGGCGTTCTCCGGCTGCGACCCGTGCGCGCCGCGCCCGAACATGGTGACCTTCAGCCCGTCGGCCGCGGCCATGCTGGGCCCGCCGACCAGGCCCACGGTGCCCGCCGGGAACGGGAAGACGTGCTGGCCGAGGCACACGTCCGGGCGCGGGAAGCGGTCCAGGAAGCCGTCGTCGAGCATCGCCCGCGCGCCCGCGCCGATCTCCTCCGCGGGCTGGAACACCGCGACCACCGTGCCGGACCACTGCTCGCGCGCGGTGACCAGCAGGTCGAGCGCGCCGAGCTGGCAGGTGACGTGCATGTCGTGCCCGCAGGCGTGCATCACCGGGACGTCGTTGCCGTCCGGGTCGGTGCCGCGCTGGGTGCTGGCGTAGTCCAGGCCGGTCTGCTCCTGCACCGGCAGCGCGTCGAAGTCCGCGCGCAGCAGCACGGTCGGCCCGTCGCCGTTGCGCAGCACGCCCACGACGCCCGTGCCGCCCACCCCGGTGGTGACCTCCAGGCCGAGCGCGTCGAGCCGCCGCGCGACCTCGGCGGCGGTGCGGTGCTCGGCGAAGGACAGCTCCGGGTGGGCGTGCAGGTCCTGGTAGAGCGCGGTGAGGTCGTCCCGGATGTCGTCGACCCGCCTCAGCACAGCACCCAGATCGCCCACGTGGCCCTCCCGTTCGTCGTCACCGCGATGCTCGCACGCCTCCCCGGCCGGTGCACCGGCCGGGGAGGTGGTCTTCGCGAGCCGTCAGCGGGGCCGGTGCGCGGGGAACTCCACCACCTGCTGGTACGTCGGGCGGTTCTGCCAGCTCACCGTGTCCTGCGCGATGCCGCCGATCTTGCTGTGCACCAGCGCGTCCGCGCACCACTGGTCACCGGCCGCGCAGTCCGCGTCACCCGGGTAGGTCTCCTCCAGCGGGACCTCCGCCGCCTGGCGCAGGGTGTCCAGCAGCACCTGGCGGCACGCGGTCGGGTCCCCGCCGCCGCACAGCGGTGCGCCGAACCCGCCCGGCACCTCCTCGCCGAGCACCGCCCGGACGTCCTTGGACACCTGGCCGAACCAGCCGAACTGGAACGCCGAGCCCTGGTGGCCCTGCCCCACGTGCAGGCCCGGTTCGCCGTTCTGCCAGCCGGAGGGCGACTCGTTGACCTGCATGACGTCGGTCAGCGCCTCGTAGGCGGGCGTGCCGAGCGCGGGCTCGAACTCGCCGCGCACCAGCAGCGGCCACCACGCGTCCATCAGCGCGATCGCCTCGGCGTGCTCGTAGCGGTGGCTGCCCGGTTCGGTCTCGACCCGCCGGCCGCCGTCGGCCAGCCAGGCGCGGAGCCGGGTGAGGAGTTCCTCGGTCCGCGGGTCGGTGACCGGTTCGCGGTCGATCAGCCGCAGCAGGTCCGGCAGCACGCGCTCCGCCCGCAGGTCGGTGACCCCCGCGTCGGCCATCGCCTGCACCAGGCTCGCGCGGTCGAACGTCCCGCCGTGCTCGATGCGCTCGCGGACGCGGGTGTCGAGCAGGTCCCCGCGCTGCACGGCGCCCTTCTCCGCGCGGTCGCCCGCGGTCCCCGGCGCCTGCTTGTTGTTCCAGTTGACGTAGTAGTCCTGGTCGATCGAGTTCGGGTGCTCCTCGAACGGGGCGTAGGCGGCGGTGTTGTCGACCGGGTCCCAGTCCTGCCACTCGTAGGCCGGGTCGGCGGCGATCGGCATGCTCGGGTCGACCACCGGCTTGCGGACCACGTTGGCGCCGGAGTTGAAGTAGGCGGTGTGGTCGGCGTCGACGTAGAACCAGTTGAAGGTGAAGTTGATGTCGTGCGCCGCCCGCTGGAAGGCTTCCGGCGAGGTGATCGCGGCCGGGTCGTTGAACTCCTGGAACCCGATGATCGAGTCGACTTCGTGCAGGAACGTCGAGCGGGCCAGGGCGAACGCGACCGGCTTGCCGTCGACGGTGCCGCGGTGGGTCACTGGGCCGTAGCTGGTGCGGAACACCGCCAGCCGGTAGGAGCCGGCGGGGGTGTCGTCACCGAGGTTGGGCTCCCAGGCGTTCTCCCGCTCCACCACCTGCATCGGCACGCACTCACCGCGGAAGAGGTACGCGTTGGATTCCACAGTGGCCGGACTGCCGTCCGGCTCGCACAGCTCCACGGCGTAGGTGTCGATCATGTCCTGGGACGCGGTGGTGGCGCTCCAGGCGTAGTCCTGACCGCGGCCGAGCAGCGTGTAGAAGCTCAGCCCGGCGAACGAGGCGCCCTTGGACGAGATGCCGGGGCCCTGCAGCTCCTGCAGGGTCAGCAGCTGCGGCGAGAAGTAGCCGGTCTGCGGCCCGAACACGGCCACCGGGTGGCCGCTCTCGGTGTGCGCGCCGGAGACGACGAGCGCGTTGGACATCCCGCGCGGCTCGCCCATCCCCTCCGGGAACAGGCCGTCGTCGAAGAGGCCGCGCAGGCTCTCCACCGGGTCGTCGGTGGCCGGTCGCGGGTTCCGGCTCTCCGGCTGGGCGGACTGGTCCGCGGGTTCCGTGGCCGAGCCGGTGGGGTCGAAGACGAGCTGCTGCTCGACCACCGAGCCGGGGTCCGGCAGCACCACGCCCTCCGGGTGCTCCGGTGCCACGCCGTACGGGAACGACCGCCCGTCGTGGATCGTGCTGATCGCCTCCGGGTCGTCCTCCGCGCGGAAGGCGGCCCAGACCTGCTCGCCGCGCTCCGGGCCGAACCGCTCGTGCAGCGACATCCGGGCGATGGCGTTCTGCACCTCGCCGCCGCCACCGCCGCCGAACTGGGCGCCGACCAGGGAGGCCAGCACGACGAGGTCGGTCAGCTCGAACGGCTCGATGGTGCCCTCGTTGGTGATCGGGTCGACGTGCCCGGTGGCCACGTACTCGCCCGGGAAGTAGCGGCCGCGGTGCGCCTGCTCGATGTAGGCGTTGATGCCGTCCACGTAGGACTGGGCGTCCTCCAGCGCCTGCCGCCCGCGCTCGCCGCGCGAGGCGACGGCGTCGATCTGCTGCTGCAGCTCCTCCTCGGTGTAGGGCGAGGCGGCGAAGAACCGCTGCTCCAGTTCGCGGTTCGCCGGTGCCCCACCGGCGAACGGGGTCACCTCGCCGCGGCCGGCCCGGCGCATCGCGTCCATGAGGAACAGCTTGTCCTCGGCGGTGGCGTAGCCCGCGCCGAAGGTGGTGCCGGACCGGGTGGTCCCGTAGATGTGCGGGATGCCGGCGGTCTTGTCCCGGACGATGGTGACGTCCTCGCGCGGCTGGTAGGTGCGCTCGACGTCGTCGGGCCGCACGCCGAAGGAGTTGTCGAGGAAGAACTCCTCGATGGTGGCGGTGGTCAGCTCCCGGTAGCCGCCGGCGAGCGCGTCGTACCGGCCCAGCTGGTCGTCGGAGTGCGGCGGGCGGGTGCCCAGCAGCATGTGCGCGACGAGCTCGGCGAAGGTGGCACTGCCGTTCTGCCCGGGCGGGAGGACGTGGTGGCACTGCTCGCGGCAGTGGTCCGGTGCCGGCGCGGGGACCGGGTCGGCCGCTGCGGGCGGCACGACCAGCAGGGACGCCGCCGCTGCCACGGCGGCGAGGACGGCGGTGGAACGCGGGCGTCGCGGCATGGCTGGTCCTCCCGGTGGATCTTCGCGACCCGGACGCTAGCCACCCGTCAGCAGAATTGAAAGACTTTCACGTTCAGCTTGCTCCGAACGGCCGAGCGTGGCGCGCTCAGGACGCCGCCGCGGGGCGGTGCTCCCCGCGCTTCCACCGGGCGTTCTCCAGCTCCAACGCCGCCCACAGCAGGTTGAGCGGGTGGTCGGGCGCGTGGTTCTGCCGCTCGCCGCGCCGGGCGAACGCCCCCACCAGCACGTGCATCTCCGGCCCGACGTCGCTGACCAGCTCCACGGTGCGCAGCCCCCGCCCCTCGGGCAACCGCCCGTCGTCGGCCGCCTCGCCCACCCCGCGCGTGACGATCATGCAGCCGTGCAGCAGGTCCGAGCGGAGCAGGTCGAAGCCGTAGCGCACGTCGTCGATCTCCGCGGCGATGTCGAGCTCGTCCCGGTAGTCGGCGCCGAACCAGCCGCGCAGGAACCCGGAGATCAGCCCGCTGGCCGGGATGACGAGCGGGAGCGCGTGCAGCTGGCTGGCGAGCACCGGACGGTCCGGCAGCTGCGCGGCCGGCAGGTTCGTGACGAGGCTCAGCCCGCTGCGCCGCCACTCCAGGACGTCCACATCGGACAGCGGGTTCTCGCCCCGCACGCCGACCAGGACGCTGCCGCAGACCAGGTCGGCCTGCTTCGTCCTCAGTGCACGCCGACCGGGGCACGGCCCGGCACGCCAGGTGCCGGGCCGTGCCGCGTCAGGCCTGCGTGAACCGCTGGCGCTGCCGGCCCAGGCCGTCGATCTCCATCTCCAGCACGTCCCCGGCCTTGAGGTACGGGAAGCGCCCGGACATGGCGACGCCCTCCGGGGTGCCGGTGTTGACCAGGTCGCCCGGTTCCAGCGTCATGTACTGCGACAGGTGGCGGACGATCTCGCCGACGCCGAAGATCATGTCCGCGGTGGTGGAGTCCTGGCGGGGCTCGCCGTTGACCCACGACCGCAGCCGCAGCGCCTGCGGGTCGGCGACCTCGTCCGCCGGCACCAGCCACGGGCCGACCGGGTTGAACGCCTCGGCGCACTTGCCCTTGGACCACTGCCCACCGGAGTGCTCCTTCTGGAAGGCGCGCTCCGAGACGTCGTTGGCCACCACGTAGCCGGCGACGCACTCCAGCGCCTGCTCGACGCTGTCCAGGTAGCGGGCCCGCCGGCCGATCACCACGCCGAGCTCGACCTCCCAGTCGACCTGCTCGGCACCACGCGGGACCGGCACCTCGTCGTAGGGCCCGACGACCGTGTTCGGGTGCTTGAAGAACAGGATCGGCACCTCGGGCGGCGCCGAACCGGACTCGGCGGCGTGCGCGGCGTAGTTCTGGCCGATGCACAGCACGGCCATCGGCCGCGCGATCGGGGCCCCCACCCGCAGGCCGCTGCCGTCCCCGGGGTCGTCGACCGGGGGCAGCTCACCGGCGTCCAGCGCCGCGCGCGCCCGCTGGACACCGCCGCTGGCCAGGAACGCCCCGTCGACGTCCGCGGTGATCGGACGCAGGTCGAACAGCCGGCCCCGGTCGTCCGCCACGTGCGGCTGCTCCGCCCCGACGGGGCCCAACCTCAGAAACCTCATCTCGCTCCTTCGCGTCTCGACACACGCTGCCGCCCCGGCACCGTCGAGGCCGGGTGGAGCCGGCGCGGTCGGCAGCTCCCCGACCCTCCACGGCCGGACACCGCGAAGCAAGCCCCTCCGCGTCAGGCCCCGCGCAGGTGGCGGGTGACCGCGCCGAGCCCGGTCGCGAGGGCGCGCACCTGGTCCCGGTCGAGCAGGTCGATGAGGTTCGCGCGGACCGCCTCGACGTGCCCGGGCGCCGCGGCGCGCAGCTTCTCCCGGCCCTCCTCGGTGAGCAGGGCGTGCACGCCGCGGTCGTCGGACTCGCAGGTGCGGCGACGCACCAGGCCGGCCTTCTCCAGCTGGGTGACCTGGTAGGTCAGGCCGCTCTTCGAGGTCACCACCTGCTGGGCGAGCTCGGTCATCCGCAGCTCGCCGCCGGGCGCGGCGGAGAGCCGGACCAGGATCTCGTACTGCGGGTGGGACAGCCCGACCTGCTCGCGCAGCTGCTGCTCGACCTCGCGGGCGAGGAGGTTGCTCGCTTCCAGGAAGGTGCTCCAGGCCGCCACCTCCTCGTCGTCCAGCCAGCGCGGTCCGCCCATGCCCGGCAGCCCAGCTCGTTCGAATTCGGACGAGGAGGCCCGATGTCCCGGATGCCGACCGCGTACCTCAGCCACGGCTCGCCGCCGCTGGCCGACGACCCGGAGTGGCCGGGCCAGCTCGCCGCCTGGTCGGCCCGGATGCCGGGGCCGACCGCGGTCCTGGTCGTCTCGGCGCACTGGGAGGAAGCGCCGCCGGCCATCGGGGCCACCCGCACCGTCCCCCCTGGTGCACGACTCCTGGGGCTTCCCGGACCGCTACCACATCGTCCAGTACCCCGCGCCCGGTGCCCCGGAGCTCGCCGACCGCGTGCGCGCCCTGCTGCGCGGTCCGGGCACCCCGGTGCGGGACTTCCCGGACCGCGGCCTCGACCACGGCGCCTCCGTGCCGCTGGCGGAGACGTACCCGGACGCCGACGTGCCCGTGCTGCAGGTCTCCATGCCGACGCTCGAGCCGGAGCGGCTGGTGCGCATGGGCCGGGCGCTGGCGCCGCTGCGCGACGAGGGCGTGCTCATCGTGGGCAGCGGCTTCTTCACCTCCAACCTCGCGGCGCTGCGCGAACCGGGCACCCCGAGCTGGTCGGTGGAGTTCGACGACTGGGGTCAGCGGGCGCTCGCGGCGCACGACGTCGACGCCCTGCTGGACTTCGAGCGCAAGGCCCCGGCCGCGCGCCTGGCGCACCCGCGCACCGAGCACTTCGTGGCGCTCGGCGCCGCGGGCGACGACCTGACCGCGCAGCAGGTGGCCGTCGACGGCTTCTGGTGGGGCCTGGCCACGCGCTCGGTCCAGTTCGGCTGACGCGTCAGCGGCGCAGCTGCTGCTCGATGGTGGCGACCGCCTTGGACAGCGGTTCGCGGGTCTCCTCGGTCCAGTTCGGGCCGCAGCGCGGGGTCGGCGCCGACACCGACAGCGCGGCGACCACCGCGCCGGAGTGGTCGTGGATCGGCATCGCCACGCACCGGCAGCCCACGATGTACTCCTCGTCGTCCACCGCGTAGCCGCGGGCGCGGGCCTGCTGGACCTCGGCCAGCAGCTCGGGCAGCTCGCACACGGTGTTCTCGGTGAACCGCTCCAGTTCCACGCCCTGGTAGCGGCGCACCAGTTCCTCCTGCGACAGCCCGGTCAGCAGCGCCTTGCCCAGGCCGTCGGCGTGCGCGGGCAGCCGCATGCCCACCGCGGAGACCAGCTTCATCGGTTGCGGCGACTCGGCGATGGCGATGTAGACGTTCTCGATGCCGTCCAGCCTGGACAGCTGCACCGTCTCCCCGGTCTCCGCGGCCAGCTGCTCCATCAGCGGCAGCGCCAGGCCGACGATGTCGCGGTGGCCGGTGTAGCCCTGGCCGACCGTCCACGCCTTCAGCCCGAGCCCGTAGGTGCGGGTGGTCGGGTCGAACTCGGCGAAACCGCGGTGCACCAGGGTGCCGAGCAGCCCGTGCACGCTGGACAGCGGGAGCCGCAGCGTCTCGGCGATGTCGCTGAGCCGGTGCCTGCCCCGGGAGAGCAGCTCCAGGATGACCAGCGCGCGGTCGGCCGACTTGACCACGTTGGGCGCGCTGCCCGCTGGTTCGGCCGTGACGGGTTCCGTCTTCACCCGACGTTCCTCCTGCTCCGTTCCCTGGCGCATCGACTCCTCCCGGCCTACTGAACAGTACAGCGGGGGTGCGGACCCCGCGCAGCTCCTCCGTCCGCCCGTCCGCGGTGTCAGCCGGGCCGAGCGGTGTGAGCATGTGAAGATGGGTTCGCCTGGATCGCCGTTCCGCCCGCTCGACACCGCGGTCGACCTGCCCGCGGTGGAGCGCGACCTCATCGAGTGGTGGCGCGCCCACGAGGTGTTCGAGCGCAGCCTGGCGCAGACCGCCGACGGCCCGCGCTGGGTGTTCTACGAGGGTCCGCCCACGGCCAACGGCCTGCCCGGCACCCACCACGTGGAGGCCCGGGCGTTCAAGGACGTCGTGCCGCGGTTCAAGACGATGAAGGGCTTCAGCGTGCCGCGGCGCGGCGGGTGGGACTGCCACGGGTTGCCCGTGGAGCTCGCCGTCGAGAAGGAGCTGGGCCTGGCCGGCAAGCCGGACGTCGAGCGGATGGGCATCGCCGAGTTCAACGCGCACTGCCGGGAGTCGGTGCAGCGCTACGTCGGCGAGTTCGAGGCGGTCACCCGGCGGATGGGCTACTGGATCGACCTCTCCCACGCCTACTGGACGATGTCCCCGGAGTACGTGGACAGCGTGTGGTGGGCGCTGCAGCGGATCTTCGAAGCGGGCCTGCTGGTCGAGGACTACCGGGTGGCCCCGTACTGCCCGCGCGACCAGACGACCCTGTCCGACCACGAGGTCGCCCAGGGCTACGCGCCGAAGCAGGACCCGTCGGCCTTCGTGCGCTTCCCGGTGGAGGGGCCGGTCGCCGGGCACCACGACGTCGACCTGCTCATCTGGACGACCACCCCGTGGACGCTGGTGTCCAACACCGCCGTCGCGGTGCACCCGGAGGTGGCCTACCAGCTGGTGCGCACCGTGCGGGGCACCTTCGTGGTGGCCGAACCGCTGGTCGAGGCGGTGCTGGGCGCCGACGGCGAGGTGCTCGCGACGCTGCCGGGCACCGAGCTGGCGGGTCTGCGCTACCGGCCCCCGTTCGACCTGGTCGAGGTCCCGGACGCGCACCGCGTGGTGCTCGCCGAGTACGTCTCCACCGAGGACGGCACGGGCCTGGTGCACCAGGCTCCCGCGTTCGGCGCGGACGACCTCGCGGTCTGCCGCGCGCACGGGCTGCCGGTGGTGAACCCGATCGGCGCGGACGGGCGGTTCGCTCCTGAGGTCGACCTGGTCGGCGGGATGCTGTTCAAGGACGCCGACGTCGTGCTGGTCGACGACCTCCAGCGCCGCGGCCTGCTGCTGCACTACTCGACCTTCGAGCACCAGTACCCGCACTGCTGGCGCTGCCACTCGCCGCTGATGTACTACGCGCAGCTGGCCTGGTACGTGAAGACCACCGCGGTCCGCGACGCGCTGCAGCGCGAGAACGAGCGCACCCGCTGGTACCCCGGGCACGTCAAGCACGGCCGCTACGGCGACTGGCTGGCCGGCAACGTGGACTGGGCGCTGTCCCGCTCGCGCTACTGGGGAACACCGCTGCCGCTGTGGCGGTGCCCGGAGGGGCACGTCACCGCGATCGGGTCCCGCGCCGAGCTGGGCGAGCGGACCGGGCAGGACCTCTCCGACCTCGACCCGCACCGCCCGTACCTGGACGCGATCGAGTTCCCCTGCCCCACCTGCGGCCGCTCCGCCGCCCGGGTGCCCGAGGTGGTCGACGCCTGGTTCGACTCCGGGTCGATGCCGTTCGCCCAGCTCGGCTACCCGCACCGGCCGGGCAGCGTCGAGGAGTTCGAGCGCAGCTACCCGGCGCAGTACATCTGCGAGGCGATCGACCAGACCCGCGGCTGGTTCTACACCCTGATGGCGATCGGCACCCTGCTGTTCGACCGCTCCGCGTACGAGACCGTCGTGTGCCTGGGGCACATCCTCGCCGAGGACGGGCGGAAGATGAGCAAGCACCTGGACAACGTGCTGGAGCCGCTGCCGCTGATGGAGGAGCACGGCGCGGACGCGCTGCGCTGGTTCATGCTCTGCACGGGATCGCCCTGGTCGGCGCGCCGGGTCGGGCACGGCCCGCTGCGCGAGATCGTCCGCAAGGTGCTGCTGACCTACTGGAACACGGCGGCGTTCTTCACCCGCTACGCCGCGCTGGTGGACTGGGTCCCCGCCGACGCCGACCCGCCCGAGCAGCGCCCGGTGCTGGACCGCTGGGTCCTGGCGCAGCTCCACCGGCTGGCCGCGGAGGTGGACGCGCGGCTGGAGGACTACGACACCGCCGGTGCCGGGCGGCTGCTGGCGGAGTTCGTGGACGACCTGTCGAACTGGTACGTCCGCCGCTCGCGACCGCGCTTCTGGGGCGGGGACCGCAACGCCCTGTGCACCTTGCACCACTGCCTGGACGTGCTGACCCGGCTGCTCGCGCCGTTCGTGCCGTTCATCACCGAGCGCGTCTGGCAGGACGCGGTCCGGCCGGGTTCCCCGCAGGCGCCGGAGTCGGTGCACCTGGCGAGCTGGCCGTGCGCCGACCCCGGGCTGGTCGACGAGCAGCTGCTGTCCGATGTGGACGTCGAGCGGCGGTTGGCGGAGGCGGGCCGGGCGGCGCGCCGCAACAGCGGGATCAAGGTGCGGCAACCGCTGGCCCGCGCGCTGGTCAGCGCGGCGCTGCCGCCGGACCTGGCCGCCGACCTGGCCGACGAGCTCAACGTGCGCCGCATCGAACCGCTGGAGGCGGCGGGCGAGGTGCTGGACGTGTCGGTCAAGCCGAACTTCCGCGCGCTGGGCAAGCGGTTCGGCGGGCGCACCCAGGAGGCGGCGGCCGCGGTCACCGCCGCGGACCCGGCCCAGCTGGCCCGCGACCTGCGGTCCGGCACCGCCCGCATCGAGGTCGACGGCCAGGTCGCACCGCTGACCGAGGAGGACGTGTTCGTCAGCGAGGCACCGCGCACCGGGTGGTCGGTGGCCTCGCAGCGGGCGGTGACGATCGCGCTGGACACCGCGATCACGCCGGAACTGGCCCGGGCCGGGCTGGCGCGCGAGGTGGTCCGCTTCGTGCAGGACTGCCGCAAGCAGGACGGTTTCGACATCACCGACCGGATCGTGCTGCGCTGGCACGCGACCGGCGAGGTGCGCCGCGCCCTGCTGGAGCACGCCGAGGAGATCGCCGCCGCGGTCCTGGCCACCGACATCGGCGAGATCCCCGCCCCCACCCCGGGATCCACCGAACACACCGACCCCGACCTCGGCCTCACGGTCTGGCTCCACCGCCGGACCCCGTGACGCCGCGACTCCGGTGGGAACCAGACGTCCCACTCCGGGGAAGGTGCGTCGACCCCGGGTCGGTCCCAGGACGCGAGAAGGGCCGCGGGCTGGTGCCCGCGGCCCTCGGTGGGAGTGAGGTCCGGTCAGCGCGTGCTGGACGAGCCGATCTGGGCCTGGATGTCGTCGTAGTAGGCGCCGACGCGGGCGTAGACGCCGGGCTTGCCCGGACGGGCGCAGCCCTCACCCCACGACGTGACGCCGATCAGCTTGCCGTCGACCACCAGCGGGCCGCCCGAGTCGCCCTGGCAGGCGTCGACGCCGCCCTCCGGCAGGCCGGCGCACACCATCGCGTCGGGGTCGTACTCCCCGTAGGCGCTGGAGCAGGTGTCGTCCGAGGTCACCGGCACGGTCGCCTTCTGCAGGTGGTCGGACTGCTGGCCGCCCTCGGAGGTGAGGCCCCAGCCGAGGACGGTGGCCTCCGAGTCGGGCGCGTAGCCCGGGTCGTCGGCGGTGGCCAGCTCGATCGGGGTCTCCTCGACCGGGGCCTCCAGGGTGAGCACCGAGACGTCGTAGCCCTGGGTGGCGTCCTGGTACTGCGGGTGCACCCAGATGTCGGTGACCGCGGAGGTGGTCCCCTCCGACGAGCTCATCTCGGTGCGGCCGCTGACCACGTTGATGTCGGACGGCTGCGAGCCGTCGGTGCAGTGCGCGGCGGTGAGCACCTTGTCCGGGGCCACCAGCGATCCACCGCAGAACTGCTGGCCGTCGGGGGTGACCAGCGCGACGGTGAACGGGTGGTCGGCGATGTCGGCGTCCTCGCCACCGATGACGTGGGGGTTGACGTCCGCCGGCTGCGCGGGCTGCGCCTGCGCGACGGAGGTCGCGGAAAGGGCTGCGACGGCGATCGCGGTGACCCCGGCGAACCGGGCCAGGCGACGTGGGGCATCGACCATCGTGTTCTCCTCGTGTGCGGGTCGCTGGTCACCGCTCCGGGCGGCCTGCCTCCACCCGGTGGTTACGCACAGCGACTGATTCGGTCGGAACGATAACCACGCCGACACCGGCCGGAAAAGGATCAACATTTGCCGTTTTACCCATTACGACCGGGCGTTTGCGCTGTTCATCGACGTGACGAGGAGGAACGTCGGCGGGACCACCCGCCGCTGCGGCCAGCGGGCGCGGGCCCGCTGCGCCGTCCGGACGCCCCCTGGCCAACCGGGTGAAGCGCGGCGGCTCTGGTCCGCAGCGGGAGAAGTGTCCCCGGCGCACCCCGAACTGCGCCGGGGACACCCCCGATGACGGCCGGACCCCTCCGACCGGTGGCGCCATCGGCCCCGAACCGATGGCCAGCACGTTCCCAGGCCCCGACCACCCTCGTGGAACGTGCTCCCTCTGGTCTATCTGATCTTCGGTGGAATATTCCAGAGCCAATCGGTGGAGCTTGGCCCAGTTGATCGTTCAAGCTCTCGGCCCTGGCGCAGTGGCCGGGTCACTTCGGGACCAGCCCGGCGTCGTAGGCCAGCAACCCGGCCTGCAGCCGGTTGGCGCAGGACAGCTTCACCAGCAGGCGGGACACGTAGCTCTTCACCGTCGCCTCGGACAGGTACAGCCGCTCGGCGATCTGCGCGTTGGACAGCCCCACCCCGAGGCACGTCAGCACCTCGACCTCGCGCTCGGTCAGGTCCCGCACCAGCTCGACGGCCCGGTTCCGGGCGCGCTGCTCCTCGGCCGAGGCCGCCAGCAGCCGCTTCTTCGCCTCCTGGGACAGCACGGTGTGCCCGTCGGCCGCCACCCGCACCAGGCCGATCAGGTCCTCGGGCGGGGTCGACTTGACCAGGAACCCGGCCGCCCCGGCGCGCAGGGCGCGCAGCACGTACTTGTCGGCGTCGAAGGTCGTCAGCGCGACCACCGCGGGCGGGTCGGGCAGCTTGCAGATCCGCTCGATCGCGGTGAGGCCGTCGACCCCGGGCATCCGCAGGTCCATGAGCACCACGCGCGGCCGGTGCCGCACCACCGACTCCACCGCCGCCGCCCCGTCCTGCGCGTCGTCGACGACCTCGATGTCCTCCGCGGACCCGAGGATGGTGCGCAGGTGCGCGCAGACCATCGGCTCGTCGTCGACCACCACGACCCGGATCGGCTCAGCCATCGTCGTTCCCCGCCTGTCCCGTGGGCACGTACGCGGGGAGTATCACATCGACCTCGAACCCGCCGTCGTCCGTGGGCCCGGCCCGGAACGTGCCGCCGACCAGCTCGACCCGCTGCTGCAGGCCGAGCAGCCCGGACCCGGAGCCGCTGTCGGCCAGCTCCGGCGCCACCGGGTCCGGCGGCTCGGTGTTGCGCACCACCAGGCGCAACCGGTCGTCGCTGTGCAGCAGGCGCACGCTCACCCGGGAACCGAACGCGTGCTTGTGCACGTTGGTGAGCGCCTCCTGCACCACGCGGTGCGCGGTGCGCCCGACCGCGGCGGAGACCTCCGCCGGATCACCCTCCACTGTGTACTCCACGGGCACCCCGACCGCTTCGGACTGCCCGATCAGCTCGGTGAAGTCCGGCACGCTCGTCGGCGGGGCGTCGCGCTCGTCCTCCTCGGGCGAGCCGCGACGCAGCACCCCGACCAGCTCGCGCAGCTCCTCCAGCGCCTCACAGCCGTTGCTGCGCAGCTCCTCGGCGGCCTTCCGGGTCTCCGGGTCCTTGGCCATCACGCCCAGCGCGCCGGCCTGCAGCACCATCAGGCTCACCCGGTGCGTGACCACGTCGTGCATCTCGGCGGCCAGGCGGGCCCGCTCGTCGGCCCGCGCCTGCTCGGCGAGCAGCTCCTGCTCCCGCTCCGCCCGCTCCGCGCGCTCCCGCAGCGCCCCGACCAGCCGGCGGCGCGCGCTGATGTACAGCCCGAGGACCGCGGGGAAGAGGGTCCACACCACGCCCGCCACGACCACGTCGCTCGACGGGGCGGCCCAGGGCCGGACGCTGACCAGCGTGACGATGCCGATCAGGTCCCAGGCGTAGAACTTCTGCGCGCGGCCCGCGGTGTAGACGACGGCGGCGTAGACCGCCCACGGCGCCTGCGCGGGCACCCACGGGTCGGACTGCAGGTTGACGTAGAACAGCGCGCCGGGGCCGAACTCGATCATCAGCGGTTGCGCGACCGACAGCACCGCGACGAGAGTCATGAACACCAGCGGGTAGCGCCGCCGCGCCAGCATCGCGACGTCCAGGGCCCACATGACCACGTCGCTGAGCCACAGCCCACCGGCCCAGTCGTAGAGCTCGACCGGCATGTCGGTGGGGTACAGCACGAGCAGCACGCGGCCGAGCAGGACCATGCCGAGCACCAGCGCCACGTCGAACGCGGCCTCGCGCTTGTCGTTCCACAGCAGCCGCCACAACGGACGTCTCACCCCGACCACGGTAGACGGCGGCGGGCGGCGAACCAGCGCGAACACCCACTCCCGTCGACCGGGAGTAGACGAAAGTTGCACCGCCGCCGCGCGATCGCCGACTTCCGGCTCCCCCACGCTCGACCAAGCGCCGTGTCGATCGGGCGCCGCCCGCGGGTGGAATGGGTCCAGACCTTCCGACCGACCTTGGGGGAACCATGGGATCCGCAGTGCTCGCGGCGCCGGCCAGCCCGCCGGCCGAGCTCCGGCTGCGACCGCTGGCCACGTGGCCGGTGCTCACCATCGCCGGCCTGGTCGCCGTCGCGCACCTCGTCACGAGCGCGTTCGGCGACTACTGGATCGACGAGGTCTACATGCTCGCGGCCGGCAAGTACCACCCCGACTGGGGCTACGTGGACCAGCCGCCCGTCGCCCCGCTCATCGCGGCGGCGATGGACTGGATCGCGCCCGGGTCGATGGTCGTGCTGCGCCTGCCCGCGGTGCTCGCCACCGCCGCGGGCGTGGTGGTGTTCGCACTGCTCGCCCGCGAGTTCGGCGGGGACCGCCGGGCGCAGGTGCTCGCCGCCGGGGCGGGCGCGACGGGGCTGTGGATCGCGTTCGTCGGGCACTGGATCACGCCCTACACCTTCGAACCGCTGCAGTGGCTGGTGCTCTCCTGGCTGCTGGTGCGCTGGATCCGGACGCACCGCGCGGGGAACGGGGACGACCGGCTGCTGCTGGTGTTCGGCGTGGTGCTCGGCATCGCCGCGCAGACCAAGGTCCAGGTGGCGCTGCTGTGCGTGGCGCTGCTCATCGGCGTGCTGCTGGTGGGCCCGCGCGACGTGCTGCGCCGGCCGATGTTCTGGGGCGGGGTCGGCACCGCGCTGGTGATCGCCGCGCCCACCGTGCTGTGGCAGGCCTCCCACGGCTGGCCGCAGCTGCAGATGGCGGAGGTCGTCGCGCGGGAGTCGCCGATGCTGTCCGGTGGCCGCAGCGGCACCGCCGTCACGCTGGTGCTCTACGCCGGCGTGGTCGGCACGGCGCTGTTCCTCCTCGGGCTGTGGGCGCTGTTCCGCTCGGCCGAGCTGCGGCCGTACCGGTTCTTCGGAGTCGCCACGGTCCTGCTCTACGTCTTCTTCGTCGCCACCGCCGGGCGGCCGTACTACCTGGTCGGGCTCTACGGCGTGGTGGTCGCGGCCGGGGTGCTGCACCTGCAGCGCCGCCGGGAGGCCACGCCGCCCCGCTGGGGGTGGGCGGCGTGGCTCCCGTACCTCGCCTCCGCGGCGCTGGCCGGCTACATGCTGGTCGCCTCGACCACGCTGTCCAGCCTGTTCGGCGCGCCGGACTCCGAGCAGGTCGCCCGCGACACCTCGGCCGCCTACACCGCGCTGCCGCCGGAGCAGCGGGCGCACACCGCGGTGGTGGGCGACAGCTACATCATCGCCGCGATGGTGGAGGTCGGCCGGGCGGAGCACGAGCTGCCGGAGGTCTTCAGCCCGAACCGGGGCTACGGCTACTTCGGCCCGCCCGGTGAGCACGTCGACTCGGTGCTCGTCGTCGGCGACCCGAAGCTGTTCCAGGAGCACTTCACCGACGTGCAGCTGGTCGCGGACGGCGAGGTCGACGTGTGGTTGGCCACCGGGCGGATCGGCGACTGGGCGCAGATCTGGCCGCAGGTGCGAACGCTGTAGGAGGACGCCGTGGCGCACAGCACGACCGCGAACGACACGACCCGGCTGCGACAATGGCCCGCGCAGCCAGCCGACCACGAGGAGGGGCCGACCGTGGCAGACGCGAGCACCGCCGGGATCCGCCTCCGACCACCGCGGAACCGCGTGGAACGCCGCGCCATCGGCTGGTGGACGACGCAGGCCCTGGTCCTGGTCCTGCCGCCGCTGGTCGCGCTGGCCGTGACCGCGGCGCTCATCCCGCCCGCGCGGCCCTGGCTGCTGCTGGCGCTGGTGGTGGTCGCCGTGCTCGGCGTGCCCTACGTGCTGGTCATGCCGCAGTGGCGGTACCGGGTGCACCGCTGGGAGGTCACCGACGACGCGGTCTACACGGCGGCGGGCTGGTTGCGCCAGGAGTGGCGGGTGGCGCCGATGTCGCGCATCCAGACCGTGGACACCGTGCGCGGGCCGCTGCAGCAGCTGTTCGGCCTCTCCAGCGTCACCGTGACCACGGCGTCCGCGGCCGGGCCGCTGACGATCGACGGCCTGGACCGGGCGACCGCCCGGGAGGTCGTCGAGCAGCTCACCGCCACCACCCAAGCGACCCCGGGAGACGCGACGTGAGCACCGTGATCGACGGGCAGTGGCGCCGCCAGGACCCGAAGACCATCGCCTCCGTCGGCCTGCTCGTGCTGGCACCGGCGGTGCCGACCGTCGGGATCATGGCCATCACCGGGGTCCCGGTCCCCGCCGTGCTCATCACCGCGGCGCTGTGGCTCGCGGGTGCGCTGGCGATCGCCGGGCTGGTGGCCGTGGACTGGTGGTTCGCCTGGTACCGGATCACCCCGGAGCGCTTCGAGCTGCGCAAGGGCGCGATCACCCGGAACCACCGTTCCATCCCGCGCGAACGCATCCGCAGCGTCGACCTCACCGCGGGCCCCAGCCACCGCGTCTTCGGCATCACCACGGTCAAGGTGGGCACCGGCGGGCAGGCGGGCGACAGCAGCGAGCTCAAGCTCGACGCGATCCCGCGCGCGGCCGCCGAATCCCTGCGGCACGAACTGCTCTTCGGCGACGCGTCCACTGTGCACACCGCGGACGCCGAGCCGGGGTCGAGCAGCACCCTCGCCCGGCTGAACCCGGCGTGGCTGGCCTACTCCTCGCTCTCGGTGTCGCTGGCGCTGATCGTCTGGGGCGCGATCGCCTCGGCCGTCGGGTCGTTCCAGCAGCTGCTGGCCAAGGTCGGTGTCTTCGCGGCGATCGGCGAGACCGTGCGGACCACGTCGCTGTGGCTGGTCGTCGCGGCGGCCGCCGTGCTGGCCGTGCTGGTCGGCGTGGTCGGTGCCTTCGCGCTGTCGCTGGAGATGTGGTGGGGCTTCCGGCTCAGCCGCGACCGCGGCGACACCCTGCAGGTCCGGCGCGGGTTGCTCACCACGCGGTCGGTGTCGCTGGAGGAACGGCGGCTGCGCGGCGTCGAGGTCGTGGAGCCGCTGCTGCTGCGCTGGTCCGGCGGTGCCCGGCTGGCGGCCGTGGCCACCGGCCTGAAGCGGGAGAAGGAGCAGAACCAGCCGGACAACAAGACGCTGATGCCCCCGGCCCCCCGGGCAGCGGTGCAGCAGACCGCAGCGGCGGTGCTGCGCGAACCGCAGCCGCCGGCGGACGTCCCGCTGCGACGGCACCCGCGGGCAGCGCTGCGCCGCCGGACCACCTGGGCGCTGCTGGCGGCGGTCCCGTTCGTCGCCGCGGCGGTGGTGCCGGCGGTGCTCGGCTGGATCCCGGTGTGGTCCGCGGTCGCCGTGGGCGTCCTCGCCGTCCTGGTCTCCCTGGGCTTCGCGGTGGACGCCTACCGCAACCTCGGTCACCAGCTGACCGACCGGTACCTGGTCTCCCGCTCGGGCAGCGGGATCCGGCGCACCGTCGTGCTGCAGCGCGACGGCATCATCGGCTGGCGGGTGAGCCGCACGCTGTTCCAGCGGCGGGCGGGCCTGATGACGATCGGCGCCACCACGGCGGCGGGCAGCAGCGTCTACGAGGTGCACGACGTGTCCGAACCGGACGGCCTGGCGCTGGCCGCCGAGGCCCTGCCCGGGCTCCTCGAACCGTTCCTGGAACGGCGCTGACCCACCGGTGGCGGCGCCGTCCGCACCGCCACGCCCACCCGAGGACGTCGAGGGACGCGCGACCGGGCGGCAAGCCCCGGTCGCGCCCCCGGCGCCGGGATCAGACGGTGTCGAAGCAGCCGTGCTTGAGGCTGCTGACGAACTCCCGCCAGCGCTGCGTGGCAACGGTGATCTGTCCGGCGGCCCGGTTCTTGGTGTCCCGGACCCCGACGCAACCGACCCCGAAGCCGACCTCGACGCACTGGCCCTGCCCCTGGGTCCGCGTGCTGGTGCGCCAGTCGGTGATGTTCGCCATCTACAACTCCCCTATGCGTTGTTGCATCAGTTCGACGGAGCCGTCCGGATCGACCGCGTGCGCACGCAGGTGGTCCATCATGGTCATGTAGTTGGCCAGCTCCACCTCGCGTTCGAGGTAGAGGCCGCCCACGTGCGTCTCCAGGTAGACCACGTCCGGGTCGATGCGGTTCGAGTACCGCAGGATCACGAACGGTCCGGCCTGCGCCGGGTGCGCTCCCGCGTCCAGCGGCATCACCTGCAACGTCACGTGCGGCAGCTGCACGAGCTTGAGCAGGTGCTCCAGCTGGCGACGCAGCACACCGGGGCCGCCGACCCGCCTCCGCAGCGCGGCTTCCCCCACGACCGCCCAGAGCTCCAACGGGTTCTCACCGGTCACCCGCTGCTGGCGCTGGATGCGCAGGTCGACCCGCCGGCTGATCTCCGAGTCGCTCGCCTTGATCAGGGTGGCCTTGGTGATCGCGTACGCGTACTCGCGCGTCTGGAGCAGCCCGGGAATGGCCTCGGACTCGTAGGTGTGGATCGACGACGCTTCCGCCTCCAAACCCACGTAGGTCTCGTACCACTCGGGCAGGACATCGCTGTACGAGTGCCACCAACCGCGTTTCCGGGCATCGCGCGCGAGGTTGATCAGCTGGTCCCGCTCGCACCCCTCGACCCCGTAGAAGTCCAGCAGGGCCGAGACGTCGCCGACCGACGGTGAACGCTTCGCGGTCTCGAACCGCCCGATCTTGGCCTGCGTGCACCCGAGGTGGGCAGCGGCCTGCTGCTGGGTGACCTCCGCTTGCGCCCGCAGTCGCCGCAGCTCGGCAGCGAGGCGGCGGCGACGCACCGTGGGACTGACTGTCATGATCCCATCCTGCCCGGATGTCCACACTGCGTCACCACCCCATCACCTGTACGACATCCGGTCGAGTCGCCCGTTCCGGGCCGACCCGGTAGGCACCGCTACACATCGGATATTGGCGGATGGGTATTACGCATCTCCCCCCAATCGAGGCACCTTCGCCGGGATGGAGTACACCCAGCTCGGGTAGACGTGTTCGTCCGGAAAAACCAACCGATAGGGGGAAGACAGCGCACACCGCGACACTCGTCCCAGCCCGTGGGACCGCGGCAGGCCGCCGCGGCCCGCGTCGCGCGCACGACGGAGCCGGGCGAGGTCACCGGAGGGCCGCGCTCACGGCGGGCGGCGCCGCACCGGCCCCGTGGGGACGGGTCGGCCACCGCTCGCGGTTCACCCCGACGAGCCTCGCCCTCCCGCGCGTGCGCGGGGCTCGCGCCGGTCAGACGGCACCGCACGCCGGGGCACCGACGGCCCCGGTCGCGAGACACCGGGCGGGCGCCCGGCACCCCGCGCTCACGGGCGCGGCACGTTGCGCAGGTTGCTGCGGGCGAGCTGGATCATCTTGCCGACACCGCCGGACAGCACCGTCCGGCTCACCGCCAGCGCGAAGCCCTTCACCTGGTCACCGGTGATCCGCGGCGGGATGGACAGCGCGTTCGGGTCGGTCACCACGTCCACCAGCGCGGGCCCCGGGCGCCGCAGCGCGTCGGCCAGCGCCTCACGCACCTCGGCCGGCTTCTCCACGCGCACCGAGTGGATGCCCGCCGCCGCGGCGATCGCGGCGAAGTCGACGTGCTCGTGGTCGGTGCCGAAGTCCGGCAGCCCGTCGACGAGCATCTCCAGCTTCACCATGCCCAGCGAGGAGTTGTTGAACACCACGACCTTCACCGGCAGCCGGTGGGTGCGCAGGCTCAGCAGGTCGCCCAGGAGCATGGCCAGCCCGCCGTCGCCGGACATCGAGATGACCTGGCGCTCCGGTTCGGCGATCTGCGCGCCGATGGCCTGCGGCAGCGCGTTGGCCATCGACCCGTGCACGAACGACCCCAGCACCCGGCGCCACCCGTTCGGCGTGATGTAGCGGGCCGCCCACACGTTGCACATCCCGGTGTCCACTGTGAACACCGCGTCGTCCGCGGCGAGGTCGTCGAGCACGTCGGCGACGTACTCCGGGTGGATCGGCACCTGCGTCTCGACGTTGCGGGTGTAGGCCTCGACGACGCGCTCCAGCTGACCGGCGTGCTCGCGCAGCATCCGGTCCAGGAAGCTGCGGTCCTGCTTCTGCTCGACGTGCGGCAGCACCGCGCGGATGGTCTCGGCGACGTCGCCGTGCACGGCCAGGTCGAGCACCGTCCGCCGCCCCAGGTGCGTCGGTTCGATGTCCACCTGCACCGTGTTGGCCTGCGGCAGGAAGTTGTCGTACGGGAAGTCCGTGCCCAGCAGCACGACGAGGTCGGCGCGGTGCATCGCGTCGTGGCAGGCGCCGTAGCCGAGCAGGCCGCTCATGCCCACGTCGAAGGGGTTGTCGTACTGGATCCACTCCTTGCCGCGCAGCGCGTGCCCGACGGGCGCGTTGACCCGCGCGGCCAGCTCCATGACCTCGTCGTGCGCCCCGCGCGTGCCCGCCCCGCAGAACAGCATCGGCCGCTCGGCCCGGTTCAGCTTCTCCGCCAGCGCCAGCACCTGCTCCTGCGAGGGCACGAGCGTGGGCGGCTCGGACTCGATGGTCCCGAGGCCGCCGGAGGAGGGCGCCGGCTTCTCGGCGACGTCGCCGGGCAGCACCAGCACGGACGCGCCGCGGCGGCCGGTCGCGGTCTGGATGGCGGTGCGCAGCAGCCGCGGCATCTGCTCCGGCTGGGAGAGCAGCTCGCAGAAGTGGCTGCACTCGTTGAACAGCTCCTCGGGGTGGGTCTCCTGGAAGAACCCGGTGCCGATCTGCGCGGACGGGATGTGCGAGGCCAGCGCCAGCACGGGCGCCCCGCTGCGGTGCGCGTCGAACAGGCCGTTGATCAGGTGCAGGTTGCCCGGTCCGCAGCTGCCCGCGCAGACCGCGAGCCGTCCGGTCATCTGCGCTTCGGCGCCCGCCGCGAAGGCCGCGGCCTCCTCGTGGCGCATGTGCACCCACTCGATGCCGTCGGTGCGCCGCACGGCGTCCACCACCGGGTTGAGGCTGTCGCCGACGATGCCGTAGACGCGCCGGACGCCGGCCTGCACGAGCACTTCGATGATCTGGTCGGCGACAGTGGGCATGGGGAGTCCTCCGAACGGTCGTCGGCATCGGCCACCACCCGTCTACGCGCAGCGGACCGACCCCGCAACTCGAAGTCCCGGAGGACGGGCGTAACGCTCCGGCCGCCGCCTTCGATCACCTCGGTGTCCGAGTCCGAAAACCGTTGCGAGAGAAGGGAAAACACGGTGTCCGTCCGCCTCTACACCGCGTGCGCGCTGGCGCTGACCGCCTCGGCGGTCGCCGGGCTGCTGGTCGGCGGGTTCATCGTGGCGCACGATCGGCCGGAGCCGCCGACACCCCAGGTGGCACAGGTCGCCCCCGGGCGGCCGTGACGTCGCTCCACCTCTCGGGACCGCGCCGGGTGCATCGGCTAGCGTCGGGTGCATGAGCGAACAGAACCGACTCGCCGTCGGCGACGCGGCGCCGGAGTTCTCCTTGCCGGACGCCGACGGCAAGACCGTCTCGTTGAGCGACTACCGCGGCCGTTCCGTCGTGGTCTACTTCTACCCGGCGGCCAGCACCCCGGGCTGCACGAAGGAGGCCTGCGACTTCCGGGACAGCCTCGCGGCGCTCAACGACGCCGGTTTCGACGTCGTGGGCATCTCCCCGGACAAGCCGGCCAAGCTCGCCACCTTCCGGGACGCCCAGGGCTTGACCTTCCCGCTGCTGGCCGACGAGGACAAGTCGGTCATGACGGCGTGGGGCGCGTTCGGGGAGAAGAAGAACTACGGCAGGGTCGTGCAGGGCGTGATCCGGTCGACCTTCGTGGTGGACCCGGAGGGCAAGATCGCCAAGGCGCTGTACAACGTCAAGGCCACCGGCCACGTCGAGCGGCTCCGCAAGGACCTGGGCGTCTGACGGCAGTGGGCACCGACCCGGCCGGTGCCCCCCCTCGTGGTCAGTCCAGCACCATGTAGACCGCGACACCTGCGGCGATGACCACCACCAGGTACCGCAGCAGGTTCGCCGGCAGCTTCTGGGCGACCTTGCCGCCCACGAACCCGCCGAGCAGCGTGGTGGGCACCAGCATCAGCACCGCGAGCCAGTCGACCGGCGCGATGAGCGCGTAGACGACGAGGGTCACCGCGCTGCCGATCATGCCGAGCCAGCTCTTGAGCGCGTTCAACCGCCGCATGGAGTCGGTGGCGGCGAGCACCAGGATCGCGATGAGGATGACGCTGCGCGCTCCGCCGAAGTAGCCGCCGTAGATCGAGGCGAGGAAGATCCCGACGGTGAGCACGACCGTGCGGTCCGGGGCGCCTTCGGCGGGCGAGCCGAGCCAGGTGCGGATGGTGTTCTGGAAGGCCATGAGCACCGCGGACAGCCCGACCAGCGCGGGCACCACGGCGTCGAAGACCTTGCCCGGCAGGACCATGAGCAGCACGCAGCCCAGCGCCGAGCCGAGCACCGCCGCGGCCGAGGTCAGCCACAGCCGCCGCGGGGCGCCCTTGAGGTCGTCGCGCTGGCCGACGGCGGCGCCGACGAAGCCGGGCCCCTGGGCCACCGAGTTGGTCACGTTGGCGACGAGCGGGGACATCCCGGTGGCCAGCAGCGCCGGGAAGACCAGCAGGGAGCCGCCGCCGGCCACCGCGTTGACCGCGCCGGAGAGGAACCCGACCACGACCAGCAGGGCCAGCTCGAACCATTCGGTGAACACGACCACCGAAGTTAGCTGCTGCAACGACCCCTGGTGCCTCCGGGGCGAGCGGTATCACATCGTCCCGCGCCGTTGCGGCACACCGGGTAACGCCGTTATGGTTCTATAACGCCGTTACAACGGGAGGGGGCTCGCCATGAGCAACCCGTTCACGCAAGGCAACTACGCGCCGGTCCGGCAGGAGGTCACCTGCACCGACCTCCCGGTGGTCGGCCGGATCCCCGAGCACCTCGACGGCCGGTACCTGCGCAACGGCCCGAACCCGAGCGCCGAGATCGACCCCGAGGCCTACCACTGGTTCATGGGCGACGGGATGGTGCACGGCATCCGGCTCCGCGACGGGCGGGCGGAGTGGTACCGCAACCGCTGGGTCCGCTCACCGCAGGTGAGCCGGAACCTCGGCGAACCGCTGCGGCCCCGCAACCCGCGCGCCGGGCTGGACCTGCTCGGCGCGAACACCAACGTCATCGGGCACGCCGGCCGCACGCTCGCCCTGGTCGAGGGCGGCGGGGCGAACTACGAGCTGACCGAGGAGCTCGACACCGTGGGGCCGTGCGACTTCGACGGCACGCTGCCCGGAGGCTACACCGCGCACCCGAAGCGGGACCCGGACACCGGGGAGCTGCACGCCGTGTCGTACTTCTTCGGCCGGGGGAACGCGGTGCAGTACTCGGTGATCGGCGTGGACGGCCGGGCCCGGCGCACCGTGGACGTCGAGGTCGGCGGCAGCCCGATGATGCACGACTTCTCGCTCACCGAGCGGTACGTGGTGCTCTACGACCTGCCGGTCACCTTCGACGCGCAGCTGGCCACCGCGACGGTCACCCCGCGCTGGCTGCGCCGCCCGGCCCAGCTGGTGCTGTCCGCGCTCATCGGCCGCGTCCGGGTCCCGGACCCGGTCGCCGCCCGGATGGCCCGCACCACCCCGGCGAACTCCGGGTTCCCGTACCGCTGGAACCCGCGCTACCCGGCGCGGATCGGCGTGCTGCCGCGCGACGGCGGTCCGCGGGACGTGCGCTGGTTCGACGTCGGGCCCTGCTACGTCTTCCACCCGCTCAACGCCTACGACACCGAGGACGGCGTGGTCCTGGACGTGGTGCGGCACGCGAAGGTCTTCGACACCGAGCTGCACGGACCGTCGGAGGGTGCGCCGACGCTGGACCGCTGGACGGTGGACTTCCGGCGCGGCGAGGTCCGCGAGGCACGGCTGGACGACCGCGACCAGGAGTTCCCGCGCGTGGACGAGCGCCGGCTCGGCAAGCGGCACCGCTACGGCTACTCGGTCGGCGGCGACACCCTGTTCAAGCACGACCTGGTGACCGGCGGGACCGCGACCCGGCGGTTCGGCGCGGGCCACCAGGTCGGCGAGTTCGTCTTCGAGCCGAACAGCCCGGACTCGGCCGAGGACGACGGGATCCTCATGGGCCTGCGCTACTCGGCGGCCGAGCACCGCAGCGACCTGGTGCTGCTGGACGCCGAGACCCTGGAGACGGTGGCGGAGGTCCAGCTGCCGGACCGGGTGCCCAACGGCTTCCACGGCAACTGGGTGCCGACCGGCTCCTGACCGCGTTCAGGCCTCGCGGCCCGTGGCGGAGGCGAAGCCGAGCCAGGTGTGGCGGTTGCCCCACCAGCACCAGCCGACCTTCGGCGCGTTCCGCCGTTCCGCGCCGTCCCGCCCGGTGCCGTTGCTGATCCACAGCGCCGGGGTGCGGGAGTCGAAGGCGCCGTTGTCCTTGCGCAGCCGGGATCCGATGGTCATGAAGCAGTGGTTGCGTTCCAGCGCGGACGGCTGCTGCAGCACCCAGTGGACGCCTTCGGTGATGAGCAGCGGTGTGCGTCCCGCCGCGGTCAGCTCTGGCAGGGCTTCCTCCGGGCTCCAGTTGGCCAGGTGGTCGCCGCGGTCGAGCCCGGTGACGAGGTACAGCGGCGCGTCGGGCACGTCGACGCCGGTCGGCGCGAACCGGTCGACGTCCGGCATGTCGGTGACCACGAACCCGGGCTTGTCGCCGCGGCGGAGCAGGGGCGCGAGCACGGACGCGGGCGCCCGGTCGGGGTGGAGGGCGAGCAGGGCGCCGTCGCTGCCGCGTCCGGCGAAGGCGCGCAGGTCGTCGGCGGCGAGCCCGGCGATCTCGGGCACGCCGAGGTCGATGAGGCGTTCCGCTTGGTCGGCGAGCGGCGGGAGGACGGCAGCGGAGGTCACGGGGCTCCCCAGGTCGCGGGTCGGGGTGGTGGCGGTCATGGCACGGCCCCCTCGGCGAGGAACTTACGACGGACGTAACATTATCACCGGAGTACGAATCCTCTTCACGTGCGCGGACGGGAGCGGGTGTGGTGACGACGGCCGAGCTGGGTCTGCGGGAGGCCAAGAAGCAGGAGACGCGGCAACTGATCTCCGACCGCGCGACGCAGCTGTTCCTGGAGAAGGGCTTCGAGGGGACGACGATCGCGGAGATCGCGGCGGCGGCCCGCGTGGCGAAGAAGACGGTGACGAACTACTTCGCCCGCAAGGAAGACCTGGTCTTCGACCGGCAGGAGGAGTTCGTCTCCTCGCTGGCCCGCGCCGTGGCGCACCGCCGCCCCGGTGAGTCCGCGCTGGCCGCGCTGCGCCGCGACTTCGACACCGCGGTCGCGACGCAGGACCCGGTGGCGGGCTTCGCGGGTCACGACTTCAGCCGCATGGTCGCCGACAGCCCCACCCTGTCGATCTGCTTGCGCGGCCTGCACGACCGCCGCGAGCAGGCGCTGGTCGAGGCCCTCGCCGACGCGGTCGGCGAGCAGCCGACGGACATCACCGTCCGCACCGCCGCCGGCCTGCTCAGCGCCGTGCACCGCACGCTGTTCCAGCGCATCCAGGAACTCACCCTGGCCGGCCGCCCCAACGACGAGATCGCCGCGGTGCTCGCCCCCGAAGCCGCCCGCGCCTTCGACCTCCTCGAACCCTCCCTCGGCTCCTACGCCGTGGCCTGACCCGCGCGACGACCTCGCCCACGAGCAGCGGGCTTCGCGGTTCCGGTCCAGGATCTTCCAGCACCAGACGGGGATCGTGCCGGGCCTGCTCCAGACCGAGCAGTGCATCCGCGCCCTGCTCACCACAGCCGAGCTCCAGCTCAGCGACCAGTCCACTGAGGATGCGATCGGAGCGCGACGGGAACGGCAGGCCGTCCTGACCAAGCCGCAGGCACCGCAGGTCAGCTTCGTCCTGTCCGAGTCATCGCTGCGCCGCGTCGTCGGCGACCGGTCGCTCGTGGATGACCAGCTCCGTCACATCGCCGACATCGCCCGGCGCACGACCGTCCAGATCCACGTGCTTCCCTTCGACGCCGCAACAGCACCGCGCGCAACGCACGACTTCAACCCGTTCCGCGTGCCGTCGCCCGGCAACGCCGGGCCGCTCGAGTTCGGCTACGTCGGGGACTTCACGGACGGCCGCTACTCGGACGGGCACGAGGACGTGCACGCGTGCACTCTGCGGTGGCAACGGCTCGTTGCGGCTGCGCTAGACCCGGTCGAGTCCGAGGAGTTCACCATGCGCGTCGCGGACGAGTTCGCTCGGTGACGTCTCGGAGGCCAGCGATGGTGAACTGGCGGAAGTCCCGCCACTCGGCCAGTGGCGGCGGCTGCGTCGAGGTCGGGCTCGGCTTCGACGCTGTCGGCATCCGTGACACCAAGGACCGCGACGGTGGGACCTTGAGCGTCTCGCCCGCCCAGTGGTCGGCGTTCCTGGGGGCGGTCAAAGCCGGCGCGCTCGACAGGTGAGTCACCGGATCCAGTTGGGGAGTGGAAGGCCACCCCCGCCGATCCAGTTGACGGGAGGTGCCCTTCACCTCGACACGACCGGGTTTCAGTCCGCGAGCTTGCGGAGTTCGGGGAGGAGGAGGCGGAGGGCTCGGCCTCGGTGGGAGTCCGCGTCCTTCTCCTCCGGGGTCAGCTCGGCGCTGGTGCGGGTCTCGCCCTCGGGGACGAAGATCGGGTCGTAGCCGAAACCGTTGGTGCCGCGGGCTTCGCGGACCACGGTGCCGCGCCACTCCCCGCGCACCACCGCCTCCCGGCCGTCCGGGTGGACCAGGGCCGCCGCCGAGACGAAGGCCGCGCCGCGGCGCTCGTCGGGGACGTCGGCCAGCTGGCCGAGCAGCAGCTCCAGGTTCGCCTGGTCGTCACCGTGCTTGCCCGCCCACCGGGCCGACAGCACACCCGGCATGCCGTTGAGCGCGTCCACCGCGATGCCCGAGTCGTCGGCGATCGCCGGCAGGCCGGTGGCGCGGGCCGCGTCCGCGGCCTTCGCGAGGGCGTTCTCCTCGAACGTCGCACCGGTCTCCGGGGCTTCCGGGAACTCCGGGACGTCCGCCAGGCCCACCACCTCGACGCCGGTCACACCCTCGGCCTCGAGGATGCGGCGCAGCTCCACCAGCTTCTTCTGGTTGCGGGTGGCCAGCAGGACGCGGCTCACGCCTGCACCCCCGGCAGCTCGCCCGGGTACGGCGCCGCGAGCGCCTCCGCCTGGATGCGGGACAGCTGGGCGCAGCCCTCCAGCGCGAAGTCGATCATCTTGTCCATCGTGGACCGGGTGAAGGTGGCGCCCTCGCCGGTGCCCTGCACCTCCACGAGCGTGCCGTGGTCGGTGGCCACCACGTTCATGTCCACCTCGGCGCGCGAGTCCTCCTCGTAGGGCAGGTCGAGGCGCACCCGGCCGTCCACCACGCCCACGCTCACCGCGGCGATCGAGCAGGACAGCGGCTTGGGGTCGGACAGCTTGCCGGCCGCGCCCAGCCACGTCACCGCGTCCGCCAGCGCCACGTAGGCACCGGTGATCGCGGCGGTGCGGGTGCCGCCGTCCGCCTGGATCACGTCGCAGTCCAGCGCGATGGTGTTCTCGCCCAGCGCGGACATGTCGATGCAGGCGCGCAGCGAGCGGCCGATCAGCCGGCTGATCTCGTGGGTGCGACCGCCGATGCGGCCCTTCACCGACTCGCGGGGCGTGCGCGTGTTCGTCGACGACGGCAGCATCGCGTACTCCGCCGTGACCCAGCCCAAGCCGGACCCGGTCCGCCAGCGCGGGACGCCTTCCTGCACGCTCGCCGCGCACAACACCCGCGTCCGGCCGAACTCCACCAGCACCGAGCCGGCCGGCCAGTCCTGGTACCCGCGTGTGATCCGCACCTCTCGGAGCTGGTCGTCGCTCCGCCCATCCGCTCGTGCCACGCCCCCAACCCTATGCCCGGCGCGCTCCGGTCCTCGTCAAGGGTCACCCCCGACGCGGCCGCCACACGGAGCGGACGCCGGGCTCCCGAGCGCGACGACACCCAGCCGCGCCACCCCGGCCGCACGACGTCCCGCACCCCGCCCCGGCCGGTCGCCCCTGGGCGGGCCTGACGCCCCCAACCCGCCCGCCTGGGGTGCCGGTTCCCGGCGGAGCCGGCACGCCGGGGCGCGGGGTGGCCACCGGGTCAGACGTCGTAGGTGCGGTCGGCCACGACCCGCTCCACCGGGCCGTCGAAGACCGCCTGCGCCTCGGCGAGGATCGCGTCACCGTCGGTCCACGGCACGAGGTGGGTGAGCAGCAGGCGCCGGGCCGCGGCGGTCTTGGCCACCTCCGCGGCCTGACGGCCCGACAGGTGCACGCCCTCCGGCGCGTCCGGGAAGTCGGTCCAGGACGCCTCGGACAGCAGCACGTCGGCGTCCGCGGCGAGGTCGGCCAGCTGCGGGCACGGGCCGGTGTCGCCGGTGTAGGCCAGGACCTTGCCCTCCGCCGCCACGCGGAAGCCCCAGGACTCGCACAGGTGCGCCACGGGCACCGCCTGCACCTCGAACGGGCCGATGCGCACCGGCTCGGCGGGCACCGGCACGAACTCGAAGACGTCGGAGAGGTCCGCCTCGGCCCGCTCCTGCTCGTTCGGCGCGTAGAGCGCGGCGAAGCGCTGCGGGGCGTCCGCCGGGGCGATCACCGGCAGCCGGCGCTCGGTCGCGTCGTACGGCGGGTTCGGGTGGTAGCGCCGCAGCACCGCCAGCGCCCCGAAGTCCGCGCAGTGGTCCGGGTGCAGGTGGCTGAAGAACAGCGCGTCCAGCGAGAACGGGTCGATGAACCGCTGCATCGCCCCGAGCGTCCCGTTGCCCAGGTCCAGCGCGATGCGGGTGTCACCGGACTCCAGCAGGTACCCGGATGAAGGCGAATCCGGGCCGGGGATGCTCCCGGAGCAACCGAGGATCGTCAGCTTCATGCGGTCGAGCTTGGCACGACGAGCGGCCGAACGGCATCGGTCGCGACGGCTGGCCCCAGGAAGCGCGACGCCAACCGGGCGAACCGGTCGGGTGCGCCGGTGGCGCGGAACTCGTGCTCGGGCACCCCGTCCGGCGCTGCGAGCAGGTCGTTCTCGGTCAGCACCCGCACGAGGTCCTTGGCGGTCTCCTCGGCGCTGGAGACGAGCGTCACCCCGTCGCCCATCGCGATCTGCAGCACACCGGTGAGCATCGGGTAGTGCGTGCAGCCGAGCACCAGCGTGTCGACGTCGGCCTGCTGGAGCGGGTCGAGGTAGCTCTGCGCCAGCCCCAGGATCTGCCGGCCGGTGGTGATGCCGCGCTCGACGAACTCCACGAACCGCGGGCAGGCCACCGTGGTCAGCTCGATGTCCGGCGCGGCGGTGAACGCGTCGTCGTAGGCGCGCGAGCGGATGGTGGCGCTGGTGCCGATCACCCCGACGCGGCGGTTGCGGGTGGTCGCCACCGCGCGCCGCGTCGCGGGCATGATGACCTCGACCACCGGGATCGAGTACCGCTCGCGGGCGTCCCGGAGGCAGGCGGCGGAGGCGGTGTTGCAGGCCAGCACGAGCGCCTTCACACCTTCCTCGACCAGCGAGTCGGTGATCGCCAGGGTGCGGGCGCGGATCTCCGCCAGCGGCATCGGGCCGTAGGGCGCGTTGGCGGTGTCGCCGACGTAGCGGACGGACTCGCCGGGCAGCTGGTCCATGATCGCGCGGGTCACGGTCAACCCACCCACGCCGGAGTCGAAGATCCCGATCGGGGCGTCAGTCACCCGGCCAGTGTGCCAGGATCACCGCTGCTCACGTGCCGCCGAGTGCTGCGCGCCACCAGCCACGCGGCCAGCAGCCCACCGAGCGCGCCGAACAGGTGGCCCTCCCAGGAGATCCCGGGCTGGCCGGGCAGCACGCCCCACAACATGCCGCCCCAGTAGAAGAACAGCACCACCGCGACCAGGACCTGCGCGACGCTGCGCTGGAAGAAGCCGCGCACCAGCAGGAACACCATCCAGCCGAAGATCACCCCGGACATGCCGATGTGGAAGCCGGGCGCGCCCACCAGCCAGGTGCCGAGGCCCCCGACGACCCACACCGTCGCGGTCACCGCGAGGAACTGGGCCAGGCCCCCGGCGAGGACCAGCCAGCCGAGCACCAGGAACGGCAGCGTGTTGGCCCACAGGTGCGACCAGTCCCCGTGCAGCAGCGGCGCCCACAGGATCCCGTCGAGGCCGTCGACCTCCCGTGGCAGGATGCCGTTGCGGTCCAGGTCGGCGGTCGGGTCGACCTGGTCGTAGAACTCGATGCCGTAGAGCGCGGCGGTGGCCAGGAGCATGCCCACCGCGGCGCGCAGCGGGTTCGCGGGCAGCACGCGCGGACGAGGACGGTCAGGCAGCCGGTTCACACTCCCGAGGCTACGCGGCGGACCGCTCCGCGGTATCGGGGTTGCCCCGGATGTTCCGGACGTCCTCACCCGGAACCAAGATCGAGACCCGGGGGCGCCCGGTAAGGTCCTGGGGTCGTTGCGATCCGGACGAGAGGTGGCAGGTGCAGGTCGACTCAGCAGTGCTCGCGGCGGCGCGGTCCGGTCGAGCTCCGACGTGGGACGTCGGCACCGACTCGCTGCTGTGGGTGGACCAACCGGCGCGCAGCGCGCACCGCTTCGTCCCCGGCCGCGCCGATCACGCCATGGAGCTGCCGCAGGAGGTCAGCGCGGCGAAACCGCGCAGCCACGGCGGCCTGGTGCTGCACATGACCGGGGGCATCGCGGTGTTCGACTCCACCGGCACGCACCGGAACTGGCTGGTCTACTGGGCGCGCGACGGCGTCCAGGCCGGTGCGACCGGGGTCGACGCCAAGGGGCGGCTGTGGGCGACGACGCTCGGGGAGGGCGGCTGGCTGGCCCGCGTCACCGGGGACGGCTCGGCACGCGTCGCGATCGCCGACCTGCCCGCGGCGCACGGCCTCGCGTGGAGCCCGGACCACACCCGGCTGTACCTGGTCGACGGCGCGGAGCGGCGCGTCGACGTGCTGGACTTCGACCTCGACGCCGGCTCGGTCGGCGAGCGCCGCGCGCTGTGCGAGGTCGACGGTGAACCCGGCGGTCTGGCCGTGGACAGCGACGGCCGCCTCTGGCTGGCGGTCCGCGACCGCGGCGAGGTCCGCTGCTACACCGCCGACGGCACCCTGGACCGGACGATCGCGCTGCCGGTCCAGCGCCCGACGGACTGCTGCTTCGGCGGCCCGGAGCTGACCGACCTCTACATCACCTCGGCGACCGACGGCGTCGCCGACCCCACCGAGACCGACGGCGCGGTCCTGGTCGTCCCGGGGCTGGCGACGGGCCAGCGCCCCTGCTCGTTCTCCGGCTGACGCGCAGAGAGGGCGGGAACCGGCCGCAGCCGGTTCCCGCCCTCACCACCCCCGGTTCAGGCCCAGAGCTGACCTTCGAGCCGCTGGGCCGCTTCGTCGAGAGTGCCGCTGTAGGCGCCTGTGGACAGGTACTTCCAGCCCGCGTCCGCCACCACGAACGCGATGTCCGCCGACTGGCCGTCGGCGGCCGCCTTCTCCGCGATCGTCAGCGCCGCGTGCAGCACACCGCCCGTGGAGATGCCGGCGAAGATCCCCTCCGACTCCAGCAGCTGCCGCGTGCGGCGCAGCGCGTCGTAGGAGCCCACCGAGAAGCGGCGGGTCAGCACGTCCGGGTCGTACAGCTCCGGCACGAATCCCTCGTCGAGGTTCCGCAGGCCGTACACCAGCTCGCCGTAGCGCGGCTCGGCCGCGACGACCTGCACGTCCGGCTTGTGCTGGCGCAGGTAGCGGCCGACGCCGACCAGCGTCCCGGTGGTGCCCAGACCGGCCACGAAGTGCGTGACCGTCGGCAGGTCGCGCAGGATCTCCGGGCCGGTGGTGGTGTAGTGCGCCTCGGCGTTGGCCGGGTTGCCGTACTGGTAGAGCATCACCCAGTCCGGGTTCTGCTCGGCCAGCTCCTTGGCCATCGCCACCGCCTGGTTCGACCCACCGGCCGCCGGCGAGGAGACGATCCGCGCCCCGTAGGCCTGCAGCAGCTGGCGGCGCTCCTCGGAGGTGTTCTCCGGCATCACGCACACCAGGCCGTAGCCCTTGAGCTTGGCCGCCATGGCCAGCGAGATCCCGGTGTTGCCCGAGGTGGGCTCCAAGATCGTGCAGCCGTGGTAGAGGCGGCCCTCCTTCTCGGCGGCCTCGATCATGGACAGTGCCGCGCGGTCCTTGATCGAACCGGTCGGGTTCCGGTCCTCCAGCTTCGCCCACAACCGGACGTCCGGTGCCGGCGACAGGTGCGGCAACCCCACCAGCGGCGTGTCACCGAGCGCGTCCAGCAACGAGTCGTAACGAGCCACGGTCGTGCCTCTCCTCCTGACCTCTCACCGCGAGGTCGAACTACGTGCGGGTGCTCACCGGTGGTGGGGCGGCACTCCAGGCTCCGCTACCGGCACCGCTGCGCAGGTCGAGTCCAGCGAACTTCCGGTCTCACGCGCCGCCGGCGACGGCGGGGAGGATGGTGACGGAGTCACCGTCGGAGACCTTGGCCTCCAGGCCCCCGGCGAAGCGCACGTCCTCGTCGTTGACGTAGACGTTGACGAAGCGGTGCAGGCTGCCGTCCTTGACGAGGCGCCCCTTCAGCCCGCTGTAGTTGCTGTCGAGGTCGTCGATGACCTCGGCGATGGTGTTGCCCTCGGCCTGCACCGACTTCTCGCCACCGGTGTGGCTGCGCAGGATCGTGGGGATCGAGACCTTGACTGCCATGGGAAACCTCCTGTCCACAGAGGACGTACGTGGGGGAACGGGAACACGGGCACCGGCGAGCGGTCAGTCGCGGTCCGGGACCTCGTCGGTGCCGGTGTGGGCGAACATGTACGACTCGACGACCTCCACCGGCTCCTCGGTGACCTCGCCGTCGAGGATCCGGTAGGAACGCAGCTCATGGGTCTTCGGGTCCCTGGTGGACACGAGCACGTAGTGCGCGTTGGGTTCCGAGGCGTAGGAGACGTCGGTGCGCGACGGGTAGGCCTCGGTCGAGGTGTGCGAGTGGTAGATGACCACCGGCTCCTCGTCGTTGGCGTCCATCTCGCGCCACACCTTCAGCTGTTCGGCGGAGTCGAACCGGTAGAAGGTGGGCGAGCGCTCGGCGTTGATCATCTCGATCAAGCGTTCCGGGCGGTCCGACCCTTCCGGACCGGCAATCACACCGCACGCCTCGTCCGGGTGGTCCCGTCGGGCATGCGCGACCATCGCGTCCACGAGGTCGCGTCGGATCACCAGCACAGCAACCATCCTAATCGGTGGAGCACCGGTCTCCCACGATGTGGAAATCCTGGTCGCCGGTGCGGCTTTCGTCGGGCGAAACGTACGACAACGATGATTCATTCCCTCGCCGAGGGATAGAGCCGCGTGTAGCACGTCACCCCGTCGACCGGCTCCGCGGCGAGCACGCCGCGCACGATCGCGCGCGCCACCACGTCGGCCGCGGCCGCGCTGACCTCGTCCAGCCGCGCCGCCCAGCCGGGCTCCCCCGGCGCGGGCAGCGCCGCCCCGGTCCCGGTGGCCAGTGCGAACATCGTGTCCCCGTCGACCAGCAGGTGCGCGGGCCGCACCGCGCGGGCCAGCGCGTCCTGCGCGGCGACGGCGAGCCGCCGGCACTCGGCCCCGGACAGCCGCAGGTCGGTGGCGACCACGCCGATGGTGGTGTTCAGCGGCCGGTCGACGGGCCCGTGCCTGCCGGGGCGGGTGCCGAACAGCGGCTTGGCCGCGTCGATCTCCGCCTGGTCGGGGCGCCGCAGCCCGGGCGTGGGGACCCACGGCAGTCCGGTGCCGGGGTCGATGGCCGAGCCGGCGGCGTTGACCGCCACCAGCGCACCGATCGTGGTGCCGTCGGCCAGCACGGCGCTGGCCGTGCCGATGCCGCCCTTGACGCAGCCGACGACCGCGCCGGTGCCCGCGCCGACGTTGCCCTCGCGGGCCTCCTCGCGGCTGGCGTGCTGGCACGCGCGGTAGCCGAACCCGGCGTCGGGCCGGTTGCCCCAGTCGTTCATCGGCAGGTCGAAGATCACCGCGCCGGGCACCACCGGCACCACGTGCGCCGGGTCGGTGCCGACGGGCACGCCGTGGCCGCGCTCGCCGAGCCAGCGCACCACGCCGTCGGCGGCGGCCAGCCCGTAGGCGCTGCCGCCGGTCAGCACGACGCCGTGCACCTGCTGCACCAGGTGGTCGGGTCGGAGCACGTCCGTCTCGCGCGTGCCCGGTCCGCCGCCGCGGACGTCGACCGCCGCGCTCGCGCCGTCCGGCACCAGCACCGCGGTCACCCCGGTCGCCCAGTGCGGGTCGAGGCGCTGCTCGTGCCCGACCAGCACGCCGTCGACGTCGACGAGCGCGTCCCGCTTCCCCGGTCCCACACCGCCTCCCTCCACGTCTGGGGCTCACGGTAGCGGCTGGGGCGGGTGTGGTCAGCGGTTCACGCCGTGAGCGCGGTGACCAGGCTGTCCTGGACCCAGGTGAGCCACTGGTAGACGCCCAGGTGTTCCCGGCGCAGGTCGTCCTCGGGCAGCTCGTCGGGCATGTCCTCGTCGACGTCCAGCGCGGTGCCCAGCGCCAGCCGGACGTCGTTGAGCGCCGACAGCCAGCCGTCGGCCTGCTCCCAGGTCAGCTTCACCCGGCCGCCCAGCGGCGGGCAGGTCTCCAGCACCAGCTGCGCGGCCCCGGTCTTGGCCTCCAGCAGGGCCGGCTCGTGCAGCGACCGCATCGCCCCGGCGGCGTCGGCCCGTTCCTCGTCGGTCTCCCCGGTGATCGGGTCGCGGCGGTAGAAGTCCGGCAGCAGCCGCGCCAGCACCGGGTCCTCGGGCGCCGTCGTCGGACCGGTGCGGATCCCCGTCAGCTCGGCGAGCTCGTCGGTGGGCGCCTCCTCGGCGCGGGCGGTGAGCATGTCCTTGATCTGCCCCACCAGCCCTCGGATGACGGCCGCCTCCTGCTGCGAGAGGTCCGTCTGCACATGCCCGTTCTTGCGGGTCCAGCCTTCCACTCAGGAGTCCTTCTGCATCGTCGCCCACAGTCCGGCGGCGTGCAGCTTCGCCACGTCGCCTTCGACCTTCTCCTTGGAACCCGAAGACACCACCGCCTTGCCCTTGTGGTGCACGTCCAGCATCAGCTTCGTCGCGTGGTCCCGGCTGTAACCGAAGATCTTCTGCAGCACGTAGGTGACGTAGGACATCAGGTTGACCGGGTCGTTCCAGACCACGGTCACCCACGGCCTGTCCTCGGTGCCGAGCACATCCGGTTCGAGTTGCGCGCGCTCGATCTCAGCGGGCGAGGTCATACCCCCATCGTTGCACGCGAGCGTCACAGCGGTGTCGACCCGTGGACCGTGGTCCTGGTGGCCGATCCGGGCGTTGCTGCGTGCAGCGGAACCCCCACCGCCGCCTGGAGTCCGGGCGCTGTGCGCGGTCGGCGGGCGAACCGCGTCGACTGATCCGCGACCACGTAGTCTCTGGTCCATGAGCACCAGCACCGCGCTGCTGACCGACCACTACGAGCTCACGATGCTCGACAGCGCACTCCGCGACGGCACCGCGCACCGATCGTGCACCTTCGAGGTGTTCACGCGGCGGCTGCCGAACGGCCGGCGCTACGGGGTCTTCGGCGGCGTCGGCCGGGTGCTCGACGCGATCGAGGACTTCACCTTCGGCGAGGAGGAGCTGGCGCAGCTCGCCGAGCACCGGGTGGTCAGCGAGTCGACCCTGGAGTGGCTGCGCGGCTACCGGTTCCAGGGGCAGATCGACGGCTACCCGGAGGGCGAGCTGTTCTTCCCCGGTTCCCCGCTGCTGACCGTGCGCGGCACCTTCGCCGAGGCCGTGGTGCTCGAGACGCTGGTGCTGTCGATCCTCAACCACGACAGCGCGATCGCCGCGGCCGCGGCGCGGATGGTCTCGGCCGCCAACGGCCGGCGGATCATCGAGATGGGGTCGCGGCGCACCCACGAGGAGTCCGCCGTCGCCGCCGCCCGCGCCGCCTACCTCGCCGGGTTCACCGCCACCTCGAACCTGGAGGCCGGGCGCCGCTACGGCATCCCCACCACCGGCACCGCGGCGCACGCGTTCACGCTGCTGCACGACTCCGAGCGCGCGGCCTTCGAGTCGCAGGTCGCCGCGCTGGGCACCGGCACCACGCTGCTGGTCGACACCTACGACATCACCCGCGGCATCGAGCTCGCGGTCGAGGTCGCGGGCCCGGAGCTGGGCGCGGTGCGCATCGACTCCGGTGACGTCGGGGTGCTCGCCCGGCAGGCCCGGGAGCAGCTGGACGCGCTGGGCGCCACGAACACCCGGATCGTCGTCTCCGGCGACCTCGACGAGTACGCGATCGCCGCGCTGCGCGCCGAGCCGGTCGACGGCTACGGCGTGGGGACCTCGCTGGTCACCGGGTCCGGGGCGCCGACGGCGGAGATGGTCTACAAGCTCGTGGAGGTCGAGGGGCGCCCGGTCGCCAAGCGCAGCTCGCACAAGGAGTCCCGCGGTGGCCGCAAGGCAGCGGTGCGGCGGTACAAGGAGACCGGCACCGCGGTGGAGGAGGTCGTCTTCCAGCTGGCTCCGGGCGCGTCCGAGCCGGTGCTCGGCCCGCACGACCGGTCCCTGCAGGTGCCGCTGATGCGCGACGGCAAGCGCGTCGACGACCTGCCCGGGCTGGAGGAGAACCGCCAGCGGCTGCGCCACGCGCTGGTCACGTTGCCGTGGGAGGGCCTCAAGCTCTCCCAGGGCGAGCCGGCGATCCCGACGGTCTTCCACACCTCCTGAGCCGCGGCCACAATGACGGACGCGGGCACCGTCGTCCGCGGTGGACGGGCGCTACTGGAGGAGCCGTCGATGGCCAAGGCACTGATCATCGTGGACGTGCAGAACGACTTCTGCGAGGGCGGTGCGCTCGCGGTCGCGGGCGGGTCCGAGGTGGCGACGGCGATCTCGCGGTACCTCGCCGGGTTCGACCACGACCACGTGGTGGCGACCCGCGACTACCACATCGACCCGGGGCCGCACTTCAGCGACGAACCGGACTTCGTGCGCTCCTGGCCGCGGCACTGCGTCGCGGGCACGCCCGGCGCGGCGTTCCACCCGGAGCTGGACGTGGGGCCGGTGGAGGCGGTGTTCTCCAAGGGCCACTACAGCCACGGCTACTCGGGCTTCGAGGGCGTCGACCCGCGCGACCGCCCGCTGCTCGACTGGCTGACCGAGCACGGGGTGCGCCGGGTCGACGTGGTCGGCATCGCCACCGACCACTGCGTCCGCGCCACGGCCCTGGACGCGGTGCGCGCCGGCCTGGACACGACGGTCCTGCTGGAGCTCACCGCCGGGGTGTCCCGGGACACGGTCGACGCCGCCCTGGCCGAGCTCGACGCCGCGGGCGTCGGCCTCGTCGGCGAACCCATCGTCCGCTGACGCCCGGTCGTCGAGCCCCGGCAGCGCACCGGGCTCGCCGTCGGCGGGTGGGACCGGGGTCTCGTCGGCGTCGGGGTGTCGGGGGTCGTCGACAGGGGTGGGCGGTAGCTTCTCCCCGTGCCCACCTCTGTCCCGCGATGGTCCGACCCGGTCGCGTTCGAGCCCGACGAGGACGACGTGCTCCCGCCGGAGATCGCCGCTGACCTCGCGCGGGCGGACCGGCCTGCGGCCGGGGAACCGTCGCCGCCCCGCTCCGCGAAGGCCGAGCGCGAGGTCCCCGACCTGCCGACGCTGCTGGACATCGCGATCGAGGCCGTCGGCGGCGTCCCGCGGGAGGGCCAGGCGCGGATGGCGCGCGCCGTCGAGCACGCCATCACCACCGGCGAGCACCTGGCGGTGCAGGCCGGGACGGGGACCGGGAAGTCGCTGGCCTACCTGGTCCCGGCCATCCGGCACGCGGTCACCGCGCACACCACGGTGGTCGTGTCCACCTCGACCATCGCGCTGCAGCGGCAGCTGGTCGACCGCGACCTGCCGCGCCTGGCCACCGCGCTCGCCGACGCGCTGGGCCGCCGGCCGACGTTCGCGATCCTCAAGGGCCGCCGCAACTACCTGTGCCTGAACCGGGTGCACGGCGACGCCCCGGCCGAGCCCGACGAGGGCGCGCTGTTCGACGCCTTCGCCGCCTCCGCGCTGGAGCGCCAGGTCGGGCGCGTCCGGGAGTGGGCCGCCGAGACCGAGACCGGGGACCGCGACGAGCTGGTGCCCGGCGTCCCCGACCAGGCGTGGCGGCAGCTGTCGGTCACCGCCAAGGAGTGCCTCGGGGTGCACCGCTGCCCGGTCGGCGTCGACTGCTTCGCCGAGCGGGCCCGCGCCGAGGCGGGCCGCGCGGACGTCGTGGTGACCAACCACGCGCTGCTGGCCATCGACGCGCTGGACGACCGGCCGGTGCTGCCCGAGCACGACGTCGTGGTGGTCGACGAGGCGCACGACCTGGTGGACCGGGTGACCTCGGCGGCGACCGGCGAGCTGACCGCGTCGTCGGTGCGGCTCGCGGCGCGGCGCTGCGGGCGGGTCATCGACGAGGAGACCGCTGACCGGCTCGTGGAGGCCTCGGAAGGCCTGGACCTGGTGCTCCAAGCCGCGCGACCGGGACGGCTGGAGGACCTGCCGCAGGACCTCGGCGGCGCGCTGGCGGCGCTGCGGGACGCGGCCTGGGCGTGCCTGAACGCGCTCGGCCCGGAACGCAAGGAGGACGCCGAGGGCAGCACCGCGCGCAAGCTCGCGCACGCCACCACCGAGGAGGTCCACGACACCGCGGTCCGGCTGCTCGAGGCGTTCGACGACGACGCGCGGCGCGACGTGGTGTGGATCGCGGCGGACCCGAACCGCTCGCCGAGCGTCCGCATCGCGCCGATCGGCGTCGGCGGGCTGCTGCGCGAGCGGCTGTTCGGGCAGCGCACCACCGTCCTGACCTCGGCGACGCTGGCGCTCGGCGGCTCCTTCGACACGCTGGCGCGGCAGTGGGGCCTCCCGCCGCAGCAGCGGGCGCAGCCGGCCGCCGGCATGGCCACCGGCAAGGAGGCCCCGTCGGACGACGGCGGGCTCAAGTGGACCGGGCTGGACGTGGGCTCGCCGTTCGAGCACCAGCGCAGCGGCATCCTCTACATCGCCCGGCACCTGCCGCCGCCGGGCCGCGACGGGCTCCCGCCGCAGTACCTGGACGAGCTCACCGAGCTGGTGCGGGCGGCGGGCGGCCGCACGCTCGGCCTGTTCTCGTCGATGCGCGCCGCCAAGCAGGCCGCCGAGGAGCTGCGGCAGCGCCTGTCCACCCCGGTGCTGTGCCAGGGCGACGACACCACCGCGCTGCTGGTCCGCCAGTTCGCCGACGCCCCGGCGACCTCGCTGTTCGGCACCCTGTCGCTGTGGCAGGGCGTGGACGTGCCGGGCGACTCGCTGCAGCTGGTGGTGATGGACCGCATCCCGTTCCCGCGGCCGGACGACCCGCTGGCCTCGGCCCGGCAGAAGGCGGCGTCCGAGCACGGCGGCAACGGCTTCCTCACCGTCGCGGGCACCCACGCCGCGCTGCTGCTCGCCCAGGGCGCGGGGCGGCTGCTGCGCGCCCCGGACGACCGCGGCGTGGTCGCGGTGCTCGACCCGCGCCTGGCCACCGCCCGCTACGGCGGTTTCCTGCGCGCCTCCCTCCCACCGTTCTGGACCACCCACGACCCGCAGGTCGTCCGGGGTGCCCTGCAGCGGCTCACCGGCAGCGCGGGCTGACTGTGACGGACGACTCAGCGGCGAGCCGCGGGATTTGTGGCTGATCGACAACCCGGCGTCGGGCTTTCTGTTCCGGCCGGGTCGGCGGGTACGTTGGGGCAGCCGCGCCGACCGGGCCGCAGCGCCGCCGCCCGGGGCGACGGTCGTACCTGGTCACAGCGCCGCACGCGGGCGCGTCCCGGACCGGCTCCGGCGCCCGCGATCGATCACCACGCTAGGGAGACGACGTGTCCGCACCACGCCGAACCGCGCCCGCCGCGAACCTGGCCCGGACGGTGGTCTTCGCCGCCTTCATCGCCGTCCTCGGCATCGTCCCGGGCTTCTACCTCGGTGGCGCGGCAGTGCCGATCGTGCTGCAGAACACGGGGCCGCTGCTGGCGGGCAGCATCCTCGGCGCGCGCCGCGGCGGCGCGTCGGTGCTGCTGTTCGTGGTGCTGGTCGCGATCGGGCTGCCGCTGCTGTCGGGCGGCCGCGGCGGCATCGCCCCGTTCGTCGGCCCGAGCGGCGGGTTCGTGCTCGGCTGGGTGCTGTCGGCCGTGGTGGCCGGCCTGGTGGTGGAGCGCGCCCGCAAGCCCGGCCTGCCGGTGCTGCTGCTGGCCGGCGCCGCGGGTGTCGCCGCGGACTACCTCATCGGCATCCCGTACTGGGGTGTGATGATCGGCGACCTCGGCGCGGCCGCGGTGCAGTCGCTGGTGTTCGTCCCCGGTGACGTGGTGAAGCTGGTCGCCGTCTCGCTGGTGGCGGCCGCGGTGCACCGCGCGGTCCCGTCGGCGCTGCCGGTGCGCCGCGCTCCCGCCGAGGGCTGACCGTGCTCCCGGTCCTCGACCGCTCCCCCGCGTCGCGGGTCGTGCACGGCGGCACCGCGCTGGGTCCCGAGGAGCTGCTCGCCCGCGCTCGCAGCGCCGCGCGGCGGGTGCCCCCGGGCTCGCGCGTCGCGTTGGACGGCGGGGACGCGCTGGCGCGCCTGACCCACTTCCTCGGCGCGGACCTCGCGGGCTGCGCCACGCTCCTCACCGAGCCCACCTGGTCGGAGCGTGAGCGCGCCGCCGTGCTCGCCGACGCCGCCCCGCACGTGCTGCTCGACCTGGACGACCCGGGCGCGCTGCCGGGGCACCACCACCCCGCCCCGGTGGGCGACCCCGACACGCCGTTCTACCTGGCCACCACCTCGGGCAGCAGCGGGCGCCCGAAGGTGCTGGTGCGCTCGCGGAGGTCGTGGCTGCGCAGCTTCGAGCTGCTGGACCTGGGGCTCGGGCCGCGGGACCGGGTGCTGGTCCCCGGCCCGCTGAGCTCGTCGCTGTTCCTGTTCGGCGCGCTGCACGCGCTGCACGCGGGCGCCGACGTGCACCTGCTCGACCGGTGGTCGGCCCAGGACGCCGCGGCAGCGGCTCGGCGCGCCACCGCCGTCCACCTGGTGCCCGCCATGCTGTCCGCCCTGCTCTCCGCGCTGGAACGCGACGCGGGTCGGCGGGCCGAGTGCCGGCTGCGGGTGGTGGTCTGCGGTGGCGCCCGGGTGGACCGGGAGCTGGCGGAGCGGCTGGCGGCGGTGCTGCCGGGCTGCCGGCTGGTCGAGTACTACGGCTCGGCGGAGCACTCGCTCATCGCGGTGCGGCGGGGCGGCCGGTTGCGTCCCGTCGTCGACGTCGAGGTGCGCGACGGCGAGCTGTGGGTGCGCTCCGAGCTCTCCTGCGACGGCCACCTGGACCACGGCACGGTCGTGCCGACCAGCACCGACCGGGGCTGGTCGCGGGTCGGTGACCGCGCGGTCCGGCACGCGGACGGCTCGCTGGAGGTCCTCGGCCGCACCAGCGCGGTCATCAACACCGGCGCGCGGCTGGTCGGCGCCGAGGAGGTCGAGTCGGTGCTGCGCGGCGCCGGGGGCGTGCGGGACGTGCTGGTCACCGGCACCCCGCACCCCCGCTTCGGCGAGCTGGTGACGGCGGTGGTGGAGATCGACCCGGCCGCTCCCCCGTCGCGCAGCGGTCTGCGCGCCCGGGCGCGGCGGGCGCTGGACCCCGCGCAGCGTCCCCGGCGCTGGCTGGCGGTCCGCGAGCTGCCGCGCACCCCGTCCGGCAAACCGGCGCGCGCGCTGGTCGCCGAGCAGCTGCGCGCCGGGTCCCTGCGAGCGGAGGCGTGGTGACCAGGACACCGGTGGTGATCGCGGCGCGGCGGACGCCGATCGGCGAGGCGGGTGGTGCCCTGCGCCACCTGGAGGTCGACCGGCTCGCCGCCCCGGTGCTGCGCGCTGTGCTGGACGACGCCGGCGTGACCGCGGTGGACGACGTCGTGCTCGGCAACGTGCTCGGGCCGGGCGGGAACCCGGCGCGGGTGGCGGCGCTGCGGGCCGGTCTCGGCGAGCGCACCCCCGGCATGACCGTCGACCGGCAGTGCGCGAGCGGCCTCACCGCGATCACCACCGCAGCCGCGCTGGTCAGCGCAGGCGCCGGTGACTGGTTCCTCGCCGGTGGCGCGGAGAGCCCGTCGACCGCGCCCTGGCGCGCGTGGCGCCCGCGCTCGGCGACCGAACCGCCGCGGTTCTACCAGCGTGCCCCGTTCGCCCCGGCCGAGGTCGGCGACCCGGACATGGGCCCGGCGGCGGACCTGGTGGCGGCCGAGGCCGGGATCTCCCGGGAACGCCAGGACGCCTTCGCCGCGCGCAGCCACGCGCGCGCCGTCGCCGCCCAGCAGGCGGGCCGGTTCGACGCCGAACTGGTGCCGGTCGGCGGGGTCACCGCCGACGAGCGGCCGCGCGCGGGCTTCACCGCGGAGCGGCTCGCCCGGTTCCGGCCCGCGTTCACCGCGGACGGCACCGCGACCGCGGCGAACTCCTGCGGCATCAACGACGGCGCGGCCGCCGTGCTGGTCACCACCGAGGAGCAGCGGCGCCGGCTCGGCGTGCCCGGGCTTCGGCTGGTGGACTGGCGGACGTCCGGGGTCGACCCGAACCGCCTGGGCCTGGGCGCGGTGCCCGCGATGCGGGAGCTGCTGGCGCGGCACACCCCGGAGGTGGTCGAGTTCACCGAGGCCTTCGCCGGGCAGGCGCTGGCCTGCCTGGACGCGGCCGGGATCGACGAAGGGCTGGTCAGCCCGGACGGCGGTGCCATCGCGCTCGGCCACCCGTGGGGTGCGTCGGGCGCGGTGCTGGTGGTGCGGCTGTTCAGCCGGATGGTCCGCTCCGGCGGACCGCGCACCGGCCTGGCCGCGCTCTCCTCCGGTGGCGGTCTCGGCGTGGCGACGATGTGGGAGCGAGTGGGTTGATCGAGTTCGAAGGTGTCGGGCACGACTACGACCAGCGCACCGTGCTGGACGGCGTGGACCTGCGGCTGGCCGAGCAGCGGGTGGCGTTCGTGGGGGCGAACGGGTCCGGCAAGTCCACGCTGGCCCGGATGATCAACGGCCTGGTGCACCCGACCCGCGGCCGGGTGCTGGTCGACGGCGTCGACCCGGCCCGGGACGGCCGCGCGGTGCGGCGCCGCGTCGGGTTCGTCTTCACCCACCCGGACAGCCAGATCGTGATGCCCACGGCCGGGGAGGACGTGGCGTTCTCGCTGCGCAAGCAGGGCCTGTCCAAGGCCGAGCGGCAGCGCCGGGCGGCCGAGGTGCTGGCCCAGCACGGCCTGGCGGGCTACGCCGAGCACCCCGCGCACCAGCTCTCCGGTGGGCAGAAGCAGCTGCTGGCGCTGTGCTCGATGCTGGTGCTGGACCCGGACGTGCTGGTCTGCGACGAGCCGACGACGCTGCTGGACCTGCGCAACAAGCGCCACTTCGCCGAGGTGCTCGCCGGGCTGCGCCAGCAGGTCGTGCTGGTCACCCACGACCTGGACCTGCTGGCGGACTTCGACCGCGTGGTGGTGCTGGAGGCCGGCAAGGTCGTCGCCGACGACGAACCGGGCCCGGCCGTCCGCTACTACCGGGAGCTGGCCGGATGAACCCGCTGGGCCTGTACGAACCGGGCACCAGCCCGGTGCACCGCGCGCCGGCGGGCGGGAAGCTCGTCGCGCTGCTGGTGTTCGCGGTGGTGACCTTCGTGCTGGGCTCCCCGGCGGTGCTCGGCGGCTGCGTGCTCGCCGTGGTCCTGCTCCACGGGATCGCGCGCGTCCCGGCCCGCCGCTGCTGGCAGATCGCGCGCGTGCTGGTCCCGCTGGTGCTGGTGGTGTTCCTGCTCCAGTGGTGGATGCTCGGCCTCGACAGCGCGGCCGTGGTCTGCCTGCGCCTGCTCGCCGCCCTCGCCGCGGCCAACCTGTTCACCCTGACCACGCGGGTGGACGACGTGGTCACCGCGGTGGAACGCGGCCTCGGCCCCACCCGCCGCCTGGGTGTCCGCCCGGAGCGGATCGGCCTGCTGGTGGGCCTGACGCTGCAGGCGGTCGCGGCCCTGTCCACGATCGCGACCCAGGTCCGCGAGGCCCAGCGCGCCCGCGACGCGGACCGCTCGCTGGCGGCCTTCGCGGTCCCGTTCCTCGTCCGCACCCTCCGCCACGCCGACGACCTCGGGGAAGCCCTGGCCGCCCGTGGTGTCGGCGACGACTGAGCGCCGACCTGCGGGAACAGGGACTTCCTACCCTGGTGCGAGCCGCGCTGACCTGGGCATGGTGGTGGTACCGGGAAAACCCGGCGACCGGCCCGAAGGTGCAGTGGCCTTGACGACCGAGAGGCCGCCAGAGACCTCGCGATCGAAAGATCGCACAACACCTTCGGGCTCGGCCTGTGTCTGGGGACGGTTCCCCCCACCTGCGCGGCGCACCACGCGCCCGGGTGGGGTTGCGAACGGACCGCGTTCACCCACTTCGGGGGTTCGGACGGCACAGCGCTGCCACGGAGGAAGGCCGATTCATGTTCGGGACCTCGATCCCGATGACGTCGCCGCGCTCGAGGAGGGGGCGGCACGGTCGGGCACCGCGCTGAACCGGCTCGCCGCCGATGTCGTGCACCGGCGAGCGCGCACGGCTCGTGGTACGCCGCGCTGATCTGGCGCCAGGTCTGACACCGCGGACGTCTGCAGTCGTCCCAGGACCTCACCGACCCGCTCGGACTGCCCCGCCGCCCGCCGTCAGCGCCACTGGGCGAGCACGGTGACCGTGCCCGGGTCGACCTCGGTGAAGCCGGCGTCGCGCACCACGGCCACGCGGGACTCGCGCCAGGCGCGCTCCGGGTCGTCGCGGGGGTGCAGGCGGGACCAGGTCTCGGCGTCCGCCGCGCGCACCGAGCAGCGGAAACCGGTCGCCGCCCACTCCGCCAGCTCGCGGTCCATGCCGTCGCCGTGCAGCAGCGCCGCCAGGATCATCGTCGCGTGGCCGACCTGGGCCGCCGACTTGCCCGCGCTCATCGGCGCGTCCGGGTTCAGCCACAGCACCGGCGCGTCCGGCAGCGCGGGGCCCGGCTCGTCGGGCTCCAGGTCGCTGCCGGAGATCTGCAGCCGGCTGAGCTCCTTGGGCATGTCCGCCACCCGCATCGGCAGGAAGGCGCGCACCTCGGCGCCGCCGACCTCGACGGTGCGGCCGGGCAGGTCCTGCACCGCCTCCCAGTGCGACCCGCGCGCCCGCCGCGCGACCTTGCGGATGCGGCCGGAGACCCAGGTGCTCATCGCCTCGTGCCACTCGCCGCCCGGCTTGCAGCGCTCGTCCAGGCACACCGCCAGCGCCGCCGACGCCGCCGCCTCCAGCAGGGCGGTGCGGGCCGGCGGGTCGCGCCGCTCGATCCGCAGCACCATCGGCATGAGCACCACGTTCTCCGGGTCCTCGTCCGAGGTGTCCGCGGTGGCCGCGCCGGGCAGGGCCAGCCAGGAGGCGTAGCGGGCGATCAGCGGGTCGAGCACGTCGACGACGGAGTCCAGCACGTCCCGGTCAACTGCTCCCGCAGCGCCGTTGTTCCCCGGCTCCATCACGAGTCCAGCGGCACCCGCCGCAGCACCCCGTCCTCGGCGTCCGCGGCCTCGATCTCGGCGCGGGTGACGCCCAGCACGAACAGCACGGTGTCCAGGAACGGGTGGGACAGGGCGGTGTCGGCGACCTCGCGCAGCGCCGGTTTCGCGTTGAACGCCACGCCCAGGCCGGCCGCGGAGAGCATGTCGATGTCGTTGGCCCCGTCGCCGACCGCCACGCACTGCGCGGCCGGGACGCCGAAGGACTCGGCGAACCGCCGCAGCGCCTTGGCCTTGCCCGGCCGGTCCACGATCTCGCCGATGACCCGGCCGGTCAGCTTGCCGTCGACGATCTCCAGCTCGTTGGCGGCGCTGAAGTCGAGCCCGAGCTCGTCCACCAGCTGGTCGATGATCTGGGTGAACCCACCGGAGACCACCCCGGTGTGGAAGCCCAGCCGCCGCAGGGTGCGGACCGTGGTCCGCGCACCCGGGGTGAGCTGCAGCTCCGCGGCGACCTCGTCGAGCACCGACGCCGGCAGCCCCTCCAGCACCGCGACCCGCTGCCGCAGCGACTCGGCGAAGTCCAGTTCGCCGCGCATCGCCCGCTCGGTGACCTCGCGCACCTGCTCCTCGCACCCGGCCCGCGCGGCCAGCATCTCGATGACCTCGCCCTGGATGAGCGTGGAGTCGACGTCGAAGACCACCAGCCGCTTCGCCCGCCGCGACAGCCCGGTGCGCTCCACCGCCAGGTCCACCCCGGCGCGGGCGGCGATGTCCGCCGTCGCCCGGGTCAGCTCCGTGTCGTCCTCCCACTCCGGCGCGCTGACCTGCAGCTCCAGCCCGGTCACCGGGTAGTCGGCGACCCGGCGGATGGAGTCGATGTTGATCCCGATCTCGGCCAGCCCGCGGGCCACCTCGCTGAAGTTCCGCGCGGTCATCGGCTGCCCGAGCACCACCACGACGTGGCTGGAGGCGAGCTTGCTCGCACCGCCGTCCTCAGCACCGATCGCCACCTCGACCGACATGCCGACGGTCGCCATCGCCTGCTCCACGGCCTCCTGGAGCTGCTCCGGGTCGTTCTCGGTGGCCACCAGGACGCCGAGCGTGAGCCGCCCCCGGATCACCACCTGCTCGACGTCGACGATGTCCACCCCGTGCCGGGTCAGCGCGGCGAACAGCACTGACGTGACGCCCGGCTTGTCCTTCCCGGTCACGGTGATCAGCACGGTGGTCCCATTCGCGGTGCTCACGACAGCGGTTCATCCTCTCCTCGTGTGAAGCGGCGCGGCCGCCCGTCCCGCTCGCCCCCGTCGAGGGGCCCGGCAAGCAGAAGAGCCCCGGCGAGCACAGCCCGCCGGGGCTCTTCGTCGAGCTGGCCCCACCCTGGCACAGTCGCGCCGTGCGGGGCTAGCGCGCAGATCACTTCTCCGTGGTGTCGTCCCTTTCGGACTCGTCCTTGGTGACCGGCTTCTGCTTGAGCGCCGTGGCGGTGCCACCGCCCTCGTGCTTGTGAGCCAGCGTCTTGCCGGTGAGGCTCAGGTGGGCCTCCAGCCGCATCCGCTCGGAGACGTGCGGGTAGTGCAGCTCGAACGCCGGGCGCTCGGAGCGGATCCGGGGCAGCTCGGTGAAGTTGTGCCGCGGCGGCGGGCACGAGGTGGCCCACTCCAGCGAGTTGCCGTAGCCCCACGGGTCGTCGACCTCGGCGACCTCACCGTAGCGGTAGCTGCGGAACACGTTGTAGAGGAACGGCAGCATCGAGGCGCCCAGGATGAACGCACCGATCGTGGAGATCGTGTTCAGCGTGGTGAAGCCGTCGCTGGCCAGGTAGTCGGCGTACCGGCGCGGCATGCCCTCGGCCCCCAGCCAGTGCTGCACCAGGAAGGTGCTGTGGAAGCCGATGAAGGTCAGCCAGAAGTGCAGCTTGGCCAGCCGCTCGTCCATCATCCGGCCGGTCATCTTCGGGAACCAGAAGTAGATGCCGGCGAAGGTGGCGAACACGATCGTGCCGTAGAGCACGTAGTGGAAGTGCGCGACCACGAAGTAGGTGTCCGACACGTGGAAGTCCACCGGCGGCATGGCCAGCAGGACACCGGTCAGACCACCGAAGAGGAAGGTGACCAGGAAGCCGACGCTGAACAGCATCGGGGACTCGAAGGTCAGCTGGCCCTTCCACATGGTGCCGATCCAGTTGAAGAACTTGACACCGGTCGGGACCGCGATGAGGAACGTGGTGAAGGCGAAGAACGGCAGCAGCACCGCGCCGGTGGCGTACATGTGGTGCGCCCACACCACGACCGACAGGGCCGCGATGCCCAGCGTCGCGTACACCAGGCCGGAGTAGCCGAACAGCGGCTTGCGGCTGAACACCGGGAAGATCTCGGACACGATGCCGAAGAACGGCAGCGCGACGATGTAGACCTCGGGGTGGCCGAAGAACCAGAACAGGTGCTGCCAGAGGATCACGCCACCGTTGGCCGGGTCGAAGACGTGCGCACCCAGGTGCCGGTCGGCCATCAGGCCCAGCAGCGCGGCGGTCAGGATCGGGAACGCCATCAGGATCAGCACGCTGGTGACCAGGATGTTCCAGGTGAAGATCGGCATCCGGAACATCGTCATGCCCGGCGCGCGCAGGCAGACCACCGTGGTGATCATGTTGACGGCACCGAGGATGGTGCCCAGACCACCGACGGCCAGACCGGCGAGCCACATGTCAGCGCCGTAGCCCGGCGAGTGCAGGGCGTCCGACAGCGGGGTGTAGGCGAACCAGCCGAAGTCGGCGGCACCGCCCGGCAGCAGGAAACCGCTGACCACCATCAGACCGCCGAACGAGTACAGCCAGTACCCGAAGGCGTTCAGCCGCGGGAACGCGACGTCCGGGGACCCGATCTGCAGCGGCAGGATGTAGTTGGCGAAGCCGAACAGGATCGGCGTCGCGTACAGCAGCAGCATCACCGTGCCGTGCATGGTGAACAGCTGGTTGTACTGCTCGTTGGACAGGAACTGCAGTCCTGGGACGGCGAGCTCACCGCGGATCAGCATCGCCATCAGGCCGCCGACGAGGAAGAACGCCATCGACGTGACCAGGTAGAGGATGCCGATTTGCTTGTGGTCCGTGGTGCGGAACATCCGCGCCATGAACGAACCCTTGACCGTTTTGCGCACCGGATAGGGGCGCGTGGCGATCGGCTGTGGCGCGACGGCCGTCACGGTGCCTCCTGCACTCCCTTGAAGCCTTCGTCAGACCCGGTTGGATCCGCCCCGGCCCGGGTGGGCCGGGTGACAGCACGCGACACCCCGCAGGGCGACTGCCGGACAGCAAGTCGCGATGCCTGCCGAGTGCGGATACTAGCCCTGACGTCACGACGTGGTTCGGCCGGGCCGTAGCCACCCTAGTCATCGGCCCGCGGTCGGTCACCCGGAGTGAGATGGATCAGACAGGGCGCGATCACCGCGGGCGGGTGATGATGTCGCCCGCAGGGTGCCCTGAGGCGCCGGTTAGCCTACGGGCAACAGGTCCGGCAGCCCACCTGCGATCAGTGCGACGGGCCGCCCTGGGACGACGTCCACCAGATTCCTGGAGGGGAAGCACGTGCGGAGGAGCACGATCATCGGCGCTGTGCTGATCGGCGGTCTCGCGCTGGCGGGCTGCACGCCCGCTGAGGGGCCGAGCGACCAGCCCCCGGCTCCCGGTACCCCGCCGCCGGCGACCGCGCAGCAGAGCGGTCAGGACGGGGTCGGTGAGCACAGCGAGACGGACCGCGAGTTCGCCGAGCAGCTGCTCGCCAACCGCCAGCAGGTGGTGCAGCTGGCGGAGCTGGCCCAGACCAACGCGCAGAACGAGGCGGTCAAGACCCTCGCCGGCGAGCTCCAGCAGGCGGCGCAGCTGCAGATCGGCCAGCTCAACGCGTTCCTGACCTCGGTGGCCGGCCAGCAGTCCGGCAGCGCCCCGGAGGACGCCACCGGCGACGCCCAGGGCGTCGACCAGCCGGCTGGGCCGCAGCTCGACCAGCTGCGGCAGGCGACCGGCCCGCAGTTCGACCAGCAGTGGAAGCAGGCGGTGCGGGCCCTGGAGGACAGCGCGGGCCAGCTGGCCCGCGCCGAGCAGGAGGAGGGCCAGGCGCCCGCCATGCGCTCGCTGGCCGAGGACTTCCTCAGCGCCCAGCAGGACGTGCTCACCAAGCTCAACGCCCTCTGACCCGAGGCCACCGGACGGGGCCGCAGGCGATCTGCCTGCGGCCCCGTCCTGCGTTCGGAACCGTGGGAGTCGCCCTCTTCCGCGCAGCCCCGGCGGAACCTACTATGAGTAGGCTACTGTCGAGTAGATAGGCTGACCGAGGGAGTGCTCATGCCGAACGTGTCCGGCAAGGTCGTGCTGATCACCGGCGCCGCGCGGGGGATCGGCGCGCAGACCGCCCGGGAGCTCGCCCGCCGCGGTGCCACGCTCGCCCTGGTCGGCCTGGAGCCCGAGCAGCTCGCGGCCGTCGCGGCCGAGCTCGGCGACCGCCACTTCTGGGCCGAGGCCGACGTCACCGACGGCGACTCGATCGCGGCCGCCGTGGACGCCGCCGCGGAGCAGCTCGGCGGCATCGACGTGGTCATCGCCAACGCCGGGATCGCGCCCATCGGCACGGTGCGCACGAGCGACCCGCGCGCCTTCACCAAGACCATCGACGTCAACCTCAACGGCGTCTTCCACACCGCCCGCGCCGCCCTGCCCCACCTCATCGAGCGCCGCGGCTACCTGCTCGTCGTCTCCTCGCTGTCGGCCTTCACGCCGATCGGCGGCATGGCCGCCTACACCGCGAGCAAGGCGGGCGCGGAGGCGTTCGCCAGCGCGCTGCGCAGCGAGGTGATGCACCTGGGCGTGGGCGTGGGCAGCGCGCACCCGTCGTGGATCGACACCGACATGGTCCGCGACGTGGCGCAGGACCTGCGCGCCTTCGAAGCGATGCGCAAGCGCCTGCCCTGGCCGATGCGCGCCACCACGAGCGTGCAGGACTGCGCCAAGGCGTTCGCCGACGGCGTCGAGCGGCGCGCCCGCCGGGTGTACGTGCCGCGCGCCATCGCGCTGGTGCACTGGCTGCGCAACCTGCCGTCGTCCCGGCTCGTCGAGACCCTGATGCGGCCGACCGTGCGCCGGCTCATCCCCAAGATGGAGCGGGAGGTCGAGGCCCTCGGGCGCTCGCTCAGCGAGCGCAACCAGACGCTCCAGCGCTGACTCGGTGGGGCCGGTGGCCGGGTGTCTGACGCGGCGCGCTGCCCGGCCACCGGGGTTCACCGCGAGCGCGACTCCGTGAGCACCCTGCGCTCCGCGAGCACTCGGCGCTCTGGGAGCACCCGGCGCGCTGGGAGCACCCGGCGCGCAGGCAGCACCCTGCGCTCCGCAAGCACTCGGCGCTCCTGGGGCGTCCTGCGCTCCTGCTCGACCTTGGCGATCAGCGCCCACACCGTGTGCTCGCTCCGGCCGGTGGCGCTGTGCTGCGGACGGCTGCCCAACCAGTGCGGCATCCGCGCCAGGATCCCGCCGACGGCCGCACCGAGGGTGTTGCACACGACGTCGTCGGTCGCGGCGACCCGGCCGGGGACGACGAGGAACTGGGTCAGTTCGATGGACACCGACAGCAGCAGCCCGGCGAACGCGACCTTGACCACACTGTCGAACCACGGCATCCGCTGCGGGACGAGCACCGCCAGCGGAACCAGCAGGAGCACGTTGCCGACCAGCTGCAGCCACGGCAGCAGGTCGCCGGGCCCGGCGGTCAGCGCCATCGACACGTCCCGGCCGAGATCGGTCCGCACGGGTTCCACGGCGGGCGGCTGCGGCATGAAGACGAGGAACCCGACGCACAGCAGCGAGCAGACCAGCGCTCCGTCGAGCACCGGCTCCCGCGGGTCACAGCCGCGACGCAGCACGGCCGAGCCGATCCCGACCGCCACCGAGATCGGGAGCAGGACGGTCACCACCGGGACGAATCCGTCGAATGCCACGAGAACCTGCTGCACGTGCGCCGCACTTCCTCTGGCCGCCATCGCCAGGAACACCCGAGCACCCCGGACAGATCCACAGTGGATCCGACCGGTGACCCGGAAACCGTTGGGAATCCAGCAATTTCCAGCGGTCGGCGTTGACCGGGGAACCGTTGAGCGTCAGGTCTCGGCAGCGGCCGGGCGGCGCCCGAAGGCCGCCACACCCCACCGCCGACGCGGGACGGCCGAGCGTTCCCGCAGGTGGGACGGTGCGCTGTCACCCCTCCAGGGCTCGCGGCACACCCACCTCCCGGCTCGACCCGCGTCACTCCTCGGGAGATCCGATACCGTTCAGGTCGCGCTCGAACATAACGAAGGGAGAACGGAACGGAAGCGCCCTGACCAAAACCCGCCAGGCGCTCTCGAATGTCCACTAGGGACGGTCAAGCGCATCGATCACCGGCCCACCAGTCGTTTTCACGCAGTGGACCACCGCGTGAGACATCCCGTTCACACGATTCACACCGGACGTGCAGAACCGGTGGTGTGAAGATCTGTGGAAAGAACGGTGAATTCCTCGCGTCGCGCCGATGTCCTCGCGTCGCGCCGACGCATCGGGTCCGCCGGCGCTCGACCCGAGCCGGGACGGCGCTGCTACGAGCGCGTACACCCGATCCCCTTCAGCGGCCGGCCGAGGCCTGTCCGGCGAAAGCTTCCGTACCGCCGCAGCAGGGGACGAGAGCCGCGGTTCGCGGGTGCGGCTAGCGACCGAAGAACGTGGCGGCTTCGTTGCGTGGGCCACAGCATCGTGCTGCTCCCACCGACCGAGCTCACGTTCGGCGATAGTGCGGCGAGATCGTGTCGGGTCAAGACAGCTAACGGTAGGTCACAGGACGGCAGTGGCGTCAGGTCAGGTGTTCTCCGGGGAGAGCCTTCCCGCTTCCAGAACCACCGCGTCCTGGACGCACCGCTCCACTGGCCGCGCCTGACGAGCTCAATCTGCTCTCGAACCTTTTTGCTCGGCGCGAGACGTGGGCGCGCCCCACCTCGCGGACGCTGCACAAGATCAGTTGGTGAATGCTTCCCGGCCTGGCCGCCGCACCGGCCGTCTCGGTCTCAGCCCCTGGAGCAGCAACACCGCTTCGCTGCTCCACTCGAGCGAACTTCTGTTGAACTCGATCAAGTGAACTGAAACCGGAGTCATCCGCTGGCACACTTACTGTGCGTGACGGGACTGACGCATCAGGTACGAGAGTGGCTGATTTCGCTCGACGAAGTTGAGCTGGGCACCGTTCTTACCGTGTGCGATCGACTGCGCTCCGCCGCGAAGCTGCCCCAAGCTCCCAAGCGGTCCTCAGCGACGTCGCGCGACCAAGCCGCATGCCGCGTCTGGGCGCGGCGAGCCTCCGGACCTGAGCTCGAGCACGTCGTCACCAGCACAGTGCCCGCTTTAGCCAAGTTGCTCACCGAGCACTACGGCTGGCCTCCTGAGGACGTCACAAACCCGGATCTCGAGCAGCTCACCGAGATGCTGACCACGCTGGGCCGCCCGATCGGCATGCTCGGTCTCTACGCCCTGCTGCTGGCGGACCAGCCAGCGAGCCAAATGGCCAGAGAACATCGCGGGACCTTGGAGAAGTCGCTGCAGACAGCGAGCGTGAAAGGGGTCCCCGAGGAGAAGAACGACTGCTCACAAGCACGAACTCCGCACCTCGTCGCGAACGACGGTGGATCATCTGCGGACTTCGTCCGAGCACGTTGCGAGTCGACCGAGCTCGATGAAGCAGCGCTCGACCACCTGACGGAGATCTTGGCCAACCTGCGAGAAGCTGCCGCGGTCTTAGCGAATCGTCTGCGTGCAACTGCTGTTGAAGTCGAAGCCGGAAACGCTGTTGATCCGGAACTAAACGCCTCGCTCTCCGAGTACGACGAATTACGTGCGAGCTTGGCGTCGAAACTGGTCAGATACGACCCCGCATGCACCACTACCAATTTCGACGACGTCGAGCAGCGGCTCGAAGTGTGGCGCTCCGACCTCACGAGCCGAAATCTCGAACGAAACGGAATCACCGAGAAGATCGACAGACTTCGAGAAACGATAGCCAACCTCGATCAACTGATCGCGAGCAACCCGGTGTCTGGACTACTGGACGCCCGGGCGCAGTACGAGAAGCAATTGGAACAGCTGGAGCGGTCCCGCGCAGGAGTCGCCAACTGCACCGACACCGTCGCCAAAGACAACCAGCCACTAGTAGACGGGAACGACGACACTCCGTCGCCAGCCGAGGAAAACAACCCTTCTACCGTCGAACGAGAGACTGCACCAGAACAGCGAGACGCGGCTGTCACCCCACGCCGGCCCGCCGGGCATGACCTCACAGTGGCGGAGCCGAAGCCGGAGGCGGGGCCCGAGGTCACTGGGATGACCGAAGATGCCGCCCCCTCGGCAGAATCACCGCTCAACTCCCCGTGGGAGGAAGGTACGCCACCTGTGGCCGTGGCGTTGGTGGAATCGGGTCGGCTCGCCGAAGCGTACTGGGTAACCGCGATGTCTGCCGAACCGGACCGCCGCAGCGACGTCCTGCGCTTCGCCACCGCTGCCTACGGGGCACACAGCAGCGAAGACGCAACCGCTGTACTGGGATCGATCACGCTGAACGCTCAGGAACTCAGCCGAGACACCGACGCTGCCGTCCTCGCCCTCACCGGCCTTCTACGCGCTGGCTTGGTCGCTGGTTGGGGTCCCCAGCTCCTCCCTCAACTCGAAACAGCACTCAGTGCGCTGTCCGTTCCTTGGCAGGAGCTGCTCAAGACTGCCATCCGCGCGACGCGGCACCAGTACAAGATCGAGCCTGGCGTGGGCCTGCGCGCGACTGCTGACACCGACGAAGTCCGCACCGAGTTGGGAAGACGCGCCGCGAGTCTCGCCGCCGACCTCCCGCATCGGAAGAACGCCTACCAAAGGGGCACGCGGGTACTGCAACGCTTGACCCGCGAAGGCCAGCCCTTGCACGAGGGTCTACAGGCGGTGATCTCCTGGTCCAATGGCACCGGGAGCAGTGAGCAACTCGCCTCCATGCTGGCAAAACTCACCGGAGAAGACGCGGCCGACGACCTGATCGATGAAGCCGACGCCGCAGTCCGCACACCGAAGCAAGCGAGGGAGCCCATCATCGCTGGGGCCCGGCGTGGGCTTCGACGGGCGATCGAAGAGGTTGCCACCCTCGTTCGGGAAGCACACGCCGTCAGCGTCCGGATCAACTCGTCGGGTCCTTCTGACAGGGACATCGACGCCGCACTCGCGAGTGCTCTTTCGCGTGTCCTGGATGAACCGGCTCCACCAAGCATGGCCGGTAGTGCGCTCAAACTGCTGCGGGAGTGGCTGACCGAACCCAACAGGGTGCCCGCCTCCCCGAGCCGTCAGATGGCAGCGACCGGCGACGACGGCACGGCTGAACCGACGACTGATGTCTTGCTCCCACTCACCGACCTGCCGTGGACCGCCGACGGTCGTCCTGATCACGATCATCCCGACACCTCTGCGGTGCTCGCTCGGCTGACCGAGCCGTTCGACATCGAAAAGGCTGTATCGGAGTATTGCGAGCGCGGCGACCTACCCAAAGCTAGACGCATACTCGAGCTCCACGGACTGAACTGCTGGGATGCGGAGATCGACGAGACGCGCCTGCGGCAAAAGATTGCAGCCGCCAAGCACGATTGGGCTGATCGTCACCGCAAGGAGATGACCGAGGCCCGTGACCTGTTCGCTCGCGTCCGCGCACAGAACCTGCTGACGCCAAGCGAGGACAGCACCGTCAGCGGGCGGATCGAAGCCCTCTCCGCAGTTCCGGACGACGATTACTGCGCAGCATCTCGCCAGCTCACCGACCTCGTCGGTGAGCTGACGAACCGACAGCAAGCCCGTATCGAGGAGATCGGCGCACAATTGCACGATCTGCAGGTGTCTGATGTGGATCGCGGTCGAATTCGCCGTCTGCTCGACGAGGGCGATACCGTCACCGCGACCGAGTTCCTTTCGTTCGTCCGGGAAGGCAAACCGCTGCCCGACCACTCCGATCCGGGCACTGACGACCTCAGCCAGTTCACGGAGTTCCTCGGAGAGGGGTTCCGGAGGAAGTTGGACGCTCCTCTCACGAGCGCGCACCGATGGGCCGAGCTGGCCACGCCGGACACACCACTGACCGACGCCGCTAGCAACGGGATCGACGCGTGGGACTTCCTAGCCGACCCGACTGGGCGTGGCAGGAACAGCCTTGCAGACGGCGTTCGGAGCATCCTCTACACACTCGGCCTGAACTGCACCTCTCGTCCTATCGCACTCACACCTCGAGCTCGACGTGGTTACCGTACGTTCCGTGCGTCAGCCACGCCGAACGACGGTTCCTACATCTCCGAACTCGGCTCCTCAGCGAACGAATACACGGTCACCGTCGTGCTCGACGAACGCCGAGGACGCTCGGTACTCAGTGTCCTCGACCCGGAAAACGCATCACGCACCAACATCATCTTGTACCCGCACGCGATGGATCTCACAGCTAGGCAAGCACTCGCCGCCCGTGCTGTGAACGACAAAACGAAGGCACTCGTCATAGATCCGGCGGCTTTCGGCTGGATCGCGGCGAGAACACCGAATTCGTGGCGTTCCACACAACGCATCACGCTACCCTGGACGATCTACGAGCCCTACAAGCCGTTCGTCGCGGGCCTGGTACCTCCCGAGTTGTTCGTGGGCCGAGCAACGGAGATGGCCCAAGTCATCGATCCCGATGGCGGCCTGTTCGTCTATGGCGGTCGTCAACTCGGCAAATCAGCGTTGTTGCGACGCGTCCAGGCAACGTTCGACAATGGCGACACCAAACACGCGATCTATCTCGACTTGAAGGCCAAGGGGATCGGTGAAGCGGAGCCGGCCTCACGGATCTGGCGGACACTGACGGTCGAACTTAAGAACCGCGGAGTGCTGGGCCCCAAGGTGTCCGACGAAGCGCCACCAGACACCGTGATTAACAACGTCAAGGCGTGGCTCTCCGAAGATCCGAGCCGTCGGGTGCTCATCTTGGCAGATGAGGCAGACGCGTTCCTCACCGCTGATTCCCGCGGGGAATCCACACCTGGCGGCGTCTCGCACTTCAGGAACGTGTTGGGCCTCAAAGAGCTCATGGAGTCCACCGAACGCCGGTTCAAGGTCGTCTTCGCCGGCCTGCACCAGGTCCAGCGCTTTGGCCACATCTCCAACGTCCCGCTCGTGCACGGCGGACCTGACATCCTCGTCGGTCCGCTCGAGCCACTGGACGCCCGCAAGTTGGTGGTGGAGCCGATGGCTGCACTCGGATACCGGTTCGAACGGCCGGAACTGGTGTGGCGACTGCTGTCGGCCACGAACTACCAGGCGGGTTTGATCCAGATCTTCTGTCAAGAGCTCGTTCGCTCGTTGCACAGCCGACGGGGACACAGCCAAACGGTGCCGGTCGCGGTCACCGAGGACGACGTGGAAGCGGTAGCCGCGAGCGATTCGGTACGCAGCAGGATCGCTGAGCGACTGCGCATCACGATCAACCTGGACGACCGCTACCGTGTGCTCACACTGGTGATCGCACTGCTCAGCCTGAACGATTCGTACGGCACCGATTACGGCCCCGAGGAACTGCTCGAAGAAGCCCGGAACCGCTGGCACGCCGGCTTCGCCGAGCTCACCGCCTCACAGCTGAGCATCTACCTCGACGAGATGGTCGGTCTGGGCCTGTTGAGCCGACTTCCGCACAAGAAGCGGTACGCCGTGCGGAGCCCCAACGTCATCAACATGCTCGGCACCAAAGCGGATCTGGAGCGGGAGCTGTCGGAGACCGACTTCGACCGCCCCTACGAGTACAACCCGCGGGAAGCACGTCGCTTGTTGTTGTGCGACGATCGAGGCCGCGAGTACCACAGCCCCCTCACCGACGGCCAACTCCACGACATCACTTCCACCTCAAGCATTTCAGTGATCACGGGGAGCTCGGCTCTGGGCATCGAACGCGTGCCGGACGCAATCCACAACTACGCCGAGATGCGAGGCACTCGGGTAGAGACCGTCAGTTCCACTCAAGACCTGAAGAAGACGGTGACCGACGCTGTGCGTCGACGGGGCTCCACGACGATCGTCATCGTGGATGCGGTGAAGATGCCTCCTGAAGAGATGAATCCAGCGATCGGCTGGATCGTCGACAGGTTTTCGAAGAAGACATCACCGCAGAACGTGACGGCCCTGCTCCTCGTCACGCCGGCGGTCGCTCAGGAAGCAGCAGCCAAGGTCGGCACAGAGCCCGTCCGGCTCGAGCGGTGGACCGCTAGAAGCATCCGGAGCTGGCCGGAATGCCCGTTCGACGTTCCCGAAGCGCGGGAGAGTTTGATCAAGGCAACCGGAGGTTGGCCCGACCTGGTCGAGCGAACGATATCGTGGGTCGTCAACGGGGGATCCACCTTGCCGAATGCGGTTCGCCGGGCGGAGGAAAAGCTGAATGAGCCGCAGGCCAGCCGAGCCCACCTGTCAGCTTGTGGCCTTGACGAGAACCTCGTTCAGCAGCTCGGGAACTGGGTGGAGTACTTCGAGCCAGGTGAGGTCGTTCCCCCAGAGGACGTGGAAGCCGCTCTCGAAACTGAACGAGAATCCAGCCGGGCGTTGCTACGGCATCTGTCCATGCTCAACGTGCTCGACGAGGACGGGGGTGGCGTGGCGTTGGACGTGGTTGTACACCGCTGTCTTCTTTCCCTCCGTGGTGCGTCGTGAGCGAGCCGTGGACCCTGTTGGGCCTTCCCGGCCCTGGTGGACACCTCGAATCGGTGAATGCTGACCTCGCCGAGGGCATGAGCTGTGTGTGGCTGTTGCCGGACGAGTTCGTCGACAACGGCTTCGCCGACGCGTTGGTGGACGAGGTCGCCAACAACCACGACAGCTTGCCCGTTCCTCCTCCAGAAGGAACGCCCTGCAGTGCGTGGGAAGAAGCGGTTCCCCCGCCCCGCGTTGGCCAGCCGACGAATGACCTCCCTCCATGGGCGCGGGATGCGTTCAGCGCGCTCGCCGACTTCGACGCACCGACGTCTCCCGTCGCCGTTGCTACGCTCCCACGGACGACGTCGGTAGCAGAGCGGATCGCTCAGCAACTCGACTTGGACGTCGACGGATGGTCGGACGAGATCCGCGCGATTGTCACCGAGCCACAGTTGCGAGGCAGAGTTCTCGTCGTTCGTGGGTGGCGCGAGTGGGACCGAGACTCGCTGGCGAGTGTGCTGGCACGTCTGACTTCGCAGGTAAAGGAAGAAGGGTTGCAACCTGCGGACCGACCGCGTCTACTGCTTGCTACCCGTGAGCGCGACCTCCCGCGGACGGCGTTGGACCGACTCGACCAGATGACCACTCGCGTCCGATGGTGGTGGGGAGTCGTGGGGAGGTTGGACACAGCAGTCGTGGTCGCGACCGCACGACCGGGATCGAGGAGAGCCACGTCCTCCACCCGCAAGGCCGCGCTCCGCGAAACGGTGGCCATCGAGGTGATCACCGAGGTCGCCGGCCCCGACCTGCGCTTGGCAGAACACCTGGCTACGACGTGGGACGGCCTGATCGCGTCACTCGATGACATCATCGAGGACTGGGCGAGTGCTCTTGGAGTCGACTGCCGACCAGTACCAACACTGCCACGCCCCACGACCAATCACCCACCACACGAACTGCGCCCCGCTTGGCGTCTCGGGATGGCCGACTTGTGGGAGCACCAGCTGCGGATCAGTCCCGCTGCAGTTCGTCCGGCACGTGGCGGCCTCGGGCTGGACAAGATGATCTGGCGCGGACAGAACAGGGCACTGATGCCCGTCGTCGACGAGTACCGCGAACTCCTCGAGAAGACCTTCCGCGAACGAGTCTCGAGGACCGTCCTCGACGACCTGACGCAACAGGAGCGAGCGCGCGGGACCGCCTCACTTCCCCGCAGGTCGGTCCTGGAACTCGGTGACATGGCTTGGGCCGTCCAGAACGGGAAGGTTCAGTTGCCGCGGCCCGAGAAGAAGCTGCTGTTCATCCTGCGGGAAGTACGCAACGCCCTCGCCCACCTCCAGCCGATAAGCGACGAGATGCTCGAACACCTGGCAAGAGCATTACCGCGAGACGGTTGAGCAATCGGGAGCTCAGTCCCGCTTGCGGCGGAAGAGGCGGAGGATCGGGTCGTAGCGGCGGTCCGCCACCCGCTCCTTCAGCGGGATCAGGGCGTTGTCGGTGATGCGGATGTTCTCCGGGCAGACGTCCGTGCAGCACTTCGTGATGTTGCAGAACCCGAGCCCGTGGTCGCCCCGGGCCTCCTCAGGCCGGTTCTCCGCCTGGTCGAGCGGGTGCATCTCCAGCTCCGCCACCCGCATCAGGTAGCGCGGCCCGGAGAAGGCCTCCTCGTTCTCGCTGTGGTCGCGGATGACGTGGCAGGTGTTCTGGCACAGGAAGCACTCGATGCACTTGCGGAACTCCTGCGAGCGCTGGACGTCCACCTGCTGCATCCGGTACTCGCCCGGCCCCAGCTCGGCCGGGGGCTTGAACGCCGGCACCTCGCGGGCCTTGGTGTAGTTGTAGGACACGTCGGTCACCAAGTCCTTGACCAGCGGGAAGGTCCGCATCGGGGTGACCGTGATCGTCTCGGCGCGGTCGAAGGTGGACATCCGGGTCATGCACATCAGCCGGGGGCGACCGTTGATCTCCGCCGAGCACGAGCCGCACTTGCCCGCCTTGCAGTTCCACCGCACCGCCATGTCCGGGCACTGGGTGGCCTGCAGCCGGTGGATGATGTCGAGGACGACCTCGCCCTCGTTGACCTCCACCGTGTAGTCCCGCAGCCCGCCGTCGTCGCCGCCGCGCCAGACCCGGAAGTGCGCCTGGTATCCCATCAGATCTCCCCAACCCGGACGTCTGCGAGCTCTTCCTCGGTGTAGTACTTGCGCAGCTCCTCGAGCTTGAACAGCTCCAGCAGGTCCGCGCGCATCGGCGGTTGCAGCTGCTCGGTCACCTCGACCCGGTCGGCCACCAGCTCGCACACCAGCAGCTTGCGGCGCCACCGGGCGTCCATCGCCGGGTGGTCGTCGCGCGTGTGGCCGCCGCGGCTCTCGGTGCGCAGCAGGGCCGCGCGCGCCACGCACTCGCTGACCAGCAGCATGTTCCGCAGGTCGAGGGCCAGGTGCCAGCCCGGGTTGAACTGGCGGTTGCCCTCCACCGCGAGGTGCTGCGCGCGGGCCTTGAGGTCGCGCAACCGCTCCAGGGCCTCCCGCATCTCCGCGCCGCGGCGGATGATGCCGACCAGGTCGTTCATCACCTGCTGCAGCTCGGCGTGCAGCGAGTACGGGTTCTCCCCCACCGGCTCGGCCGACGCGGTGAACGGGTCCTGCGCGCGCCGCGCGGCGTCATCCACATCGGACTCGGAGACGCTCGGCCGGATGCCCAGCCCGGACACGTAGTCGGCGGCGCCGTCGCCCGCCCGGCAGCCGAACACCAGCAGGTCGGACAGGGAGTTGCCGCCCAGGCGGTTGGAACCGTGCATGCCGCCGGCCACCTCGCCCGCCGCGAACAGGCCGGGCACTCGCGAGGCCGCGGTCTCCGGGTCGACCTCCACGCCGCCCATCACGTAGTGGCAGGTCGGGCCGACCTCCATCGCCTCGGCGGTGATGTCCACATCGGCCAGTTCCTTGAACTGGTGGTACATCGAGGGCAGCCGCTGGACGATCTTCTCCGCGGGCAGCCGCGTCGCCACGTCCAGGTACACGCCGCCGTGCTCGGACCCGCGGCCCTCCTTGACCTCGTTGTTGATGGCCCGTGCCACCTCGTCGCGGGGCAAGAGCTCGGGTGGTCGGCGGTTGTTGTCCGGGTCGTCGTACCAGCGGTCCGCCTCGGCCTCGTTGTCGGCGTAGTTGTCCTTGAAGACCTCGGGGATGTAGTCGAACATGAACCGGCGGCCCTCGGAGTTGCGCAGCACGCCGCCGTCGCCGCGCACCGACTCGGTGACCAGGATCCCCTTCACGCTGGGCGGCCACACCATGCCGGTCGGGTGGAACTGGACGAACTCCATGTTGATCAGCGAGGCGCCGACGCGCAGCGCGAGCGCGTGCCCGTCCCCGGTGTACTCCCAGGAGTTCGAGGTGACCTTGAACGACTTGCCGATGCCGCCGGTCGCCAGGATCACCGCGGGCGCCTCGAAGAGCACGAACCGCCCGGACTCGCGCCAGTACCCGAACGCGCCGGCGATCCGGCCGTCGTCCTTGAGCAGCTCGGTGACGGTGCACTCCTGGAACACCTTGAGCCGCGCCTCGTAGTCGCCGAACTCGGCGCGGTCCTCCTGCTGCAGCGAGACGACCTTCTGCTGCAGCGTGCGGATCAGCTCCAGCCCGGTGCGGTCACCGACGTGCGCCAGCCGCGGGTACTCGTGACCGCCGAAGTTGCGCTGGCTGATCCGGCCGTCCGGGGTGCGGTCGAACAGGGCGCCGTAGGTCTCCAGCTCCCACACCCGCTGCGGCGCTTCCTTGGCGTGCAGCTCCGCCATCCGCCAGTTGTTCAGGAACTTCCCGCCGCGCATGGTGTCGCGGAAGTGCACCTGCCAGTTGTCGCGGGAGTTGACGTTGCCCATCGAGGCGGCGATCCCGCCCTCGGCCATCACGGTGTGCGCCTTGCCGAACAACGACTTGCACACCACGGCGGTGCGCAGGCCCTTCGACCGGGTCTCGATCGCCGCGCGCAGACCCGCGCCACCGGCGCCGATCACGACCACGTCGTACTCGTGCCGTTCGATCTCCACGATTGACGTCCTTCTAGTTGAACAGCCTGGGGTCGGCGATCGCTCCGCTGGCGACCAGCATCACGTAGAGGTCCACGAGGGCCACCGAGACCAGCGAGGCCCACGCCAGCTGCATGTGCTTGCCGTTGAGCCAGGTGACCTTGGTCCAGAACCAGTAGCGCACCGGGTGCTTGGAGAAGTGGTTGATCCGCCCGCCGATGAGGTGCCGGCAGGAGTGGCAGGACAGCGTGTAGGCCCACAGCAGCACCACGTTGACCACCATGAGCAGGCTGCCGAGCCCGACGCCGAACCCGCCGTCGGCGCCGCGGAACGCGATCACCGTGTCGTAGGTGAGCACCGCCGCCACGACCATCGCCGCGTAGAAGAAGTAGCGGTGCACGTTCTGCATGACCAGCGGGAAGCGGGTCTCCCCGGTGTAGCGGCGGTGCGGCTCGCTCACCGCGCAGGCCGGTGGCGACGCCCAGAACGCCCGGTAGTAAGCCTTCCGGTAGTAGTAGCAGGTCAGCCGGAAGCCGAGGACGAACGGCAGGACGAAGATCGGTGGCGGCACCAGCGGCCCCAGGTCCGGGGCGGGCTGGCCCCAGTGGCTGGCGCCCGGCACGCACGCGGCGGACAGGCACGGCGAGTAGAACGGTGCCAGGTAGTGGTACTCGGGGACCCAGTACCACTGGTTCATGAAGGTCCGGATCACGCCGTAGACCACGAAGGCCAGCAGCGCGACGAAGGTGACCAGCGGGGGCAGCCACCACCGGTCGGTGCGCAGCGTGCGCACGGACATCCGTGCCCGGCCGGAGGTGGTGGGGGGAGCGGACATTCGAGACCTCGTTGTCGTGATGTGTCCGGCGGTGCTCTCCTTGAGGTCGCTCATTCTGGATCAGGGAGGCGGGGGCAGGTAGTCCCCGAACCGGTGCACCCGGCCGGTCCACCCGAACCGGCGAGCCCGGCCGGGTGAACTCCGGTGATCAGGAGCGGTGGCCGCCGAGCCCCTCGTCGTCGGCGTCGCGCCACAGCGAGGGGTCGTAGGGGGTGTCGGGAACGACCACGACGTCGCCGGCCACCTCGGTGCCGCGCCGCTGGGCGGGCAGCGCGCTGGCGAGCTCGGCGACGTCGATGTCCAGGCGTTCCACGTCGTTGTGCAGGCGCCGCACGGCCGGGGCGTCGCCGTAGCGGGCGCGGAGGACCCCGACGCTGCTGCGCAGTTGCCCCAGGACGCGCTGCAGCTCGGCCAGTTCGGTGGCGGTGGCCATCGGCGAACACCTCTTCCGCCTCGTGGTGGCTCGTTACCGCCTCGACTCTGCCCCGAACAGAGAGGTGTGACAAGTGCCACACTGACGATCTCGGCGAGTTTCCCCCGCGCGGGGTCGGCGCGCCTCGGCGACCGGGGGGTCAGGAGCCCGTCCCGGCCATCGCCGCGAGCCCGGCGAGCAACGGCCGCAGCCCCAGCTCGAACTGGTCGTCCAGGCTGAGCCCGCGGGTCTCGCGGGCGGCGGTGACCACGTGCGGGAACCGCTCCTCCGGGAGGCCCTCCAGCGGCGACACCGCGCCGTGCGGGGAGTCCTGCGCGACCTGGTCGACCTGGGCGAACCCGATCGCGTAGCTGAAGACCAGGCGGGCACCGCCGACGAGCGCCGGGCCGCGCAGACCCGCGTCGTGCAGCGCGGCCATGACCGCCTCCGGCACCCGCAGCGAGGCCGGGTCGCTGTACTCGCGGAGCGCGATCAACGGGGCGGCGTTGGGGTGGCGGACGACCAGCGACCGGACGCTGCCCGCCAGCTCGGTGATGCGGTCGCGCCACGGCAGCGCCGGGTCCGGCACGTCGAGACCGGCGAGCAGGCGCTCGATGACCAGCCGCTCCAGCTCGGCGCGGTCCGCCACGTGGTGGTACAGGCTCATCTTCCCGACGCCGAGCCGCTCGGCCACCGCGCGCATGGTCAGCCCGCCGTGCCCCGCCCCGTCGAGGACCTCCAGCGCCGCGCTGAGCACGGCGTCCCTGGTCAGCTTCGGCGGGCGGCCGCGTCGCCGCGGGGCGTTCGTCGTGGTCACGTCCCCAACCTAGACGACTCCGCTCGACGCCCCGGGACTCCGCTGCTACTTTTTCGTACCAAAGACGAAAAAGAAGGGGGTCACCATGCGCACCCAGTACGGGCTCGTCCTGTTCACCGACTCGTTCGGCGCAGCGGACAGCCGCGGGACCTTCGGGTGGGCGCTCGAGCACGCGCGCGAGGCCGAGCAGCACGGCTGGGACGAGCTGTGGACGACCGAGCACCACTTCCTCCCCCGGTTGCAGAACTCCTCCGCCCTGGCGATGGCGGCGTTCCTGCTCGGCCGCACGCCGCTGCGGGTCGGCACCGCCGTCGCCGTGCTGCCCCACCACCACCCGGTCGCGCTCGCCGAGCAGACCGCGGTGCTGCAGCACCTCTCCGGCGACCGGTTCACGCTGGGCGTCGGGCGCGGGCAGCCGTTGATCGACCAGGAGGTGTTCGGCACCGGGATGACCGGGTTCCGCGACATCGCCGAGCCGCTGGCGCTGCTCGAGCGGGCGCTGCGCCACGGGCGCGCGGCGGGCAGCGGCGAGCGGTACCGGTTCGACGAGGTGACCCTCTCCCCGGAACCGCCGGCCCGCCGCGCGCCGTTCGTGCTGGCCTCGTCGTCACCGGAGTCCGCGCGCCTGGCCGGGAGCCACGGCGTCCCGGTGCTGCTGGGCCCGTTCATCGACGTGCCGACCAAGCGCGCCGTGCTCGAGGCGCACGCGGCCGCGGCGGCCGAGCACGGCCACCAGGTGGACCCGCGCGACAACATCGACTCGGCGTACTTCGCCATCGCCGACGACACCCCGACCGCCGAGGAGCTGCTCACCGCCGGGATCGCCGAGGTCGAGCTGCAGGCGGCCCGGTTCGGCACACCACTGGTCGAGCGCCCGGCACCGACCCCCGAGGAGGCCCGCACCGGGGCCGCGAAGCTGGCCGACTGCCACATCGCGGGCGACGTCGCGGAGTGCCGGCGGCGCCTGGCCGACCGGGTGGCGGCGCTGGGCGTCGGGCGCGTCCTGCTCATGCCCGAGGGCGCCGGGTCGCACGAGGCGACGCTGCGCACGGTCCGCGAGGCGCAGCGGGTCTTCCACCCCTGACCGGACCACGGGGTGTCCGCTGCGGACGCGGCGGGGCGCTGCCGCTCCGCCGCGTCCCGCCCCCCCGAGCACGGTGGGCCGGCACGACCGGGCGGCCGGAAAGCCTTGTGGATCGGCATCCGCCGCAGCAGACTGACTGGTCGGTTCCCGACACTGAACAGTTCAGACTGCGAGGCAGCATTGAGCATTCTCGGCACCCGGGTCGAACGCCGCGAAGACCCACGACTCCTCACCGCCGGCGGGACCTACGTCGACGACCTGCGAGAGCCCGAGCTGACCGGGGCGCTGCACGTGACCTTCGTGCGCAGCCCGATGGCCCACGCGAGGATCACCGAGATCGACACCAGCGAGGCCGCGGACATGCCCGGGGTGCTCGGCGTGTTCACCGGCGCGGACGTCGACCTGCCGCCGTTCCCGCCGGACTCGGGCATCAGCGGGCCGCCACCAGCGGAGATGCAGCGCCCGCACCTCGCCCGGGACGTGGTGCGCTACGTCGGTGAACCGGTGGTCGCGGTGGTCACCGAGACCCGCGCGCAGGGCGAGGACGCCGCCGAGGCGGTGTCGGTCGACTACGAGCCGCTGGACGTCGTCGTGGACGTCGACGACGCCCTGCGCGGCGACGTCCTGCTCTTCCCCGGGGCCGGCACCAACGTCACCGGCACCAGCGGCGAGCTGGACGACTCGCTGTTCGACGACTGCGAGGTCGTGGTCACCAAGCAGATCGAGAACCAGCGGGTGGCCGCCGCTCCCCTGGAGGTCCGGGCCGCGGCCTGCACCTGGGACGGCGACAAGGTCACCTTCTGGCTGTCCAACCAGAACGCGCAGAGCTGCCGCGACGCCCTGATGGCCAACCTCGGCCTGCCCCGGGAGCAGGTCCGCGTGATCACCCCCGACGTCGGCGGCGGGTTCGGCGCCAAGATCGGCGTCGAGCAGGAGGCCGCGCTGCTGGCCTTCCTGTCCAAGCGGGTCGGGCGCCCGGTCAAGTGGGTGGAGAGCCGCAGCGAGAACCTGGTCGGCATGACCCACGGCCGCGCGCAGCGGCACGTGGTGAAGATCGGCGGCCGCCGGGACGGCACGGTGCTGGCCTACCAGCTCGACATCGTGCAGGACGTCGGCGCCTACCCGCGGATGGGCGCGTTCCTGCCGATGTTCACCCGGTTCATGGTCAGCGGCGTCTACGACATCCCGAAGGTGCAGTCGCGGGCCCGGGCGGTGGTCACCAACACCACCCCGATCGGCGCCTACCGCGGCGCGGGCCGGCCGGAGGCGACCGCGGCGATCGAGCGCGCGATGGACCTGTTCGCCGCGGAGATCGGCGTCGACCCGGCCGAGGTGCGGCGCCGCAACCTGGTGCGGCCCGAGCAGTTCCCGTACAAGACGCCGGGCGGGATGACCTACGACACCGGCGAGTACGTCAAGGGCCTGGACGCGGTGCTGGAGGCGGCCGACTACCGGGCGCTGCGCGAGGAGCAGGCCAAGCGCCGGGCCGAGGGCGCCACCCGCCAACTGGGCATCGGGCTGTCCAGCTACGTGGAGATCACCGCGCCGAACAACACCGAGGGCGAGACCGGGCACGTCGAGGTCCGCCCCGACGGCAGCGTCCTGGTGCTCACCGGCAGCTCCCCGCACGGGCAGGGTCACTGGACCTCCTACGCGATGCTGGTGTCCGACCAGCTGGGCATCGACCTGGACAAGATCGAGGTCGTGCACGGGGACACCGACCTGATCCCCGAGGGCGTGGGCACGATGGGCTCGCGGTCGCTGCAGCTGGGCGGGTCGGCGGTGCACCGGGCCGCGGTCGACGTCAAGGAGAAGGCCCGCAAGCTGGCGGCGGAGCTCATCGAGATCGACGAGGCGGACCTGGAGCTGGTCGAGGGCCGGTGGCAGGTGCGCGGCACGCCGAACGTCGGGCTGTCCTGGGCGGAACTCGCGGCGAAGGCCGAGGACGGGCTCGCCGCCGACGTGCACTTCACCGAGGACCGGCCGACCTTCCCGTTCGGGTCGCACCTCGCCGTGGTCGAAGTGGACACCGAGACCGGCAAGGTGGACTACCTGCGCCACGTGACCGTCGACGACGCGGGCGTGATCATCAACCCGGTGCTCACCGAGGGCCAGCGCCACGGCGGCATCGCCCAGGGCGCGGCGCAAGCGCTGCTGGAGGAGGTCTCCTACGACGCCGACGGCAACCCGCAGAACGCCACCCTGGCCGACTACGCCTTCATCACCGCGGCCGAGCTGCCCAGCTTCGAGCTGCTCACGATGGAGACCCCGACGACGCTCAACCCGCTGGGCGCGAAGGGCATCGGCGAGGCGGGCACCATCGGCGCCACCCCGGCGGTGCAGAACGCGGTGGTGGACGCGCTCTCCCACCTCGGCGTCCGGCACATCGACATGCCGACCACGCCGGAGCGGGTGTGGCGCGCCATCAACGAGGCGTGAGGACGTGCCCGCCGCGGTTCCCCGATCGCAGTGCGGGTGGCCGGCCGGTGTGCCTAGGCTGGGCCGTCCTCGCCGGGCGAACGAGGAGCCGCAGTGCCGGGCGCTCCGGCGTCCCACAGACCAAGACCGAGTTCCGTGACAGGTCCAGAGGAGTCCGTTCGTGCAAGTTTCGATCAACGTCAACGGCGAGCAGCGCAGCCATGAGGTCGAAGACCGCACCCTGCTCGTGCACTACCTGCGAGAAGAGTGCGGCTTGACCGGCACCAACATCGGTTGCGACACCACGTCCTGCGGGGCCTGCACGGTGCTCCTCGACGGTGAGTCGGTGAAGTCGTGCACGGTCCTCGCGGCGCAGGCCGACGGGCGCGAGGTCACCACCATCGAGGGCTTGGCCGACGGCGAGGAGCTGCACCCGGTGCAGCGCGCGTTCCAGCAGAAGCACGGCCTGCAGTGCGGGTTCTGCACCCCGGGCATGGTGATGGCCTCGGTGTCGCTGGTCGAGGAGAACCCGAACCTGACCGAGGCCGAGGTGCGCGCCGGGCTGGAGGGCAACCTCTGCCGCTGCACCGGGTACCACAACATCGTCGAAGCCGTGCTGACCGCGGCGAAGGAGAAGCAGGGGGCCGCCGAATGATCCCTGCCGCGTTCACCTACAAGAAGGCCGGATCCGTCGACGAAGCGCTGAGCCTGCTCGCCGAGCACGGTGACGACGCGAAGCTGCTGGCCGGCGGGCACTCGCTGCTGCCGCTGATGAAGCTGCGGCTGGCGGTGCCGGAGGTGCTCATCGACCTCGGTGGCCTGCGCGAGCTGTCCTACGTCCGTGAGGAGGGCGACGAGGTCCGCATCGGGGCGCTGACCCGGCACCACGACCTGGAACACTCGGAGCTGCTGCAGCAGCAGGTCCCGCTGCTGGCGCACGCGGCGGGCACCATCGGCGACCCGCAGGTCCGCCACCGCGGGACCATCGGCGGTTCGCTGGTGCACGGTGACCCGGCCTCGGACCTGCCCGCGGTGGCCCTGGCGCTGGACGCGGTCCTGGTCGCGCAGGGCCCGTCGGGCACGCGGGAGATCCCGGCGACGGAGTTCTTCACCGACTTCTTCGAGACCGCGCTCGGCGAGGACGAGCTGCTCGTCGAGGTCCGGGTGAAGAAGGCCCCGCAGCAGGGCTGGGACTTCCAGAAGTTCACCAAGCGCGCGATCGACTGGGCGGTGGTCGGCGTGGCCGTCGCCGGGCAGCGCGTGGCGCTGGTGAACATGGGTCCGACGCCGATGCGGGCCCGTGGTGTCGAGGAGGCCCTGGCGAGCGGCGCGAGCCCGGCCGAGGCCGCTGAGCGCGCCGCGGAGGACACCTCGCCGCCGGACCAGGCGGGCGCCAGCGCGGAGTACCGCGAGCACCTGGCGAAGGTGCTGGTCCGCAGGGCCCTGGAGAACGCAGCGAACCGGGGCGCATGACGGAGCGAGGGCACCCGTGACGCGGTCACGGGTGCCCTCGTCCATCCCCCGCACCCGGCGGCTCCGGTGCTCGCCTCCACTGCGGCACAGTGCTCGTGGTGCGTGAGCGCCACGCACTCTCCTCGCTCGCGATGTTCTGGTCGTCGCGCTCCGGGCTGCCGACGCACCGCTCAGTCTTCGCGCTCCGCGTGCCCGGAACACCAGCTGCGCGACGAGGAGGACCGGCTCACCGAGGACGAGCTGACCTCGGCGGCGTTCCTGGTGCTGTTCGCCGGGTACGAGAACACGGTGAACCTGCTGGGCAACGGTCTCGTCGCGCTGCTGACCGACCCGGCTGCGCTCGCCCGCGCCCGCAACGGGATCACACCGACCACTGTGGACGAACTGCTGCGCTTCGACCCGCCGCCGCAGCTGGCCATCCGCCGGTTCCCGAAGGAGGACGTGGTGATCGGCGGCGTGACCGTCCCGAAGGGCGAAACCGTCCTGCTGTCGCTGGTCTCCGCGCACCACGACCCCGACCGCTTCGCGGCCCCGGAGCGGCTGGACCTCGACCGGACGGACAACCCGCACCTGGCCTTCGGCCACGGCCCGCACTACTGCCTCGGCGCCTCGCTGGCCCGCGTGGAGGCCGAGATCGGGCTCGGCACGCTGCTCACCCGCTTCCCGAACGTGGCCCTGGCGGTCCCGGAGTCCGAGCTGCAGTGGCGCGGCTCCTTCCGCAACCGAGGGCTCCGCACCCTCCCGGTCACGCTCTGACGCCAGCGACGGCGCCACCTGCGTGGGTGAGGGGCGAAGCCGCGGTGCACGGCAGGATGGACGGAGGTGATCGCGGTCCGCCGTGGGTACTCCGGAGGGTGTGATGGCGACTGGCGGGAACCCGCACCGGATCCTGATCGGCACGTCCGGTTGGGTCTACAGCTCGTGGCACGGCCCGTTCTACCCGCGCGACCTGCGCCGCGGCGGCGAGCTCGAACACCTGTCCCGGCGCCTGGGCTCGGCGGAGATCAACGCGTCGTTCTACTCGCTGCAACGCCCGGAGCACTACCGCCGCTGGGTCGAGCAGACCCCGGACGACTTCGTGTTCGCGGTCAAGGGGAGCCGCTTCATCACGCACATGAAGAAGCTGCGCGACGCGGAGACCGCGCTGGCCAACTTCTTCGCCAGCGGCGTCCTGGCGCTCGGGCGGAAGATGGGCCCGCTGCTCTGGCAACTGCCGCCGTCGCTGCCGTTCGACGCCGACCGCCTCGAAGCGTTCTTCCGCCTCCTCCCGCGCAGCACGGCCGAGGCCGCCGAGCTGGCCGCCCGGCACGACGCACGCCTGGCCGGCCGGGCGCTCACCGAGACCGACGCCGACCGCCCCGTGCGGCACGCCCTGGAGGTCCGCCACCCGAGCTTCGCCGCCCGCGAGCCGGTGGAGCTGCTGCGCGCCCACGACATCGCCCTGGTGGTGGCCGACGCCGCGGGCGACTGGCCGCGCCTGGAGGACGTCACCAGCGACTTCGTCTACCTCCGCTTCCACGGTGCGGAGGAGCTCTACGCGAGCGGCTACACCGCGGAGGACCTGGACCGCTGGGCGGAGCTGGTCCGCGCCTGGCACGCCGGGCGGGCTCCCACGACCGAGCACACGGTCGCGCCGCCGGCCCCGAAGGCGACGGGCCGCGACGTCTACGCCTACTTCGACAACGACATCAAGGCCCACGCTCCGGAGGACGCCCTAGCCCTCGCCAAGCGCTGCGCTTGAGCTGCCGGGCAGTTCCTGCCGGTCGCCGAAGCGGTCGCGCACCTGCTGCGCCAGTTCGCGGTGGCCGTGGGCGGCCAGCACGTCGGCCATCCGGTGGCTGAGCGCGGCCCGCTCCTCGCCGTCGGCGAGGCGTTCGATGGCGGCGAAGACGTGGTGCTCCGCGCCGGCCTCGACGTCGTCGACGACGAAGGAGTGCACCGGGTGGATCCAGGTCGGCGCGTCGCTGTCCGGGTCCGGCACCCGCCGGTCGTGCGCGGCGGCGGTGAGCTTGCGCAGGTTGCTGATCTGCCGCACCGCCTCGTCGAGGTCGCTGTCCTCGCGCCGCGCGAGCCACCAGACCAGCGCGCTGCCCGGGGACTGGAGCACGTCGTCGGCGAAGTAGGCCCGCTTCTTGCGCTCGAGGGCGCGCCTGCGTTCCCAGACGTCGTCGTCCTTGCGCGCGGCCGCGAGCTCCCGCAGCCGTTCCGCGTCGTCGTCCGGCAGCGTGAGCCGGACGTCGGTGGCCCAGGCGACGACGTGCCCGGTCGCGTCCGTGCGCGGCGCGCCGAGCAGGGCGTTGAGCCGGTGCTGCGCCAGGTCCGCGTCCTCGGGCGAGGTCTCCTCGACGAGCTTGCCGGCCTGCTCCAGCACCAGGTCCACCGCGAGTCCCGCCGGGTTGGCGTGCGGCAGCCCCGGCGCGTCGGGCTTGGGGTACCAGAAGACGGTGGCGGAGAAGGAGAAGCGGTACTCGGGGTGCGCGGTGCGCAGCAGCGTCCCGGGCACCGGCAGCTCGCGGGGCTGCGGCGGCGCGGGCGGTTCCTCGACCGGGGTCTGTTGCGGTGGCGCGGGTTTCTGCCCCACCCGACCCAGCAGCCACCAGCTGACCACCCAGGGGCCGGCGATCGTCAGGACCACCAGCGCGATCCACAGCCAGGTGGGCCAGCCGAAGCGCAGCCCGAGCACGACCCAGATCAGCGCAGCGATCACCGACACGATCTTGACGGCGGTGCGTTGATCCTGATTCATACCGCTCCTCCACACACCGGTTCGATGCCACTCCCCTGACTACCGGGTGTCGGGAGCTCTGCGAACGGTCCGGGCGGTCCTTCGCTCGAACAGAGCACTAGAACGACAGGAACACCGCGGTGGCGTCGTCGTGGTGCTTGCCGCGGCGCGGTCCCGGGCCGGTGGCTTCCGCCGCCCGCACGCGGCGGAGGAGCTCGGTCGGGCCCCGGGTCTCCAGCAGGTCCAGCAGGTCGGTCCAGTCACCGAGGCCGAAGGCGTCGACGTAGCGGGAGGCCCCGTCGCTGAGCAGCGCGGCTCGGCGCACGCCGCTCCGGGTCCCGTGCAGGGCCTCGTGCGCGGCCTCCGGCTTCGTGCTGGCGACCCAGAACCCGCCGGGCTGGTTGCGGAGGTCGCGCACGGCTTCGACGGTGTGGCTGGGCAGGTGGTCCAGGCGGTCGTCGACGACCACGCCGTCGTCGAAGACGACCGGGCTGTCCGCGAGCACCAGGTACTCGACGTCCGCGCCGGCGCGCAGGACCGCCACCGTCGACGAGGGGCTGGCGGGGTTGCCCAGGTCGCAGGTGTCCGCGTGCGCCGCGCAGGTCGCGTCGATCGCCTCGGCCAGCAGGTCCGGCAGCCGCTGGTCGGACACGGCGAGGCGGCGGGCGAGTTCCGCCCCCAGGTGGTGCACCAGCCACGGGACGTCGTGCACGCAACCACTGTCCACACCGGACGGCGCGGTGGCCCCGTCCAGGACGAAGGCCCAGTCCGGGCCGACCACGTGGAAGTCCTCGTTGACCCGGCCCGGCGTGGGGAGCGTCGCCGAGGCGGCCCGCACGATCACGGGCTCGGGAGCTGGTGCAGCGCCGACACCAGCGGCGCGAGCTCCGGGACCTCGCAGGCTTCGGCGAGCGCCTTCTCCAGGACCGCGTCGTGGGTCGGCCGCGCCTCCTCCAGCAGCTCCCGGCCGCTGCTGGTGAGCTCGGTGTAGATGCCGCGCCGGTCGTCCTTGCACAACACCCGGGTGAGCAGGTCCCGGTCTTCCAGCCGGCTGACCAGCCGGGTCGTCGCGCTGTTGCTCAGCGCGGTGGCGCGGGCGAGCTGCTGCATCCGCATGTGCCAGCCGTCCTGGCGGCTGAGCGCGTCGAGCACGGTGTACTCGACGACCGACAAGCCGTGCTCGGCCTGCAGCGCCCTCTCCAGCGCCGTCTCGAGCCGCCCGTGCAGGGCCGCGAGCGTGCGCCACCCGCGTGCCCGGACCTCGACGGCGTCGTCGGCGATGCCCATCGGCCCACCTCCCACCCGGATGTTACCAGCACACGCAGCTAGCAGGCGTGCACAAGCATCGGGGCGGACACCCGCTACGCGCCCAGGCGGTGGAAGCCGGCGAGGTGCGGGGTGAACGTCACGTCGGCACCCAGACCTGCGCGAACTCGGTCGTCCGGGTCGCCGAAGACCTCGAAGTCTCGGACCACGCAGTGCTCCATCACACCCCGGATGTGGGGGTCGGCGAGCTCCCAGTGGCGCAGCACCGCGTCAGAGTCGGCGTAGAGCTGGAAGCTCGTGCACTCCATCCGCTCCTCGTCGAGGAAGACCTGCACCGCCAGCTGCGGCCCGTGCTCGGTGGCGAAGTCCACCGCCCTCCGGATCGCGGCTCGGTACTCCTCGAGGTGGCCGTCGGTGATCCGCATGGTGTTCCGGAACAGGATCGGCGCCTTCGTCTCAGCCATGAGGCGAGCATGAGACCTCCACCGTGCTGGAGGTCAACGGCGCGGGTCAGTGGTCGTCGCCGCGGAAGAACATCTCCTCGAGGTGGTCCGCTGTTTCGGCGACGAAGTTCAGCGGGTCGACGAACTCGTTGATGTCGAGGTTGAGCAGTGGCACCGAGTGGCGGAGCACGACGTGGTCGCCGATGATCACCGCGCCGCACACCACCGAGCACTGGCCCAGTTCCGTGAGCAGCTTCTGCAGGTCGACCTCGGCCGCGCGGCCGATCACCGAGACCACCTGCACCCAGTCCTCGCGGCCGTCGAGGACCTCGCGGCAGATGATGACGATCTGGCTGCGGTCGTCCTCGTACTCGACGAGCACCCGGATCTCGTCGTCGCTGTCCTCGATGATGCGGTACTCGGTCTCGGTCTCCACGTCCTCGGCCACCGCGTACTCGGCCTGGATGAACGCGGCGAGGTCTTCCCAGGTCGCCACGGAACCTCCCCAGTCACACAGCGCACTCGCGCGATCTCCGAACGCGATCGTGCCACGACAGCCCGCGTCGCGAAGCCATTTCCGCACAACCGGCAGGCAGCGCGTCGCACCCCCGACCGCGTCGGCCCCGCCGCACGTCAACCCCGATCTTTCCAATGACCATTGACACGATCGTCGATGTCAACGATGCTGGTCCTCGCGCGCACCACCCACCCACCGGGTGGGGACCGCCACCGTCGTCACCCCGCAGGGAGCGTCCCATGACCACCAGCACCACCAAGGGCGACGAGACGCCGCAGGCCACCGACCGCGAGGAGTTCGCGGACCGCTTGCTGCGCTCGTCGGAGATCCTGTCCTACGACCCGCTGCAGGAAGTGGACTGGGAGACACCGCTCGACACCGACTACCACGGCACCAGCCCCGAGTGGAGCACCCTGTACGGGACCGCGTACTGGGAGGAGATGACGCCGGAGCAGCAGCGCGAGCTCACGCGCCAGGAAGCCGCTTCGGTGGCCTGCACCGGCATCTGGTTCGAGATGATCCTGCAGCAGATGATCCTGCGGGACTTCTACGCCAAGGACCCGACGGACCCGGCCTTCCAGTGGGCGCTGACCGAGATCGCCGACGAGTGCCGGCACTCCATCATGTTCGCCCGCGGCGCTGCGAAGTTGCGCGCCCCCGCCTACCGGCCGCGCCGGCTGGCGGTCGAGCTGGGCCGGCTGTTCAAGACGCTCGCCTTCGGCGAGGCCGCCTACGCGGCGATCCTGGTGGCCGAAGAGGTCCTCGACGTGATGCAGCGCGACTGGATGCGCGACGAACGGGTGGTGCCGTTCGTGCGGACGGTGAACAACATCCACGTCGTGGAGGAGTCGCGGCACATGAAGTTCGCCCGCGAGGAGACCAAGGCGCGGCTGGCGAAGGCCGGGTGGCTGCGGCGGCAGGTCCAGGCCATCGTGGTCGCCGGGGCGGCCCACGTCATCGTCTCGAGCATGTGGAACAAGAAGGTCTACGAGCGGGCGGGGCTGGACGTCAAGCGCGCCGTGCGCGAGGCGAAGGCCAACGAGCACCACAAGTCCATGCTGCGCTCCAGCTGCGCGGGGCTGATGGAGTTCCTCAACTCGGCCGGCCTGCTCACCAAGGCCTCGCACTGGTTCTACAAGCGCGCGAACCTGCTCTGACCTCCCCCTCGCGTCGCGCGACCGGCCCGCAGCGACGTCACGGACCCTCAGGCGCCGTCCGGTGTCCCGACCTTCCCCGCCGGACGGCGCCTGAGCACTCCCCGCGCGGGCCGTGCGGCTCGGCCGCATCCCGGAAGGACTCCCCGACCCCATGCCGTACGCGATCACCCAGACCTGCTGCAACGACGCGACCTGCGTGAAGGTCTGCCCGGTCAACTGCATCCACCCGACGCCGGACGAACCGGACTTCGGCACCACCGAGATGCTCTACATCGACCCGGCCAGCTGCATCGACTGCGGTGCGTGCGCCGACGCCTGCCCGGTCGACGCGATCTTCCCGGTGGAGCGCCTGACCGCGCAGCTGCGGCCCTACGCCGAGGTCAACGCCGCCTACTACGCGGACCGCGTGACCGAGCCGGGCGACCCGTCGCCGAACTTCCACCGCTGGTCGCCGCCGGTGTTCCACCGCAACATCCCCAGCGACTTCGCACCGCTGGACATCGCGGTGGTGGGCACCGGCCCGGCGGGGATGTACGCGGTGGAGGACCTGCTGCTGCACACCAACTGCCGCATCACGCTCATCGACCGGCTGCCGGTGGCCGGCGGCCTGGTGCGCTACGGCGTCGCGCCCGACCACCCGTCGACGAAGAAGATCGGCGAGGCCTTCAGCCGCTTCCACACCCACCCGCGGCTGCGCATGCGCCTGGGCGTGGAGGTCGGCAGGGACATCACCGTCGACGAGCTCGCGGCCGAGCACGACGCGGTGATCTACGCCGTGGGCGCGTCCTCGGCGCGCAGCCTCGGCATCCCCGGCGAGGACCTGCCCGGCAGCGTCCCGGCCACCCGGGTGGTGGCCTGGTACAACGGCCACCCGGACGTCCCGGGCGACGCGGTCGACCTCTCCGCGGAACGGGTGGTCGTGGTCGGCACCGGCAACGTCGCGCTCGACGTGGCCCGCATCCTGACCACCGACCCGAACGCGCTCGCCGGCACCACGATCTCCCCGGCCGCGCTGGCCCGGCTGCGGTCCAGCCAGGTCCGCGAGGTGGTGCTGCTGGCCCGCCGCGGCCCGGACGCGGCCGCCTACACCTCCCCGGAACTGCTCGCCCTGCTCCAGCGGGGCGACGTCGAGCTGGTCGTGGACAGTCACGACCCGCAGATCGCCGCGACCATCGACGCCGCTGCCCCGGGCACGAAAGCGGCGCTGCTGCGGGACGTCCGGCGCGAGGCGGTCGACTGGTCCGCACCCCCGCGCCCCGGCAAGCGCCGCATCGTGCTCCGGTTCTGCTCCGCGCCGCAGGAAGTCCTCGGGGACTCCGAGGTCCGCGGGCTGCGGGTCAGCGGCGACGTGGAGATCGTCGCGGGGCGGGTGGTCCGCGCGGTCGGCTACCGGGGCACCGAGCTCCCCGGCCTGCCCTTCGACTCCGAGACCGGGACCGTCCCGCACGAGGCGGGCCGGGTCCGGCCGGGCACCTACGTGACCGGGTGGATCAAGCGCGGACCCTCCGGCGGCATCGGCGCCAACCGCACGTGCGCGCAGGAGACCGTCGGTTCCCTGCTGGAGGACGCGATCGCCGGTCGGCTGCGCAAGGCGGTCACGGGGTCGCTGCGGGCCAGGTGACCGCACCCCAGCCGTCGAGCCGCACGTCGGCCCGCTGCGCCGTGCCCTCCGCCCGGTGGACGGCGCGCTCGGTGACCATCCACGCCCGCAGGTGCTCCTCGGCGCCCTCGCCGTCGCGCGCCACGGCCCGCGCCAGGCGCACCTCGTCCGGCGCCTCGACCCACACCAGCAGCGTGCAGAGCTCGTCGAACCGCCGCGCCCCGGCACCGCAGCCCTCCACCACCAGGTAGGGCGCGCGCGGGACGTCGTGCCACTCCGCGTACGCCCCGGCGTGCCAGTCGTAGCGCTGGTAGCGGCCGTGCTGACCCGCGGCCATCGGCGCGAGCACCTGCTCGGCGAGCCGGTCCACGCCCGCGAGCAGCCCGTCCCAGCCCTCGTAGAGGTCGTCCATGTGCACGACCTGCGCGGGCAGCGCCTCGCCGAGCTGGGCGGCCAGCGTCGTCTTCCCCGACCCCGACGGCCCGTCGACGAGCACCAACCGGGTCGTCCCGAGCCGCGGCACGCCCTCGCGCACCCGCCGCACGAGCCCCGCCAGGACGTCCGCTCCCACGCTCACCGGCACCCCTCCCCACACCGGACCGACCCCCACCACCCCACCACGCCCGCGACGGACGCCCGGCACAGGGGGCGTCCTGCCGCGCCCCTGCTGCGCACCCGGCCGATTCCCCCGAAGAGGGCACGCCAGTTTTGCCTATGACTGACACCCCACACCCACGCTGGAAGGACGCCAGTTTTGCCTATGACTGGCGCCTCGGGCCGGTCCACGCCCGCGGCGAAGCCTCGGCACGGGGGGGCGTGCGCGGCCCTGCTGCGCGAGGGTGCTGAGCCGGGGTCCCCGGCGGGGCGCCGCCGCGGTCGCCGGCGGGTCTTCCCGTCCGCTCGGTTCGACGCCGGACGACGCCCCGGTCCCGGGGGTTCAGCACGTGACCTCACGGCGGAAGCCGGCGGGGACGACGAGGTCCTCGGGGACGAGCTCGCGGACCGAGGACTTGCCCAGGCCCAGCAGCGCCGAGTCGATACCGCTGCGCAGGATGTCGAGGACGTTCTGCACGCCGGCCTGCCCGTTGGCCGCCAGCCCCCACAGGTAGGCGCGACCGATCATGACCGCGTCGGCGCCCAGTGCCAGCGCCTTCACGACGTCGCTGCCCCGGCGGATCCCGCCGTCGAAGAGGATGTCGAGCTGGTCGCCGACGGCCTCGGCGATCGCGGGCAGCAACCGGATCGCGGCGGGCGTGGAGTCGAGGTTGTTGCCCCCGTGGTTCGACACCGAGATGGCGGTGGCCCCGACGTCGACCGCACGACGGGCGTCGTCCGGCCGCGTGACCCCCTTGATCGCGAAGGGCCCGTCCCACTGCTCGCGCAGCCACGCCACGTCCTCCCACGTCGGCGGCGGGGTCTGCATCCACTCGCCGTACGCGCCGAAGAACGTCGGCGCCGCTTCCCCCTCGAGCGCCATGTTGGGCGTCGTCAAGTCCGGCAACCCGTGCCGGAGGAAACCCCACAGCCAGCGCGGGCGGAGCAAGCCCTGTGGTGCGAAGCGCAGTTTCGCCCGGAGGTCCAGGGCCTGCGGGATCGGTGGGCTGCCCCAGTCCCGGGCGGTGGCGAAGGACCAGTCCAGGGTGATGATCAACCCCTTCGCCCCGGCGGCGCGGGCGCGCTCCAGGCGCGCCAGCAACCGATCGCGGTCTCCGGCCCAGTAGACCTGGAAGAAGGTCTTCGGGTTGGCCGCCACCACGTCTTCCACCGACCGGCTGGCGAAGGAGCTGAGTCCCATCGCCGTCCCGGCGGCGGCCGCGGCCCGCGCGACCGCCACCTCACCCTCCGGGTGCACGGCCTGGACCCCGGTGGGCGAGATGATCACGGGCAGGGAGATCTCCTGGCCGAGCACCGTGGTGGACAGGTCTCGCTTCGCAGGCAGGTCCGCGATGTGCGGCGCGAACCCGAGCTCGCCGAACGCGCTGATGTTGTCGTCGAGCGTCAGCCCCCGCTCGCTCCCCGCGACGAGTGCTTTGTAGACGGACTTCGGCAGCCTCTTGCGGGCGAGCCGATGTGCCTCGGCGACCGTTTCGAACCACTGCACCATCGCTGGTCCTCCTTCCTCTGGATCGTCATCGATCTCGTGCACCCGGCCGCCGCGCGAGGCGGGGCAGCAGCGGCGCGACCGCTCGGTGGCGAACCGCTCCCCACCACAGCCCGGCGCCGTAGCACAGGTCGTCCAGGCGACGCACGAGCACGTGCGCCACGGGGTGCAGCGAGCTGCCGCTGGTCCGGTGGTCCAGCAGGCCGTCCACGACCGCTGCCGCGACGAGGGCACGACGCGCCCGCCTGCTCACCAGTGCGGCGACGACGCTGATCGGCCAGTGGTGGCGCATCGCGGCGCGCACGAGCTGCCGGACTGTGCCGTGCACGCCGCCCAGCGCCAGCAACGTGGCCGCGCGGGCCGGCGCGTCGGCGTCCGGCATGCGGCGAGCCAGCCGCGCAGCGGCGAACGCCACCAGCACCACCGCCAACGGAGCCGAGCGGCGATCCACCAGCAGCGCCGCGGCCGCCAGCGACCACGGCGCCGCGTGCAGGGGCGGGACCTGACCGGGATGGCGGAGCGCGAGCGGCGCCGCAGAGGTCCCGTAGCACGCGCGTTGCGCCATCCACCTGCGCACATCGGTGCGGTGCTCGTGCGCCACGCGGGCGGTCGGGACGTAGCGCAGGCGCCATCCCGCTGCGTGCATCCGCAGGCACAGGTCGACGTCTTCGCCGACCCGCATGTCCGCCGCGAAGCCCTCGACGGCCTCCCGCCGCACCACGATGGCGGTCGAAGGCACGTAGGACAACCTGCTCAGTGGGGCGACGAGGCCCTCCTCCTGCCCCATGTCCAGCGGGGAGCAGGTCTCGTCGAACCTGGCCAGCCAGTTCCGCCCGGGTGGCCGCAGGGCCACGACGCGCGGTGCCGCGAGACCGACGGCGGGGTCCTGGAACTGCGCCAACAGCGGGCCGAGCCAGCCGGGCAGCGGGACGACGTCGGAGTCGACGAACGCCACGAACCGCGTGACGCACCCCCGCAGACCGGTGTTGCGCGCGGCGGCCGGGCCACGACTGCGCTCGTGCCGCAGGACTCGTGCGCCGAGCCGGCGAGCCACCGCCGAGAGCCGGAGCGGGTCCCGGGAGCCGTCGTCGACCACCACGACCGGCAGGTCCGCGGTCTGCCGGTCGTCGCGCAGCGCGGTCAGCAGCCGTTCGAGCATGTCGATCCGGTCGCGGACCGGGATCACCACAGTCGTCCCGGTCACCGGCACTCCGGCTGGGCGCGGGTTGGTGACCCCGGCGTCGAGGAGCCTGCGGGCGAGTTCGGCGGTTCCCGGCCCGGACACGGTGAACTCGCCGCGCGCCAGGAGGTGCGCCGCGCGTCGGCCCAGTCGCAGCAACCGCGGCGGCGAGCCGCCGAGCAGCAGTCGCCCGTCGCGCGAGCGGTGGACGTCGTCGGCGAGCCGGACGGTGAAACCGTCGGGAAGGCGGGTTCCGGACGGTCCGGTCGACCAGGCGGTGGTCATGCGCCGCCCCTCCCGTCGACCGAGACCGCTGCCGCCGAGGACAGCAGCCGACGCGCGAGGCGCGTCGGCGCACCGGTGCGCCCGCGGAGCGGTGCCGCGCGCAGCGTCATGGTGCGACCCCCACCCCGGCCCGCAGTCGTCCGGCGCTGTCGACCTGCCAGCGGCACACGGCGTCCGCGAGCGCGCTGGCCATGCCGGCGAGCAGTTCGGCACCTTCGGCAGCGGTGGCCCCCGCCGGATCACCGAGCACACCGTTCGGGCTCACGCCCCGCACGCCCACGGCCACGAGGCGGTCCAGCAGACCGTCGTCGGACGGCGAGGGGCCCGTGGCGATCCGGCCGCGACGAACGCTCTCCGGCCGCAGCGCGTGCATCAGGGACGTCTCCGACCGCCCGGCATGCGCGTTGGGTTCGCCGGTCCCGCACGCCCACCACGCGACGTCGCGGCCCTCGTCGCGCAGCCGGCGCACCGCGCCGACCAGGCTCTTCAGGTTCCCGCCGTGACCGTTGACCACGACCAGGCGGTCCGCCCAGCGGAGCACCGAACGCCCGAGCTCCACGACGAGGTGGTGCAGGGCGGCGTGCCCGATGGACGCGGTCCCCGGGAAGCTCTCGTGCTCGCCGCTGGCGCCGTAGTTCTGGGTGGGCGCGACCACCACGTCCACAGTGGACGTGAGCTGGGCGAGCGCGCGTTCCGCGACCGCGGTCGCCACCGCCGCGTCGGTGTCCAGTGGGAGGTGCGGACCGTGCTGCTCGCAGGACCCCAACGGCAGCAGCACGACCGGTCCGCGCCGGTCCAGCTCGGTCCACGTCAGCTCGGCCAGGAACTCGGCCACGACTCACCTCCAGCCCCGCCGCGAGCCGCCGGGACGCGGCGGGGCGGACAGATCCGCGAGCCTCCTCATGGCAGGTCCGCGAGCGGGCTCTCGTCGCACGGCCGCTGCGGCGCCCGCACGGCGGGCAACCCGAGCAGCACCCCGCGGCGGCCACCGCGCCGCGAGTGGTCCTGCGTGGCACGCGGAACCGAGTCCTGGTCCACGGTCGCCAACAGCTCCTGCCCCCGCCCCTTGACGCACTCCGGGTCCGGCCCGTCCAGGGGGAGGCCGGTGAAGAACTTGGCGGCCATGCACCCGCCCTGGCAGGCGTCGAAGGCCGGGCACGCGGTGCAGGCCCCACCGCTGGACGGCGTGCGGAGCTCGGCGAACAGGCTCGAACCCCGCCACACCGGGCCGAACCCGGCGGCGCGCACGTTGCCCGCTTTGAACACGTCGTGGATCGCGAACGGGCAGGCGTAGACGTCGCCCACCGGGTCGATGAGGCACACCACCCGGCCCGCGCCGCACAGGTTCAGCCCCGGCAGGGGACTGCTGCCCAGCGCGTTGAGGTGGAAGAACGAGTCCCCGGTCAGCACGTGGTCGCCGTGCTCGAGGAGCCAGTGGTAGATCCGCAGCTGCTGCTCGGCCGTCGGGTGCAGTTCGTCCCAGACGTCGGCTCCGCGCCCGGACGGGCGGAGCCGGGTGATCCGCAGCTGCGCGCCGTGGGAGTCGGCCATCGCCTTGAACTCGTCGAGCTGGTCGACGTTGTGGCGGGTCATCACCACGGAGATCTTGAACCCCTGCACGCCCGCGGCGGCGAGGTTGTCCATCGCCCGGCGCGCCATGTCGTAGGAACCGGGGCCGCGCACCGCATCGTTGACCTCGCGGGTGGCGCCGTCCAGCGAGATCTGGACGTCCACGTAGTCGGTGGCCGCGAGCCGGCGCGCTCGCTCCGGGGTGATCCGGAGGCCGTTGGTGGAGAACTTGACGCCCACGCGGCGGGACACCGCGTGGTCGAGCAGTTCCCAGAAGTCCGGGCGTACCGTGGGCTCCCCGCCGCCCACGTTGACGTAGAAGACCTGCATCCGCGCGAGCTCGTCGATCACCGACTTGATCTCCTCGGTGGTCAGCTCGTCCGGGTCACGCCTGCCCGAGGAGGACAGGCAGTGCTCGCAGGCGAGGTTGCACGCGTAGGTCCACTCCCAGGTCAGGCAGATCGGTGCGTCGAGGCCGTGCTTGAACTGCTCGACCAGCGGCGGCACCCGGTGCGGTCGTTCGGCAGTGGTCATCGGGACTCCTCCGCGGTTCGGTTCGGGCGCCGGGGGACGATCATGTCGGCCTGCGCGAGCGAGGCCAGGGCGCGCAGGTAGCTCGGGCGTTGCTGGTCGACGACCCGGCAGGCTCGGAGCGCCTCGTCCACCGAGCTGTGCTCGGCGAGCCGCTCGACGACGTCGACCAGCCGCCGGTCCTTCAGGAACGACAGCCGCCGGTTCCCGAAGTGGTAGGCCAGCGCGCCGAAGGGTTCCGGCCGCAGCGCCACCTGCGGGTTGCGCCGGTACGGGAGGTCGGGCCGGAACACCTGGCCGCCCATGTCCACCACCGTCCTCAGTAGACGCCGCACATGCCGTCGATGGACACCTCTTCCACCAGCAGGTCCTCGACCACGTCGAGGTGCGGGTCGTGCTCGGTGCCGTCGTGCTCGATCACGGTGTTCTGCTGTTCCACCACTGCTCTCCTCTCGCGGTTGTCCGGGAAGCGCCGCAGTCGCGTGCGGCAAGAGCACGCTACGAACGCGGCGGCCCGCGGCTCGCCCTGCGACCGGGCCCTTCCGTCCCCGTCCGATCGAACGGGGCGCGGCTCCCGCGTTCGCGCCGCCGGCGGGGGACCCGTCCGATCGAACAGGTCCGCCCCTCGCCGATCGTTCCGACACCGGTTCCGGAGGACGGGTCTTCGCGCTCGGAGGGTTATCCGGGGTGATGCAGCGCACTACTTTCCGGGCACGGCCGGGCTCGGTGCCGACACCGCCCGGCCCAGCCACAGCCGGTAGGCAACGCGCGCCGCGCGTGGAAAGGACTGCAGATGCAGGTCGACGAGCTGCTCAAACCGTTCCCCATCAAGGAGTTCCACCCGTTCCCCCGCGCTCTGCTGGGGCCGGGGTCGCACGAGCTCATCGGTCCGGAGGCCAAGAAGCTGGGCTTCCAGCGGACGCTGGTGATGACCTCGGGGCTGCGCGGCACGGACATCGTGCACAAGATCGTCGAGTCCATGAAGTACCACGGCCTGGAGGTCGTGCTGTACGACAAGGTCGAGTCCAATCCCAAGGACTACAACGTCATGGACGCCGTCCAGCTGTACCAGGAGCACTCCTGCGACTCGTTCGTCTCCATCGGCGGCGGCTCCTCCCACGACGCCTGCAAGGGAGCGCGGATCTCGATCGCGCACGACGGCCGCAACATCAACGAGTTCGAGGGGTTCAACCAGTCGGAGAACCCGAACAACCCACCGCACATCGCGGTGTCCACCACGGCGGGCACCGGGTCGGAGACCTCCTGGGCCTACGTCATCACCGACACCACGACCGACCCGGACAACCCGCACAAGTACGTGGCGTTCGACGACGCGTCGCTGACCACCCTGGCCATCGACGACCCGGTGCTGTACTACGACTGCCCGACCGACTTCACCGCGCAGTGCGGCTTCGACGTGCTGGCCCACGGCGCCGAGCCGTACGTCTCGCGGCTGAACTTCGAGCCGTCGATGGGCAACGCGCTGCACGCGATCAAGCTGACCGCGCAGCACCTGCGGCAGGCGGTGTGGAACGGCCAGGACCTCAAGGGCCGGGAAGGCATGATGTACGCCCAGTACATCGCGGCGCAGGCGTTCAACTCCGGCGGCCTCGGCATCATCCACTCGATCTCGCACGCGGTCAGCGCCTTCTACGACACCCACCACGGGCTGAACAACGCCATCGCGCTGCCCCGCGTGTGGGCGTTCAACATGCCGGTGGCCTACCAGCGGTTCGCCGACATCGCCGAGGCGATGGGCGTCGACACGCACGGCATGACCACCGTGCAGGCCGCGGACGCGGCGCTGGGCGCGGCGATCCGGCTGCTGCGCGACGTCGGCATCCCGGAGCGGTTCGTCGACATCCGCCCCGACAGCTACTCGAAGAACCGGCTCGGGCAGGGGCCGACGAAGTTCTACGAGCGGGCCAAGGAGATCAAGGGCGACGCCGCGGACATCGACCGGATCACCAACCACGTGCTCGGTGACGCCTGCACCCCGGGCAACGCCAAGGAGTGCACGTTCGACACGGTGCGGCCGGTGGTCGAGCACTGCATGACGGGCGACCTGGACGACCTGCTCAGCTGACCCGGCGAGCGGTGGTGCCGCGCCGAGCGTGCGGCACCACCGCTGCCCCCACCACCGGAGGTTCTCGTGCCCGACACCACACCGCAGCCGTCAGCCGGCGCGCCCTTCGCCTCGGTCGAGGAGGTGATCGCGAAGTTCGCCGAGTGCGGCTACATCGCCGACCGCCGCCTGGCCACCACCGTGCTGCTCCAGTCCAGGTTGGACAAACCGCTGCTGCTGGAGGGGCCGGCCGGGGTCGGCAAGACCGAACTGGCCAAGAAGCTCGCCGAGGTCACCGGCCGTCGGCTGCTGCGCCTCCAGTGCTACGAGGGGCAGGACGAGAGCAAGGCGCTCTACGAGTGGGACTACGGCAAGCAGCTGCTCTACACCCAGCTGTTGCGGGACAAGATCGGCGAGATCATCGCCGACGCACCGGACCTGGACGCGGCGGTGGCCCGCATCAGTGCCCAGGACAGCGTGTTCTTCTCCGACCGGTTCCTGGCACCCCGCCCCCTGCTGGAAGCGATCCGCGGTGCGCAACCGGCGGTGCTGCTCGTCGACGAGGTGGACCGGGCCGACGAGGCGCTGGAGGCGGTGCTGCTGGAATGCCTGGCGGAGTTCCAGGTGTCCATCCCCGAGATCGGCACCTTCACCGCGGCCACACCCCCGTACGTGGTGCTGACCTCGAACAACACCCGCGACCTGTCCGCGGCGCTGAAACGGCGGTGCCTGCACCTGTTCCTGGACTACCCCGACCACGAGCGGGAGCTGGAGATCGTCCGGTCCAAGCGCACCGGCCTGCCGGAGGAGCTGGCGCGGCAGCTGGTGGCCGTGGTCCGCCGGCTGCGCGAGCTCACACTGCGCAAAGCCCCGAGCATCTCCGAGACCGTCGACTGGGCGCGCACGTTGGCCGTGCTCGGCACCGACGAGCTCGACGAGCGGGTGCTGTCGGAAACCCTGAACGTGGTGGTGAAGTACGAGCGCGACCTGCACCGAGCGCTGGAGGCCCTCCCTCGCCTGGTAGACCCGGACCAGCAGGTCCCGGAGAGCGCGGAAGCTGCTCCCCCGCACCACGCCGGCGACGAGGTCGACGGCCGGGCGGTCCGGGCCGCGAAGGACCTGCCCGGACGCTTCGACGACGCCTACTACGGCGCCCGGGGCACCGCAGCCCGTCCGCCGCAGCGGGCGACCGGCCAGGGCCACCGCGCGTTCAGCGCCGTCACCCGGCGCCGCGCCTGAGCAACAGCAACCCGGACGCCGCCCCGCACCGGGGCTGTCGAGGAGGGTCCGTCATGGAATCCGCGGTGCACCGGTTCGTCCGCCTCCTCCGGCTGTGCGGCCTGCGCATCTCGGTGTCCGAAGCCACCGACGCGATGCGCTGCGCCGCCCAGCCCGGCATGCTCGGCAGCCGGGAGGCGCTGCACGACGCGCTCAGCGTCGCCCTCGTCAAGGACCGCCGTGACCAGGAGGTCTTCGACGAGGTGTTCGCCGCGTTCTTCTCCCTGCGCGCTGTCGGCACGGACCCGCAGCCCCCGCCGGAACCGGAGGCCCGCACCGGCCCCGGGGACCCGGGGTCCTTCGCGGCCGCCGAGGAAGCGGCGGACGCCCCGGAACTGGGCGGCTCCGGCACCGCCTCCACCGACATCGGCGACCACTTCGACCCCGACCACCGCACGCAGCGCAACGACCTGGACGAGGACAGTGCGGAGGTCAACCTCGCGTCGATGACCGACGAAGTCGTCTTCTCCACCGACGGCAGCGGTGCGGTGCTCGGGGCGATGCCCTCCTTCCAGCTGGAGACCGAGCGGCTGCCCGGGGCAGGAGTTCCGGGGCAGCTCGCCGAGCACACCGGCCGCCGGCTCGACGCCCAGCTGTCCGCCGCCGAGGAGCGAGCGCTGCTGGACTGGCTGGCCGGCGAGGAGGACGCCGACGAGACCGCGGCCGCGCGCGGCCAGCTCACCGGTGTCCTCGAGAACCTCCCCGACCTGCTCAAGCGCCACCTCGCCGAGGTCGCTGCGCTGGTCGCCGGGGAGATCAGCGGCCCGGTGGAGCACGTCGACGAGCAGGAACGCCGGCAGCTGGAGGAGTCGCTGCACCGCATCGCCCACAGCCTGCGCGGCGCACGGACCAGCCGGCACCGCACCACCCCCCGCGGCCGGGTGCACCCGGCCCGCACGATGCGGCGGAACATGCGCTACGACGGCGTCCCGTTCCGCCCGGTCACCACCACCCGCGCCGAGGACAAGCCGCGGCTCGTGGTGCTGACCGACGTCTCGCTGTCGGTGCGGTCGACCGCCCGGTTCACCCTCCACCTGGTGCACGGGCTCCAGTCGCTGTTCGGGCAGGTCCGCACGTTCGCCTTCGTCGACGAACCCGTCGAGATCACCGACCTGTTCGCCGACCACCCGCTGGAGCGCGCGCTCGGGCTCGTCTTCGACGGTCTGCCCCGCGGCGGGGTGCTCGACGTCGACGGCAACTCCGACTACGGGGCCACGTTCGGCACCTTCCTGGACGAGCACAGCGGCGCGCTGGACCGGCGCACCACCGTCCTGGTGCTCGGCGACGCGCGGGGCAACGGCAACCACCCGAACTCCGAAGCGTTCGCCGAGATCGCCAGACGGGTCCGGGAAACCATCTGGCTCACCCCCGAACCCCGGTACTCGTGGCCGCTCGGGAAGTGCGACCTCCCGCTGTACGAGGAGCACTGCGACCGAGTGCACGTCGTGCGTGACCTGTCCGGTCTGGAGCGCGCAGCGCGGGCGATGGCGGTGGAGGTGACCGGGCGGTGAGCGCTCCCGACCCGGTGCGGACCGCACGGCGCGCGATGGACCCGCTCGCCCCGCGCTCGGAACACCGCACCGACCCGCTGATCAGGGTGGTCCGGAGCCGCGGTGCACCGCCCGGCCGCGGTGCGCCGGTGACCCGGACCCGGCACTTCTGGCTGCACCGGCACGGCGACCGCGTCGAGGTCTTCCACCGGATCGGCCCCGAGCAGCTGGACAACGACCTCGCCGGCATCCTCGCCGAGGAGCTGTTCGCGCCCGGTTGGCTCAGCGGCGCGGAGACGTTCGAGGTCGTCTTCGCCGAGCTGGTCCGCTCCGTCATCGACGACCCGCTCCAGGCCTGGACGACCTTCTACGCCAACACCCTGGCCCGCATCGAGGAGTGCTGGGAGCGGCCTCCGGCGGGTCCCGCACCGTCGTCGACAGCCGACTTCGCCCCGGTCTACCGCCGGGCCGTGCGACTGGTGCCGCCAGGCCGGGTGCTGGACGTGGGGTCCTGCTTCGGGTTCCTGCCGCTCCTGCTGGTCGAGCGCGGTCGGCACTCGGTGATCGCCTCGGACCTGGCACCGGGCAGCATGCGGCTGCTCGGCGCCGTCGCCCGGGAACGCGGACAACGACTGCGCACGCTGGTGTGCGACGCCGCCCAGGTGCCGTTGCCCGACCGGTCGGTGGACGCGGTCACGGTGATCCACCTGTTGGAACACCTGGAACCGGCGCGGGGCGAGGCGGTGCTCGCCGAGGCGCTGCGGCTGGCCCGCCGCCGGGTCGTGGTCGCCGTGCCCTTCGAGGACGAGCCGACCGCCGCCTACGGGCACGTGCGCACGTTCACCCGCCGGGACCTGGTCGAGCTCGGGCGCGCCACGGGGTTCCCGTTCGAGGTCGACGAACACCACGGCGGCTGGCTGGTCGTCGACACCGGGGCCTGAGCCCAGGGACTCCGCTGGGCCGCTCGGACGCAGCGCGTCAGCGAGCGGTCAGATCAGCCCCCGCTTGCTCGCCTCGTACACGGCCTCGGCCCGGCTGGCCGCTGCGAGCTTGCGCATGATGTTGCGGACGTGGAACTTGACCGTGGTCTCCGAGATGAACAGCTTGCTCCCGATGTCGCGGTTGCTCAGCCCGCGCGCCAGCTCTCGGAGCACGTTGAGCTCCCGCTCGGTGAGGGACGGTCCGCTCGCCGGTGCGTTCATGGACTGGACCATCGCCGCCGCGGACCGCGAGTCGAACGAGCTCTCCCGCCGCGCCACCGCCCGGATCGAGCTGACCAGCTCCGTGGTGTCGACGTCCTTCACCACGTAACCGCGGGCGCCCCGGTGGATCGCGTCGACCACCAGACCGCCGTCCAGGAACGTCGTCAGCACCAGCACCCCGAGGTCCGGGTGCTGGCGGGTGAGCTCCTCGCACAGCACCAGCCCCTCGGTGTCGTCCCCGCTGGACAGCTTGAGGTCCAGCAGGACGATGTGCGGACGGGTCCGCGCCACGACCGCCAAGGCCTCGGCCGCGGTCGCCGCCTCCCCGACCACCTGCAGGTCGTCCTCGCGCTCCAGGATCGACCGCAGGCCGTGCCGGACGATCGCGTGGTCGTCGACCAGCACGATGCGCACGTGCTGCGAGGCGCCGGTCCGGTCGGCACGCCGCGCCGGGACTTCCTCGTCCACTTCGATCACTCGGTCACCTCCGAAGACGTCGGCGCGGGCAGCGGGACGCGCAGCTGCAAGGAGATCCCGCCCAGCCTGGAGCGCCGGATCGTCAGCGTTCCGCCCAGCTCGCGGGCCCGCGCCGCCATGTTGGCCAGCCCGCGGTGCCGTCCGGCCAGGTCCGCCGCCGAGGACAGCCGCAGCGATCGCCGCAGCGTCGCCGGATCGCCGATCCCGTCGTCGGACACCGTGAGTCGCAAGTGGTCGCTCCGGTAGACCAGGTGCACCAGCGACCGGGTCGCCTGGGCGTGCGCGACGGTGTTGAACAGCGCCTCTCCGGTCAGCCGGAGGATCGAGTTCTCGGCTTCCGGCGGCAGCGGCGCCGGCGCGCCGGCCACGCGCACCTCGACCTTCAGATCGCTGGGCAGGTGGACCGTGGACAGCTGCTTCAGCAGCACCGGCAGCGAACCCGGGGGTTCGTCGGAGCTGTGGTGCAACGCGTAGATCGCCGCGCGGAGCCGCTCGACGGCCTGCTGGGTGAGGTCCCGCGCCGGGGCCAGCCGTTCCGCGACGCTCCGGGCCTCGGGGCCCATCCGCTCCAGGTCGGACCGGCACACCTCGATGGTCATGCCGGCGCTGAGCACGTACTGGGTGACCGTGTCGTGCAGTTCCCGCGCGATGCGGTGCCGCTCGTCGTCGAGCGCTTGGCGCTGCATCGCCTCGACGAGGCGCCGCTGGGTCTCCTGGAGCTCGGCGTTGCGGGCGGCCAGGTCGCGCGCTTGCTTCGCGGCGGCCTCGGAGAGCTGCTCGGTGCGCCCGCGCAGCTGCGCGGCGGCGTGGAAGAGGAAGGAGTTGTGCAGCGCGACGGCGGCCTGGTTGGCCAGCACCCGGAGGATGGCGAGGTCGGTGTCCGCGACGGGCACCTCGCTGCCCGGCCAGCCCACGATCCCGCCGACCGGTTCGCCGTCCAGGGTCATCGGCGCGCGCACCCACCCGGGTCCGCGCGGCTCCCGCGCGACCTCCCACGGGCGCGACCGCACCGCGTCGAGCTGCTCGCCGACCACCGTCGGCAGCCTGTCCTCGTCGTCGATCAGTTCCCCGCCGCGCAGCAGCAGGAACCTGGGCCGCGCGGCGCGCAGCGCACCATCGGCGATCGCCAGCAGCAGCCAGTCCGCCTGCAGGTGCTCCGCGGCTGCCCGGACCACCGCCTCGACGAGAGTGCGCGGCCCCTCGACGGTGCGGACGAGCGCGCGGGAGATCCGGTCGAGCGCCTGCACCGCGTGTTCCAGCCGTTCGGCCGAGCGGACGTACTCCGGGTAGAACGAGCGCTTCCCCGAGCGCAACCCGGTGAGCGCGCCCAGGTCGGCCCGGGCCGGGGTGCTCCGCTCGTCGGACATCTCGACCTCGTTCCGCCCGCTTCCGCTCCGCTCGGGGTCCGGGGTCACAGCGCCGCCCGGAACAAGTCCTCGATGTCGGCTGCCGAAGCGTCTCGGGGGTTGGTCGTCAGGCAGGCGTCCTTCAAGGTGCCCCTGGTCAGCAGCGGTATGTCCACTTCGGTCACGCCCAGCGAGCGCAGCCCGCGCGGAACGCCGACGACGTCGGCGAGCACCCGGACGCGATCGGCCAGCGCGTACGCCACGTCGCGAGCCGGCACCCCCGTGGTCTCGATGCCGACCACCGCCGCCAGCGGCACGTAGCGCTCGGGGTTCGTCTCGGCGTTGAACCGGATCACGTGCGGCAGCAGCACGCCGTTGATCACGCCGTGCGGGGCGTCCAGCAGGCCGCCCACCTGGTGGCTCATCGCGTGCGTGGCGCCGAGGATCGCGTTGGTGAACGCCATCCCCGCTTCCAGCGCGCCCTGCGCCATCGCCACGCGCGGTTCCGCCTCGGTCGGCCGGAACATGGTGCGCGCGAGGTTGTTGGTGATCAAGTGCGCGGCGTGCAGGGAGTGCTGGTCGGTGAGCGTGTTGTGAGCGCGCGAGACGAAGGACTCGACGGCGTGCGTGAGCGCGTCCAGCCCGGTCGCGGCGTTCAGCCAATCCGGCATCGTGACCAGCAGCCGCGGGTCCACCACGGAGATGTCCGGGACGAGCGTCCTGCTGAGGATGGTGATCTTGGTGGCGGCGGCCGTGTCGGTGATGATCGCGAACTGCGACACGTCCGCACCGCTGCCGGAGGTGGACGGGGCCATCACCAGCGGCGGGATCGGGTGCACCACCTTGTCCACGCCCTCGTAGTCGAGGATCCGACCGCCGTTGCCGGACAGGATCGCCACGCCCTTGGCCGCGTCGATCACCGATCCCCCGCCGACGCCGATGATCACGTCGCTGCCGCTGTCCACGTAGCGCTCGTAGGCGGCCTCGACCTCGTGGTCCTTCGGGTTGGGCGTGACGGCGTCCCACACGACCGCGGACAGCCCCACCTGCCGGAGGTGACCGGCCGCTTCCGCCGCCCAGCGAGCTTCGGTGAGACCTGGATCGGTCACGAGGAACGGCCGCCGCGCGCCCAGCCGCCGGGCGCAGTGCCCGAGCTCGGCCAGGGCGCCGGGGCCGAAGACGATCTCCGGGACGTGGAACTTGGCGAGCCAGTCGGCGTGCTCCGCACGCCGCACCGGACGTTCCCCGGCGGCCTGCGGCCCCGGGAGCTCGGCCCCTGGGACCGAGTCGACCTGCGGACGGGGCACGCGGCTTCCCACGGTCATCGGGGCACCCTCCAAGCACCACGGCGGGGCGGGCCCGCACGGCTCAACGGCATGCGGTGTCCGGCGATCTCCCGTGCCCAGCCGATGGCCACGCTTCGTTGCCGGCCCCATGGTAGCCATCCCAGTGATGTAGGACACAGAGCCAGGTTAGGGCGCACGCCTGCCGGTACGACCGTCCGACGGGGCGGGGCGACCTGTCCGAACGGACAGGTCGAGCCGCTACGCACCGGCTCCGTCGAGCCCGAGCGGGCGCTTCGGACGCGCGGCCTGCCGGACGCTCCGGGATCGCCGGAGCTCGGGCGTCGCCGCCAGGGCCGGGTCGGCCACCCCGTGCCTCGCGGGCGGCCGCCCGGCCGGTCAGGTCGGGGAGGAGGGCGGCGCTGCTGGGCGAGCCTGGCGCGGTGCGCGTCATCTGCCGCCCTCCTCGTCACGAGATGGGGTGGATCACACACCAGCGTGCTCGAAGCGACGTTGCACCGGCGTTGCACCGCGAGGACGCGGTCGTCGCCGCGCGAGCCCGCGCAGGTCGGACACGCTCCGAGCACCTGACGCCCCGCAAGGGGCACCCGGGACGAGGTTCCGCTGCCGGTCAGTCGTCGTTGCTGGTCTTCAGGCCTTTGGAGATGAGGTCCATGACGCTGGAGTCGGCCAGCGTGGTGACGTCACCGATCTCGCGGTTCTCGGCGACGTCGCGGAGCAGGCGCCGCATGATCTTGCCGGAGCGGGTCTTGGGCAGCTCGGGCACGACCATGATCTGGCGCGGCTTGGCGATCGGGCCGATCTCGCGGGAGACGTGCTCGCGCAGCTCCTTGAGGGCGGCCTCGCCGGAAGCGGCGTCGTCGACGCCGCCGCGCAGGATCACGAACGCGACGATGCCCTGCCCGGTGGTGGGGTCGGAGGCGCCGACCACCGCGGCCTCGGCGACGTTGGGGTGCGACACCAGGGCGGACTCGACCTCGGTGGTGGAGATGCGGTGCCCGGAGACGTTCATGACGTCGTCGACCCGGCCCAGCAGCCAGATGTCGCCGTCGTCGTCGTACTTGGCGCCGTCACCGGCGAAGTAGTAGCCGAGGTCGGCGAACTTCGACCAGTAGGTCTCGCGGTAGCGGTCGTCGTCGCCCCAGATGCCGCGCAGCATCGACGGCCAGGGCTTGTCCAGCACCAGCAGCCCGCCGCTGCCGTGGGGCACCTGCTCGCCGGCCTCGTTGACGACCTTCGCCGAGATGCCCGGCAGCGGCCGCTGCGCCGAGCCCGGCTTGGTGGAGGTGACACCGGGCAGCGGCGAGATCATGATCGCGCCGGTCTCGGTCTGCCACCAGGTGTCGACGATCGGCGTGCGGTCGCCACCGATGTGCTTGCGGTACCAGATCCAGGCCTCGGGGTTGATCGGCTCACCCACGCTGCCCAGCACCCGCAGGCTGGACAGGTCGTAGCGGGCGGGGATCTCCGCACCCCACTTCATGAACGTGCGGATCGTGGTCGGCGCGGTGTAGTAGATCGTGACGCCGTACTTGGCCACGACCTCCCAGTGGCGGCCCTCGTGCGGGGTGTTCGGCGTGCCCTCGTAGATCACCTGCGTGGCGCCGTTGGCCAGCGGCCCGTAGACGATGTAGGTGTGGCCGGTCACCCAGCCGATGTCAGCGGTGCACCAGTAGACGTCGCTCTCGGGCTTGAGGTCGAACACGGTGCGGTGGGTGTAGGCGGCCTGGGTCAGGTACCCGCCGGAGGTGTGCAGGATGCCCTTGGGCTTGCCGGTGGTGCCCGAGGTGTAGAGGATGAACAGCGGGTGCTCGGAGTCGAAGGCCTCCGGCGTGTGCGTCTCCGGCTTGCCCTCCACCACGTCGTGCCACCACTTGTCGCGGGAGTCGTCCCAGGAGACCTCACCGCCGGTGCGGCGGACCACGATCACGTGCTCCACGCTCGGGGTCTCCTTGACCGCCTCGTCCACGTTGGCCTTCAGCGGCAGCGCCTTGCCGCGCCGGTACTGCCCGTCGGAGGTGATGACCACCTTGGCCTGGGCGTCGTTGACCCGGGAGCGCAGCGCCTCCGCGGAGAACCCGCCGAAGACGACGCTGTGCATCGCACCCAACCGGGCGCACGCCAGCATCGCGAACACCGCCTCCGGCAGCATCGGCAGGTAGATCGCCACCCGGTCACCCGCACCCACACCCAGCTCGGCCAGCGCGTTCGCGGTCCGGCACACCTCCCGCTGCAGCTCCGCGTAGGTGATGCGCCGCGAGTCCCCCGGCTCGCCCTCCCACAGGATCGCCACCCGATCACCATGACCGGCCTCGACATGCCGGTCCACACAGTTGTAGGCCACGTTCAACCGGCCGCCCACGAACCACTTCGCGAACGGCGCCCCGGACCAGTCCAGGACCTGGTCCCACCCGGTCTCCCAGTGCAACTGGGAGGCCTGCTCGGCCCAGAACGCCTCCCGATCGGCATCCGCCTTCTCGTACAACTCGGCAGACGCGTTCGCCTGCGCGGCGAACTCCTCCGAAGGCGGGAACGTCCTGCTCTCGTTCAGCAGGTTGCTGAGCTCGTTGTGCTCGTACTCGCCCACATCCGGCCCTTCTCGAACGTTCGTGGTGCTCCACTCCACATCCTTCCCAGCGCACGTTGCGACGCCGTTGCAGGCACCGGCCGGCCGACGAGGTCCTCCACGCCGGGTGATGGGGTGACCTGCCCGAACAGACGGTCTTCGGCATCTGAGCGGGCCGTGGTCTTGTCCCGGCCGGGTGTGGTGGTCATCATTTCCGCACGCGCCGTGTCCGGCGAAGGCGACGGATGTCATCACCAGGAGGCCCAGGGTGCCCCTCGACGAAGAGTGCGGGACCTCGCAACTGCTCGCCGACCCGATCGAGTACGCCTCGCTGCTGGAGCGGGTGTGGGACGCGGTGTTGCAGGGCGGGCGCGCGCCGATGCGCCCCAGACCGCTGGTCTCCGAGTCCTGGCACCGCTCGCTCGCCGCGCGGGTCGACCCGGACGCGCGGGAGGCGCCCGTGCTGTGGGACTCCGCCGAGGTGCGCGACATCCGTGCCGACCACCCGCTCGCGCCGGTCATCCCCGTGCTGCGGCACACCCTCCTCGACGTCGCCGACGAAGCGGTGCACGTCATGATCGTCACCGACCGGGACGGCCTGATCCTGTGGCGCGAGGGCAACGCGGACGTCGCCCGCCGGGCCGACCGGGTGCGGCTCGCCGAAGGCACCCGGTGGTCGGAGGACGCCATCGGCACCAACGCGATGGGCACGGCGCTCGCGGTGCGGAAGCCGGTGCAGATCTACTCGGCGGAGCACCTGGTCCGGACCTACCACGACTGGACCTGCGCGGCGAGCCCCATCCACGACCCGGACACCGGTGACCTGCTCGGCTCGGTGGACATCAGCGGCCCGCTGCGCACCGTCCACCCCGCGATGGTCTCGCTGGTCAGCGCCGCCGCCCAGCTCGCGGAGAGCCACCTCCGCGCCCAGCTCGCCGTCCGCGACGAGCGGTTGCGCGCCAAGAACCTGCCGCACCTGCGGAGCCTGCGCGGCGAGGAGGGCGCGCTGCTCACCCCGACCGGTCGCGTGCTGGCGACCGAGCCCGGGGCGCGCTCGTGCCTGCCGGACCGCATCGACGTGAGCACCGGCCGGGGCCGCGTGCTGCTCCCGGACGGCCGGGAAGCCGTGCTGGAACGCCTCGCCGAGGGGTACCTGCTGCGCCTGCCCGCGACCGCCCGGCGCCACCGGAGGCCGCGGCCGGCGCTCTCGCTGTCCTTCCTCGACCCCTCCGGACCGCGAGCGGTGCTGGACGGGCGGGAGGTGCCGCTCACCACGCGGCACGCCGAGATCCTCGCCCTGCTGGCGATGCGCCCCAACGGGCTCACCGCGGACCAGCTGGCCCTCCAGCTCTACGGCGAGCGCGGCAACCCGGTGACCGCCCGCGCGGAGATCCACCGGCTGCGCACCCACCTCGGCGAGCGCGTGATCAGCACTCGGCCCTACCGCCTCGAGGCCTCGGTCGACGCCGACTTCCTGTCCGCGCGGGCGGCGCTGCGCGCGGGAGACGTCGCGACCGCGGTCCGGCGCTACCGGGGACCGCTGCTGGGGTGCAGCGAAGCCCCGGCCATCCGCGACGAGCGGGCGGAGCTGTTCGCCGCGCTGCGCGGGGCGGCGCTGTCCCACCCCGACGTCGAGCCACTGTGGACGCTGTTCTGCCGCCAGCCCGAGGACGACCTGGAAGTGCTCGACCAGCTCGCGCGCCGGCTCCCCCAGCACGACCCGCGCAGGCACGACGTGACGGCCCGGATGCAGCGCATCCTCCTCGAGGAGGCACCGCTGGCCTGACCCCGCTGCGTCATCCCGTCGGCCGCAGCGCGTCCATGACGAGGTCGAGCAGCCGCTCGGTCTGCTCCTCGTCCTCGTCGACCGCGGCGCTGAGGCAGATCCCCAGCAGCATCACGGCGATGTCGATCGGCTCCACGTCGGCGCGCAGCGACCCGGACTCGACCCCGCGGGCCAGGATGGTGCCGATGGCGGTGGTGATGCGCTCCCGGGTGCCGGGTGTGGCGATCTGCCCGGAGGCCCAGCCGGCGCGGAGGGTCTCCGCCATGCCGCGCTTGGTGGCGACGAAGGCGGCGTAGCGCCGCATCCACGCCCGCAGCGCCTCGTCCGGTGGCAGCTCCTCGAGCAGGGCGGTCGCGCTGCCGGTGACGTCGTCGAGCTCGGCGGCGTAGACGGCCTCCACCAGGGCCTCCCGGGTCGGGAAGTGCCGGTACAGCGTGCCGATGCCGACGCCGGCGTCCCGCGCGATGCCCTCCAGCGAGACGGTGTCGGTGGCGGAGGCGAACGCGGCCCGCGCGGCCTGGAGGACCTTCTCGCGGTTGCGCAGCGCGTCGGCACGCGGGGCGCGCGCCTTCTTCCCGGGTTCGGACTTCAATGTGGAGGCACCTCCGGAACACTGCTACGCTCGAAGCGGAGGACACTCCGCTTCTTGTGTCGTCCCGTCTCGAAGGGTTCCCATGACCACGGACAGGGCGGTTTCGGGGGGTCGTTGCAACGCGGTTGATCAATTGGTTTGGGTCAGGAGTTTAGTCAGGCGCTCGGCTGGGGTGTCCCAGCCGAGCGTTTTGCGTGGTCGGCGGTTGAGTTGGGCGGCGACGGCGGCGAGGTCGTCGGGGGTGTGGACAGAGAGGTCGCTGCCTTTGGGGAAGTACTGGCGGAGCAGGCCGTTGGTGTTTTCGTTGCTGCCGCGTTGCCAGGGCGAGTGAGGGTCGCAGAAGTAGACCGGGATGTTGGTGGCGAGGGTGAACTCGTGGTGGCGGCTCATCTCAGCGCCTTGGTCCCAGGTCAGGGACCGTTTCAGGTGGGTGGGCAGTGTCTGGATGGTGGTGATGAGGCCGTCGCGGACGGTTTCGGCGTCGTGTCGTTCTGGCAGGTGGACCAGCAGCACGTAGCGGGTGGTGCGCTCGACCAGTGTGCCGATCGCGGATGCCCCGCCGGCACCGAGGATCAGGTCACCTTCCCAGTGGCCGGGCACGGCCCGGTCCGCGACCTCGGCCGGGCGGTCGCTGATCATCAGCATCGGTGCGGTGAAGCGGGACTGGCGTTGCTCGGTGGTCCGGCGGGGTCGGCGCACCGTACGGCCGGTGCGCAGCGCCCGGGCCAGTTCACGACGCAGTCCGCCGCGACCTTGGACATAAAGGGCCTGGTAGATCGTCTCGTGGGTCACGTGCAGCTCCGGGCGGTCGGGATGGTCCCGGCGCAGCCGATGGCTGATCTGCTCCGGGCTGTACCGGTCGTCGAGCATGCCCTGCACCCGTTCACGCAATTCGGGATGGGCGGCGATCTTGCCGGTCTTCGGCCGGGCGCGGCGCGCCTCGGCGCGAGCCTGAGCGGCATAGGGCCGGTAGTCACCGCTACCGGGATGACTGTTGCGCCGCAGCTCCCGGCTGATCGTGCCAGGATCACGCCCCAGCTCGCCTGCGATGGCCCGCACACCCAGGCCGGCCCGACGCAGGTCAGCGATCACCAGCCGCTCGTCCTGAGACAAAAACCGGGACGACACCTCGGGCCGGGCACGAGCCGGAGGTGACGGCGGGGCGCAAGAACACGTGGTCCCACGCCCCGCCCGTCGGCCGAATCGCCACCGATACCCGGTCGTGCGGCTGACCCCCACGATCCGGCATGCCTCAACCGTGCCCACACCCCGCGCCACAAGATCAAAATAGACCTCGCGCTCAGCAAGCAACTTCTTACACCCCTGAGGCGACCTGTCCTGACGGATCTCGAACACCGCAACCCCTGAACAAATCAGGCGTTGCAACCACCGCTAGAACCCGAGCAGCTCCCCCTCGACCTCGAACGGCACCCCGCGCGCCGGGGGCGCCGGGACGCTCGCCGACCGCACAGTCTCCCGCATCGGCTTCGGCGCGATGCAGCTGGAGCGCCTGCACACCGACCGTGACGCGGCGATCGGGCTGCTGCGCCGCGCGGTGGAGCTCGGCGTCGACCACGTCGACACCGCCCAGTTCTACGGCGGCGGCTTCGTCAACAGCGTGATCCGCGACGCGCTCACCCCGGAGGACGGTGTCGTGGTGGTCAGCAAGGTCGGCGCCGAACCGAACCCGGGCGGCCCGGTCCCGCTCCGCCCCGCCCAGCGGCCGGAGCAGCTGCGGGCGAGCGTCGACGCCAACCTCGCCGCCCTCGGTCTCGAGCAGGTCCCGGTGGTGAACCTCCGCCGCCTGGACACCGGACCGGGCCTGCGCGCCGAGGGCGACCAGGACGTCGACCTCGACGACCAGCTGGCGGTGATGACCGCGCTGCGGGACGAGGGCAAGATCGGCGCGATCGGCCTGAGCTCGGTCACCCTGGACGTGCTGCGCCGCGCGCTCCCCGCCGGGATCGCCTGCGTGCAGAACTCCTACAGCCTGGTCTCGCGCGCGGACGAGGAGCTGCTGCGGCTCTGCGTCGACGAGGGCATCGCCTGGGTCCCGTTCTTCCCGCTGGGTGGCGCCTTCCCCGGCCTGCCGAAGGTGACCGACGAACCGGCCGTCGTCGCGGCGGCGCAGGCGCTCGGCCGCACCCCCGCGCAGGTCGGTCTCGCCTGGTTGCTGCACCACGCGCCGAACGTGCTGCTCATCCCCGGCACGGCGGACCCCGCCCACCTCGAGGACAACGTCGCCGCCGGGTCGATCGCCCTGGACGCCGCGACGATGTCCACACTGGACGCCGTTCCGCCGCGGGGCGGTGACGTCGTCCTCGGCTGAACCGCGGTCAGTGGTGGTCGCCGGTGGTGGCCGCGCCCACGAAGGCCATCGAGCCGGGTCCCGGTCGCCGGACCCGCAGCCGGCGTTCCGGGTGACCGACCCGGCGCGGTGCCGGCGGCGTTCCGCTCCTGAGGGCCGGCACCCGGCTGGACGACCTCCTCGCCCGGCGCCCGGCCGCCGCCGAGTGGCGACCGTCCTGGCTCACTGGGACTGCTGCAGCTCCTGCATGATCGCGAGCTGGGCCTTCTGGCTGGACATCATGTCCTGGGCCATCTGGTTCAGCTCCTGGTCGCTGCCGTGCAGGATCACGTCCTGCAGCATCCGCACCGCGCCCTCGTGGTGCGGGATCATCAGGTCCAGGTACGTCCGGTCGAAGTCGGGCCCGGACAGCGTCGCGAGCTGGTCCATCTCCTCACGGGTGGCCATGCCCATCTGCTCGATCATCTCCGGCATGCCGAGCAGCTCCTCGTACGCCGCGGGGGCGTCGGTGACCGGCAGGCCGTTGCGTCCCTGCCAGCCCTGCAGCATCTTGATCTCCAAGCCCTGCTCGGTGCGGATGCGGTCCGCCAGGGACTGCAGCTCGGGGTCCGACGCGCGGTCCGGCGCCAGCTCGGACATGAGGATCGCCTGGTAGTGGTGCGGGACCATCATGGCGGCGAACTCGGCGTCGACGTCGTCCGACGTCTGCGCGACCGCGGTCCCCGCTCCGAACAGGCCTGCCAGCAGCAGCGCCACCAGCAGGGCGAGCTTCCGTGACATCGTTCGCCGTCCTTTCCGAACGGCCGAGCGCCGGGCCCGCGGGCCCGGCGCTCAGGCGGATCACTCGGGGTACGCGTACTGCGTCTGCGGGTTGAGGATGTCGAGCTTGACCTTGTCGGCCTCGTCCATGCCGGGCCCGGTCACCTTCATGACGTCCAGGCCGCGGGTGATGTCGCTGGAGTAGACGTAGCCGTTGTAGTAGTACGCCGACCACGACCCACCCAGGACCAGGTTCTCGTCCACCGGGCCGCGGTCGAAGTAGCCGATCTCGACCGGGGCCGTGGTGTCGGTGAAGTCGAAGATCGACACCCCGCCCTGGTACCAGGACTGCACGTAGACGTTGCGGCCCGGGATCGGGATCAGGTTCCCGTTGTGCGCCACGCAGTTCTCGGCGTCGGTCTGGTAGCGCGGGATCTTGAAGTAGCTCTGGAACTCGAGCCCGCGCTCGGCGCCGGAGCCGGTGATGGTGTAGATCGCGTCCGCACCGTGCGTCGGCCCGGTCTCCTCGTTGCAGGTCGGCGCGCCACCGCCGCCCAGCTCGTCGGTGAAGATCAGGCCCGTGCCGTCGTTGGTGAACGTCGCCGAGTGGTAGAAGGCGAAGTTCGGGTCCTGCACGGTGGCCAGCACCTTCGGCGCGACCCGGTCGGAGATGTCCAGCAGGACACCGTCACCCATGCACGCCCCGCCGGCGAGGTCGAGGTCCGGGTACACGGTGATGTCGTGGCAGCCCGCGGTGCCTTCCGCGCCGCCGTCCGGGAACAGCACCGGTTCCGCGACCACCTCCGCGGCGGCCGGGTCGCCGGCCGGAACGCCGATGATGGAGATGGAGTCGTGCGGCGGCTGGCAGTTCGGGAACGCCGGGTCCGGGTTGTAGGACGAGACGTAGACGAAGACCTCACCGGGGTTCTTGCCCGGCACCATGGTGTTGGTGTGCGAACCGCACGAGGTCTTGACCCCCTTGACGTAGCGCGGGTTCGCCACGTCGCTGATGTCGAAGATCCGCACGCCCTCCCAGGAGTTCGGGTCCTCGTAGGACCCCTCACCGCTCTGGCAGGTGTCGTCGGTGCGCGCGTAGTCCACCGACATGAACAGCAGCTTGCCGTCCGGGCTCACCGACACGTCGCCCTGCCCGCCCGGGCAGTGCGTCTGCGAGACGATCTTCGGGTCCTGCGGGTTGCGGATGTCGTAGATGGTGAACCCGTCGTAGGCGCCCTGGATCGCGTAGTCCTTGTAGAACGCGAGGTCGGTGTGGGTCGACTCGGCGAGCGGCCCCTGCCGCGGGACGTTCGCCACCGGCCGGACGTTGTCGCTGTGCTCCACGTCGTCCCCCGGCGGCTGCGCCCCGGCGGACGGCACCGCCAACGCCAGTCCCGCCACCGCAGCGGCCACGCCGAGCACGAGCGGCCTGCGCAACCGCCGCCGCCAACGCAACTCCGACATCCGTCAACCTCCCTGTACACACCGGGCGATCCCGGAAAGCGGGATTTCCGGCGAGAGCCTGTCACGCTGAAGGGTGATCCAACAGGGAGAGCCGTCCGGTTACGCACAACGCCCACCCACGACGAGCAACCGCCGCAACATCGGTTGCTCCGAACGGTCGCACGGCGGGTACGGGAGGGCCTGCGACGTCACTGCTCGGACGGCGCAGCGGTGGGAGACCGGACTCGCGCAACCCGGCACGGCTCGCGCGTCCCGTCGAGCGGGCGAGCGTCCGTGCCCAACGGACGATCACAGTGGACGGTCCACGGGAGCGCACCGTCTGCGCAGTGCTCGCTCCGCGACCTGGTCCGGCGTCTCCCGGGCTCGATGGTCCCGCCGGGGAGCTCCCCGCTCCACACGTCCGGGGTGGAGCGGTGCCACCAGCCAGGAGCACGCGCTCGCCGGTGTCGTCGAAGAGCACGGTCAGGCCGGGGCCGGGAACCAGTTGACGTGGTGCTCGGACCGTGCCCCGGCGGGCCGGGAGACCTCCGCCCGCCCGACGCGCACCCACTCGCTGTCGCGAGGGGAGCTCCCCGCGTGATGCTCGCGCTCGTCACCCCGGCTGAGGCCTCCGCGGCCGCGGGACTCGACCGGGCACCGGGCGATCGGATGACGACCTCCCAGACCGGACCGCCGCCGGCGCCGCCGAGGGTCGTGAGTGCGTGAACCGGCTGGAGCCGGTTGTCGTGTCTCAGGTCCTCATGGACGGTTGTGTCTCATGACGTCGTGGACAGTTGTGGTGTGAGTCGTTGGTAGCGGACGCTGCGGTTGAGGGTCAGCGTCCGTACGACCGTGTCGTTGATCATGATGCTGACGCGGTCGCCTTGCCAGTGCAGGGTAGCGGTGTGTCCGGCCCATCGGCGGCCGATGACGATGGAGCAGTTGGAGAAGGCGACCACGCCGGTGCTGGTGACCGGGCGTTGAGTGGTCCCGGCCGGTGGCCGGGCGGCTTTAGTGGGGGTGGCTTTGGGGGTGGCGTGGTAGCGCTGCTGGGGTGTGTGGCCACCGATGCCTTGGTGGCGGCGGTTGTTGTACATCGCCCGGTACTGCTCCAGCAGCTGTTGTAGCTGCTCAAGGGTGGCCGGTGGGGGTTGTTTGGCCAGCCATCGGCGCAGGGTTTGGTGGCTGCGTTCGTCCTTGCCGCAGGTCTGGGGGTGGTAGGGGGTGGAGGCGATGGCCTGCACCCCGGTGGCGGCCAGGCGGCGTTCCAGCTCGGCCATGCCGCCGCGGTGCCGGGATGAGAACGCCAGCCCGTTGTCGGTGAGGATCTTCACCGGCACCCCGTAGCCGGCGAAGGCCTGCTGCAGCGCCGCCCAGGTCTCCTCACCGTTTTCGCTGGTGGCGGCGTAGGTGCCCACATCCAGCCGGGAATGATCGTCCAGAATCTGCAGGATGCAGACCTTCTCGCCACCGGCGAGGTAGAACTCCATCCCGTCGATCTGCCACAGCCCGTTGGGCTCGGCGTATTCGAACCGGCGCCGACAGCGGGGGCGTTTACGCGGCTGCGGCACCACGTGGCCTTCAGCGACCAGGATGCGGTGGATCGTGGCCCGCGAGGGCACCGGCACCACCCCGAGCTCTTCCAGCCGCCACCCGATCGAGATCGCCCCGTTGTCCCGGCCCTCCTCGGCCAGCTGTTTGCGGGCCCGCACGATCGCCTCCCGCACCCGCGGCGGGGTCGTCGTCGGCCGCCGCCGCGGGGCCGACGACCGGCGCAGGAACCCCGCCGCCCCTTCCTTCCTGAACCGCGCGAGGTACTTGTAGAACACCGTCCGCGACACCCCGTGCTCGGCACAGAACCGCGAGATGTTCAGCTTCTCCCCGCCTGCCACCGCGGCCACCGCCGCGACCAGGTCCGGATCCATCGAAAACCCAGTTCCGCCCACCACTGATCATCATCAGCACCAGGCCAGCCAGTGTTCACGAGGTCCCGAAACACCAACTGTTCACGAGGTCCTGAGCAACAACAACCGGCTGCAGCCGGTCTGCGCACTCACGACCCGCAACGGGCTCGAAGCCGCGGCGCCGGACACGCGGACAGTCACTCAAGAACGGACCAGGGCCGACGCTCGTTCGCGTCGGCCCTGGTCATCCGGGTGGAGGTTGGAGGAGCTTATTACAACCCCGGGCTCCACGTGAAAGACCAGGTCGTGGCGCTAGAAGCACTGCGGCAGAAGCTGCCGGACCTGAATGCGCCCGCCCAACCGACACCCAAGCGGGCAAAGCCTGGCCGCGCCCGGCAGCTCGACAGCGACCAGGTGCGGCAACTGATCGCCGGCTACCAGTCCGGCGCCACCGTCTACGAGCTGGGGGGTCAGTTCGGCATCGAGCGCCGCACCGTGTCCGCGATCCTGCATCGCCACGGTGTCCCGATGCGCCGCCGCGGCCTGTCCGTCGAGCAGATCGACGACGCCGTCCGGCTCTACAACCAGGGGTGGTCGCTAGCCCGGATCGCCGCACGCATGAACGTTGCCGCCGGCACCGTCCGCCAACGCTTACACGAGCGTGGCGTCCCGATCCGCGACACCCAGGGAATGCCTCGGGCGGGTGACGCCCGATGACCGGCACGCCATCCACACCGAGCGCCGGCCCCGATCGATCGCTGCACCTGCAGTGCGCGTGCACCCTGTTAGTGGCCGTGGGGGCGGCCTACGTCTCCTACCGACACGGCCGCGCCTTCGCCCTGCGATTCGGCGCCGATGCCACCACCGCCACCCTCTGGCCACTCATCGTCGACGGGTTGTTGACGATGGCCACAATCGAGCTGTGGAAGGCTGGCCACCGTCATGGCGCCACCGGGCGGTGGAAGGCATGGCTGTCGTTCACTCTCGGCATCGGGCTCTCGCTATGCGCCAACATCGCCTCCGCACCCGAGCACAACGCCTTCTCCATCGCCGTCGCCGCCTGCCCACCCCTGGCACTACTGCTGTCCGTCGAACTCCTCAACCAAGCACTCAAACGCCACCGCGCGGAAACGGTACGGGACACGGTTCATGACTCCGGCGAGTCCGCACCCGAACAGACGCACCCGGGCCAGGCCAGCCCGACACCGGAGCCTCCCGAAGAGGCCAAGGAGATGCCAGTGCTGCGCACGGTGGTGAACAACGTGCCTGGTCAGCCCCCTGCCAGCACGGATACAGCCACAAATAACGGCCCCGGCTTCAACGACCCCTTACGGGACAAAGCGTTCCGGCTCGACGCCGAACATTGGCACCAACACCAACGCCCGATCTCCGCGGACACTCTTCGACGAAGGCTCGGCATCGGCTCGGCCCGAGCCCGCGCCCTCATCCACCAGATCCGACGACACCGCACTCCAGCACCGCAGCAACCCGCGCCCACACCCTAAACACACGGCCACGATGCCAACACAGGGTGTGTACTGCGTCACACAGAGACAGTTCGATCGTCTCACCCGGGCACGCCGCGCTCGCCTCTGCGGCGATTCCTCAGCACGACATCCCCTGTCCGCCTTGTCGGGAGAGATGCTCACTGGCTCGAGGTCGACCAACAGCGAATCGACCGGTTCGCCGAGGCCACGGGCGACCACCAGTGGATCCACGTCGACCCCGAACGCGCGCACAGCGGCCCGCACGGGTCCACCATCGCGCACGGATTCCTGACGCTGTCGCTCGTCGTTCCGCTCACCTCCGGAATGATCAAGCTGGTCCCGGCGACGATGAAGCTCAACTACGGCCTGGACAAGGTCCGCTTCGTCAACGCGGTCCCCTCCGGATCACGCGTGCGCGCCACCGCCGAGCTCCTCGCCGTCGAGCGGACCAAGGCGGGGATGCGGATCAAGCAGAACGTCGTCGTCGAGCTCGCAGGCAGCCCACGGCCCGCCTGCGTCGCCGAAACCCTTGGCGTGTTCGTGCTCGGCGAAGCGTGAACATCGCAGCGATTCTCCTCAACTACGAAGGTTTGGCCGAACATGAACATCGTCCTCCTGGTTAAGCAGGTGCCCGACACGTATTCCGAACGGAAGCTGTCTGCTGCGGATCACACGTTGGACCGCGAGTCGGCGGATGCCGTGTTGGATGAGATCAACGAGCGCGCCGTGGAGGAGGCGCTGTTGATCAAGGAGGCTCAGGGCGGCGAAGTGACCGTCGTGTGCATGGGCCCGGACCGCGCCACGGATGCCATCCGCAAGGCGCTGTCGATGGGTGCGGACAAGGCGGTGCACCTCGCCGACGAGGCGTTGCACGGCACGGACGCCCCCGCCACCGCCAAGGCGCTGGCGAAGGTCATCGGCACCGTCGAGGGTGTCGACCTGGTGATCGCGGGTAACGAGGCGACCGACGGTCGCTCGGGCGCGGTGCCGGCGATGGTCGCCGAGGTGCTCGGCTGGCCGCAGCTGACCTTCGCGCGCAAGGTCGAGACCGATGGTTCCGCGGTGAAGGTCGAGCGCGAGACCGACGCGGGCATCCTGACCGTCGAGGCCGGTCTGCCGGCCGTCGTGTCGGTCACCGAGAAGATCAACGAGCCGCGGTACCCGTCGTTCAAGGGCATCATGGCCGCGAAGAAGAAGCCGGTGACCGCGCTGTCGCTGGCCGATGCGGGCATCGACGCCTCCGAGGTGGGTCTGGCCAACGCCGGCTCCCAGGTGGTCGAGTCCGCTCCGAAGCCGCCGAAGTCCGGTGGTGTGAAGGTCACCGACGAGGGCGAAGGCGGCGTTCAGGTCGCCGAGTTCCTGGCCGGCGAGAAGCTGCTCTGAGTCGTTCACGATTTTCGAGGAGGCATTGATTCATGGCTGAGGTTCTGGTCCTCGTCGATCACGTGGACGGCGAGGTCAAGAAGGTCACGTACGAGCTGCTGACCGCGGCGCGTCGCATTGGCGAGCCGTCGGCGGTCGTCGTCGGCGAGCCGGGCACCGCGGGCAAGCTGTCCGAGGCGTTGGGCTCCTACGGTGCGGCGAAGGTCTACGCGGCCGAGTCCGCCGAGGCCGCCGAGTACCTGGTGACGCCGCAGGTCGACGTGCTGGCCGCGCTGGCCGGTTCGGCGAGCCCGGCGGCGGTGCTGGTGCCGGCGTCGGTCGACGGCAAGGAGATCGCCGGTCGTCTGGCGATCCGCCTGGGCTCGGGTCTGCTGTCGGAGGTCGTGGACGTCGACGCCGACGGCGTGGCGTCGCACTCGCTGTTCGGCGGCACCTACGACGCCAAGGCGAAGGTCACCCAGGGCACCCCGGTGATCACCGTGCTGCCCGGCAGCATCGAGGCCGAGCAGGCCACTGGTGCCGCGGCGGTCGAGCAGGTCGAGGTTCCGGCGGCGTCCGGTGCCAAGATCACCGGTCGGCAGCCGGCCGAGGCCGGCGACCGCCCCGAGCTCACCGAGGCCAGCATCGTGGTCTCCGGTGGTCGCGGTGTCGGTTCGGCCGAGCAGTTCGAGGTCGTGGAGAAGCTGGCCGACACGCTGGGCGCCGCTGTGGGTGCTTCGCGTGCCGCGGTGGACTCCGGCTACTACCCGCACCAGTTCCAGGTCGGCCAGACCGGTAAGACGGTCTCGCCGCAGCTCTACATCGCCCTGGGCATCTCCGGTGCGATCCAGCACCGGGCGGGCATGCAGACCTCCAAGACGATCGTCGCGGTGATCAAGGACCCGGAGGCGCCGATCTTCGAGATCGCCGACTACGGCGTCGTGGGTGAACTGTTCAAGGTCGCCCCGCAGCTCACCGACGAGGTCACCAAGCGCAAGGGCTGACCCCTGACGAGAAAAGCGGCCGCGCTCACCCGCAGGCCACATGAGACCACGCCCGCCAGGCCCGAGACCGTCCAGCGCATGCGCGCTAACCGCATCGCTGGCACGGCTCAGGCGTTGGGTGTCAGGGCGTAGCGCACGGTCTGGGCCTGGATGAGGCCGTCGCGGATGACGAAGGTGTCGACGCCGTGCGTGGCGTTGTTCTTCGACGATGTCGCTTCCCACTCCAGGAAGACGATGTCACCGGCGAGTTCGGTGGTCTTCATGTCCCACTGCGCCTGTGGCAAGTCGGTGAACAGTTGGACGAAGTTCTCGCGGGCTCCTTCCTTGCCGCGCTTCACACCGGCCGGGGTGATGATCACAGCATCATCGGCGAAGTTCGCAGTGAGTGCGTCGAGGTCTTCGGCTCCGAGCGCCTCGCCGTGGCTGGCGAAAACCTCGGCGGCTGTGCGTGCGTCCTTCATGTTCGGTCGCCTCTCCTTCGATTTGATCTCTGTTTTGGAGCAAGAAGATGCCGCTCATTGTGGAATGGTGACCAGCACGCGGCCTCCTCCCCCGGAGTCGACTCGTTCGTGGGAATCGGCGATCTGCTCCAGGGGGAAGCGCTGGGCGATGTCGACGCGCAGGGCACCGACGGCAGCGGCGGCGGTCAGGTCGCGGGCGGCCTGCCGCTTGGCGGTAACCGGGACGTCGTCGCTGCCGATCAGCCGCAGCGTGACGTTGGCGAACAGCAGTGGCCAGAAAGGGATTTCAGTGCGGTCTTGGCGGGTGGCGTAAGCGGCGATGACAGCATTGTTGGCCACGACCTCGACGTCGAGGTCGGCGTTGTCCGACATCGAGACTTCGACGATGCGGTTGACCCCGTCCGGTGCGAGGTCTCGAATGGCGCCGATCGCATCGTCGTCGAGCGCGACTGCGTGACTCACCGACAACGGGTCGACGCGCGGCAGGTCCGAACTCCTTCGGACCGTGCCGATCACGGTCGCACCCGCCCAGCGCGCGAGCTGCGCGGCCATTGACCCCACGCCGCCGAGCACGCCGTGCACCAGCACCACCGCTCCGTCGACGGGCCCGTCGACGAACACCGCGCGGTGAGCGGTGATCCCCGGAATCCCCACGCTCGCACCGAGATCGTCGGAGACGTGGTCCGGCAGCGGCACCGCCATGTACTCGGGAACCGCGGTAAACTGCGCAGCCGTACCGAAGGCGCGGTAAGACTGAGCGCCGTAGACCCAGACGCGCTCACCGATGCGGCCTTCGTCGACACCGTCGCCGACCGCGTCGATCACGCCCGCAGCGTCGCTGTGCGGGATGACCAGCGGGAACGGCATCGACGAACCCAGCCAGCCGCGCCGCTTCTTGGTGTCGCCCGGGTTCACCCCGGACACGGCCACCTGCACTCGCACCTCGCCTGGGCCCGGCTGCGGTTCCGGCAGTTCCCCTACCCGCAGGACATCGCCCGCCGGGCCTTGCGCGTCGTACCAGGCCGCCAGCATGATCCGCCCCTCTCGGCTATGCCTGTTCGCCATCGTCGAGGACTTCGCACAGCCACGCGCGCTCAGCACTGCTGGTGGCGCGCGCGATCCGCAGCATCCCCTGTCGGTAGCGGTCTGTCAGTTCGTCGCTGCGCAGAGGACGGTCCCCGTCGTAGAAGAAGCTCGCCGGTTGTTCCAGGAACTCCAGCCGCCGGCGCAGCACAGCACGCCGTTGCCGCTCGTCGGGCAGCAACGACAAAAACGCCAGGATCGCGAAGAACCGGCTGTTGTCGGTGATCTCGTGCTCGGCGGGCTCCCGCAACCGGTTGAGCAGCTCCTCGCGGCCAGCGTCGGTGAGGTGCAACACGTTGCGCTGCGCGGCGACAGCACCCGGTTCGACCGTGCGCTCCAGCAGTCCCCGCTTCACCAGCCTCTTGATCGCCGGGTAGAGGCTGCCGTCGCTGACCGGCCTGGTGTAGCCGGACAGCTGCGCGACCAGGCGCCGCAGCTCATAACCGTGCAACGGCCCGTCGGCGAGGAAACCGAGGATCTGCAGCTCGAGCATGCTGCTATTGTTCCACATCGAAACGATGTATGTCGTACCGATATATACCGAACCGAGGTGTCACCTCTCACTAGTGCTGATCGCGGCCAGAGACGTCCGCCCTCCCCGCCGCCTCCCTGGAAATGGATCATGGTTTCGCACGTCTCCCCCGCGCCTACGCAATTGCCACACTCCTCCATCGCGATCGCCGCGTTCTCGACGGTCGTCAAGTGGTACGACTTCACGCCCCACCTATTCATGACCACCGTTCTGTCGCGCGTGTTCTTCGGCGGCGGGGACGCCTCGGTGCTCACCGCGCTAGCCGTCTTCGCCATCGGCTACCTGCTGCGACCGCTGGAGGCGCTGGTGTTCGGCCACATCGGCGACCGCTACGGCCGACGGACGGTGCTGCTCGGGTCGATGGCAGTGATGGCACCGCGATGCTGGCCACCGCCCTGCTTCCGACCCGCGCCGCAATCGGCCCGGCCGCCGGGGCTCTGCTGCTGGGATTGCGTTGCGTGATGAGCTTCTCCGTGGGCGGCGAGTACACCGGCGTGCTGACCTACCGGGTCGAAGGTGCCGCGCCGCGACGTCGCGGGCTGGTGGCCTCGCTCGCCGCTGGCGCCCCTCGGCGAACCCGGAGCAGTTCACAACGGGCAGCCGCCTCAGCGGTCTGGCCGTGGGCACCGTCGCCACGAGCGTCTTCGGCGGGCTCACGCCCTACCTGTCGCAGTTCGTCGTCCACTCAACCGGCTGGACGACGGCTCCGGGTGCTCTGGTGGCGGCGGTCGCGCTCGCGGCGCTGCCGGTGCTGCTGCGGCTGCCTGAAACCGCACCGTCCAAGCTCGTGAACACCACGTCGTGAACCGAAATGCGTTGTCCGACAGGCAGGAAGGAAGGCAGATGACCGAGACCGCCGGTACCGTCCACCATGTCCCCTCCACGGACGGGACCAGGATCGGGATCACCAGCACCGGTAGCGGACGACCGATCGTCGTCGTGCACGGCTCGCTGAACACCGCACAGGACTGGCAGCCTCTCGCCGACCGGCTCGCGCCGCACGTGACCACCTGGGCGGTGGACCGGCGCGGGCGCGGGACCAGCGGCGACAACACCGAGCACAGCCTGAAGCAGGAGCAGGACGACATCGCGGCCGTGCTCGACCTCGTCGGCCCGGAGGCCATCCTGGTCGCGCACTCGTTCGGTGCGAGCGTCGCGCTCGACGCTGTGCTCGGCCGACCGCTGGCGGGCGTCGTGCTCTACGAGACCGGGATGCCCGGCGAGGACCACTTCCCCGAATCCACGATCGGGCCGTTCGAAGACGCGGCGCGGCGCGGAGAGCTGGACGTGGCCTTCGAGATGGGGCTGCGGAATGTCATGCGCCTGGACGATGCCGGGGTGGAGGCCTTCCGGTCGAGCCCGGTGTGGTCCGCGCGGGCTGTGCTGATGCCGACCTGGGGCCGAGAACTGCGGGCGCTCAACGACTTCGATCCCGATCTGGGGCGCTTCGCCGCCATCACCGCACCGGCTCTGGTCGTGGTAGGCGATCTCAGTCCCGGCTGGATCGTAGACAACTCCCGTCGGCTGCAGCGGAACCTGCCGAACTCGCGCCTGGTCGAACTCCCCGGCCAGGGGCACGAGGCGTACCTGACCGGGACCGAGCAGTTCGCCGAGGTGCTCCTCGGTTTCGTGCGCGAGATCGACTCCTGACAGCAGTGAGAGCGCCGCATCTGGGGGTGCGGCGCTCTCACGTCTTCAGGTATTCAGAGCCAGCGGCCGAGTTCCGGGAGGTCTCCGGAGTCCGCCTTGAGCCGGCCGGGCCCGCGCCCGGAGATCCAGCGAACGAGGTCCACGGCGCTACCGCGCACCACGTGTGGGGTCTGACCGTCGATGTCGACGCGGTGCTCGGCATCCCGGTCGTCCGGACGCAGGAGCAGGGCAGGGCCTTGACCCTTGCGTTGCCACAGGCCGGTGATGTCGGCCAGCAGCGCGTCGACGAACTCGGGCGGGAAGTCGATGAAGCTGCCGCCGTTGCCCAGGTCGACGGCGTGGATCCAGACCTCTCGGGCCCGCATCCACGGCGTCTCGCTGCAGGGCACGATCCGGCCTTGAGCCGTGCGCACCTCGTGCTGCCAGCGCTCGGCGGGCAAGTCCCGCCAGGAGACGTCGAGGTGGACCGCCGCGTGCTCGGCCAACGCGCGCAACGCCGAGACGCTCAACGTTGCTCCCTCCTCGATCTCCCGGGCCCGCGCCTCCGGCGAGGAGTACATCGGGTTCTCCACCCCGGTCGCGGCCCAGTCGACCAGCCTGGCGATCGCGCGAGCGTTGTAGCCCACGTGCGCCACCAGGTGCCGCCTCGACCACCCCGCCAGCGCGGTGGCCTCGTCGAACTCCGAGTCGCGGAGCTCGGCGAGTTTCCGGGCGAAGTACGCCGAACCCCGCCGAGCCCACTCCAACCGCTGCGCCAACTCCGTCACGACGGTTCCTTGGCGATGTTGACCAGCTCGCCGAGACCACCGATCCGGGTCACCATCTTGCTGCCGGCCTGCAGGTAGCGCGGGGGCTTGCGCGCGTGGCCGACGCCACCGGGGGTGCCGGTGGCGATGACGTCGCCCGGGTTAAGGGTGACGATCTCGGAGATGTAGGCGACCAGGTCGGCCGGGTCGAAGACCAGGTCCTTGACGTTGGAGGACTGCATGACCTCGCCGTCGACCTCGGTGACGATCTCCGCGTCCACCGCGAACTCGTCCGGGGTCACCAGGTACGGCCCGAACGGAGTGGTGGCCTCGAAGGTCTTGCCCTGCAACCACTGCTTCGTCCGGTACTGGTAGTCCCGCACGGTCACGTCGTTGAGCACCGAGTACCCCGCGATGGCCGCCTCGGCGGTGGCGCGGTCGGCGCTGCGGACCTTCGTGCCCACGACCACGGCGAGCTCGGCCTCCCAGTCGATGGCGTCGGAGACCTTCGGCAGCACGATGTCATCGGACGGGCCGATCAGCGCTTCCGGGTACTTCGCGAACAGCGTCGGGTACTCCGGAAGATCGCGACCCATCTCCAGGATGTGGTTGCGGTAGTTCAACCCGACGCACACGATCTTGCCCGGAGCCGGCACGACGGCATCCAGGTCCACTTCGGACAGCCGGTGCCGGGTTCCGTCCGAAGCCGCGGTCTCGCGCCAATCCGAACGGGCCAGCAGGGCGCCCACATCAGCGACCGGGAGCTCCACGGCCTCCTCGCCCTCGACGCGGGCAGCGGCGGTGCGACCGCCCGGCAGGCGCAGCGTGGCCAGCTTCATTCTTCACCTTCCTCGACGAACACTCGCGACTGGTTCAGCCGCTCGAAAATGGGCTGGTCCGAGAACCGGAACAGGTCGAACCCGTCGTCCGAGCGCAGCGACCACTTGGCCCACGACGGCACCACGAACAGATCGCCCTTGGCGATGCGCTGCTCGCGGCCGTCGATGACGACCTCGCCATCGCCCTCGAACACCTGCCACACCGAAGAACCGACCTCGCGGCGCGGACGGGTCCAGGCACCGGCGCGCAGCCGGTGGAACTCGGCGCGGATCGTGGACATGACATCCCCGCCGGTGGTCGGGTTGGTGTAGCGCACGGCCGCGTGGCCGGGCTCCACCGTGGCCGGCTGGCCTTCGTCCTCCAGCAGCAGCTGCTCGCGCAGCGCGGCGTCGGTGTGCTCCCACCGGTAGGCCGCGATGGGCGAGTTGGGCAGGTCGTCCAGGCCCGACAGCGGGCGCAGGCCCGGGTGCGCCCACAACCGCTCCGAACGCGAGATCCGCGGCGTGGCGGGGTCGGTAACCTGCTCGGACCCGAACTCGAAGAACGACGTGTCGGTGTAGTGCACGAACGGGATGTCCAGCCCGTCGATCCACGCCATCGGCTCGTCGGTCTCGTTGTGGTGGCCGTGGAAGTTCCAGCCCGGCGTCAGCAGGAAATCGCCTCGCCGCATCGCCACCGGGTCACCGTTGACGACGGTCCACACGCCCTCGCCCTCCACCACGAAGCGGAAGGCGTTCTGGCTGTGCCGGTGCTCGGGAGCGACCTCCTTCGGCCCCAGGTACTGGATCGCCGCCCACAGCGTCGGCGACGCGTACGGCGCACCGCCCAGGCCCGGGTTGGCCAGCGCGATCGCCCGGCGCTCGCCGCCGCGGCCCACCGGGACCAGGTCACCGGCGCGCTGCGCCAGCGGGTACAGCACGTCCCAGCGCCAGACGTGCGGCACCGCCTTGGGGTTGGGCTGCTGCGGCATCAGGTCGCCCAGCTGAGTCCACAGTGGGTTGAGGTGTTCGGTGGCGAAGTCGGTGTAGAGCTTCTGCAGCTCGACCTCTTCGGTGCTTTCGGTGGCGGTCATTGCATGCCTCCTCGAATCTTTCACGCACCCACCGCGTCAGCGGCGGATTGCTGGTGCTCATCGGCCAGGCGCCGGGCGACGTCGAGGCGGAGCTCCTTCTTGTCGATCTTGCCGACCTTGGTCGTGGTGATCGCGTCGACGATGATCAGCTTTTCCGGGAACTTGAACTTGGCGACACCCGCGTTCTCCATCACCTGGTGCACGTCGGACAACCCAACGTCGTAACCGGGCTTGGGCACGACGTAGAGGCAGACGCGTTCGCCGAGGTCCGGGTCGGGCATCGCGATGGCCGCGGCGAGGCTGACGCCGTCGACCTGGTAGGCGAAGTTCTCGATCTCCTCGGCGGAGATGTTCTCCCCGCCTCGGTTGATCATGTCCTTGTCGCGGCCCTCGACAACGAGATTGCCATCCGGGCGCAGCCGGACGATGTCGCCGGTGCGGTACCAGCCTTCGGGGGTGAAGGCGCGGGCGTTGTGCTCGGCGGCCTTGAAATAGCCGCGCGGCGTGTAGGGACCGCGGGTGAGCAGCACGCCGGGTTCACCGATGGGCAGTTCGTTGCCCGTCTCGTCGACGACGAGCAGTTCGTCGTCGGGGCACATCGGGCGTCCCTGAGTCGTGCAGACCACGTCGTCGGGGTCGTCGAGGCGCGTGTAGTTCAGCAGTCCCTCGGCCATGCCGAACACCTGCTGCAGGGTGCAGCCGAGCACCGGACGGACCCGGCGCGCGACCTCGTCGGCCAGCCTCGACCCGCCGACCTGCAGCAGTTTCAAGGAGCTCAGGTCAGCGGTGCTGTCCTCGGCGCGGTGGTCCAGCCAGCGTTGCGCCACCGCCGGCACGACCGCGGTGGCCGTCACGCCCTCGCGCTCGATCAGCGGGAATGCCTTGGCCGGGTCCGGCGAGCCCACGACCAGTCGGCCGCCGCACAGCAGCGCGCCGAGCAGGCCCGGGCAGGCCAGCGGGAAGTTGTGGCTCAGCGGCAGGGACGCGTAGTAGACGGTGTCGGAGTCGAAACCGCAGACCTCGGCGCTGCGCTTGGCGTTGTAGGCGTAGTCGTCGTGGGTGCGGGCGATGAGCTTGGGCAGCCCGGTGGTGCCACCGGAGAGCAGGAACACCGCCACCGCGCGGCTGTCCGGCCGGTGCCGGTTCAGCTCCGCGCGGTCCGGAGTGGACTCCGGCGCGGCGCACAACGCGCCCAGGTCGATGTTGCCCTCCGCGACCGACTCGCCCAGCACGAGCAGGTGGCGCACCGAGTCGGACTGCTCGGCGATCTCGCTCGCCATGGCCTGGTGGTCGAAGCCCTTGAGCACGTCGGGAACGGCGATGGCCACCGCCTCGGAGTGCTCGGCGAGGTAGGTCATCTCGTGCTTGCGGTGCCCCGGAAGCGCCATCACCGGGATGACGCCGATGCGCAGGCACGCGTAGGTGAGCACCACGAACTCGAGGACGTTGGGCAGCTGCACCAGCACGCGGTCGTCAGGCCGCAGGCCGAGTCCGAGCAGTCGCTCGGCGGTGGCGTCGGCCCGCTCGGTCAGCTCGCGGTGGGTGAGCCTGCGCTCGCCATCGACGAGCGCGAGCGCGTCGGGCACCTGGCTGGCGACCTCGGCGAGGTGATCGGCCAGGTCGCGTCCCTCCCAGTAGCCCTTCTCGACGTAGCGCTGGGCGAACTCGTCCGGCCACGGCACCACGTCGTGCCAGGTCGGTTCAGGCATTTCGGTCCTCCTCCGTGCGGACGACGACCGCGTCGAGCGCGACGAGGCCGTCCGTGGTCAGGCGGAGCGGGTTGATCTCGATCTCTGTCACCTCGGGGTGCGAGGTGAGCACCGCGGCCAGCGCGGCGACGACCTCGCCGAACTCATGCGGGTTCAGCTCGGGGCCACCGCGCCAGCCGCGCAGCAGCTCCTTGCCGAGCAGTTCACCGGGCATCTCGGCGGCTTCGTTGGCCGTGACCGGGGCGAGCCGGACCGCGACGTCGCCGAGCGCTTCAGCGGCCGTGCCGCCGAGGCCCACCAACACGACCGGTCCGAACACCGGGTCGCGGTGCGCGCCGACGACCAAGTCGACGCCGCCGGGTGCCATCGACTCCACCAAGTACCCGGTCGCTCCGGTCGCCGCATGGATGGCCTCCAGCGCGGCGTCCAGCTCATCCGGGGTGCGCACGCCTAGGTGCACTCCACCCACGTCGGTCTTGTGCAGCACGGTGGCGTCGAGCAGCTTGACCGCCACCGGGCCTCCCAGTTCGGTCAGCGCGCGCTGCGCTTCCTCCCGGCTCGCACATGCCCGCCGAGGTGGAGTGCGGATTCCCAGTTCTGCCAGGTAATTCTTGGCCGCGTGCTCGTCCAGGAGCCCGCCCGGCAAGGCCGGGGCCTGTCGCTCGGCGGCTGTGCCGGTGCGGAACCGCCGCCGGGAATCGGCGACGAGCGCGCGCAGGGCATTGGCCGCGGCCGTCGGTGTCGCGAAGGCAGGAACGCCGGTCTTGTGCAGCTGGATGCGCTGTTCGGCTGCCTCGTCATCCAGCCCGCCCAGCGCCACGACAGCGGGCACGTCGGCCGGCAGGTCGGCGTCCTGCAACGCGGTCACCAGGTCGACGCTGTCGGGTTCGGTGAGCGCGTAGACCACGACCGAGTCGATCGCGTCGTCGCCCGCCACGGCACCCAGCACGGCCGGGAAGCTCTTGTCCGGGCGGCCGGTGTCGACCGGGTTGCGCTGGAAGGTCAACGGCGGCAGCAGTTCCGAAAGCCGGGCCTGCGTCTCGGCGGCCAGCTCGGGCGTGGCGATCTCGTCGGCGCCCGCCCGGTCGGCTAGCAGCAAGCCGGGTCCGGCCTGCGCGGTGACGATGCCCAGCCCGGGGTCGGCCGCAGGGCGAAGCCGCACGCGCGAGAGCGCGGTCAGGGCGTCGACCAGCTCGCGCTCGTCGTCGACGACCACCGCTCCGGCCTGCGCGACCGCGGCCCGGGTGGTGCGCCACGAGGTCGCCAGCGCACCGGTGTGCGACTGGGCGAACTCCGCGACGTCGCTGCGCCCGACCACCAGCGCCACAACGGGTTTCACCTCGGTCAGCCGCCGCAGCGCCCGCACCAGGCGCGGGCCGTCGGGCACCGACTCCAGGTGCAGTGCCACAGCCGTGGTCTGCGGATCGTCAACCAGGTACTCCAGGACGTCGGCGGCGGTGACGTCGACACCGGCGCCGATGCCCACGCCCAGGCTCACGCCGTTGCCCGCGTTGGTCAGCTCGAACGACAGCGCGTGGTTGATGCCGCCGCTGGCCGCCACCACCGCCACTCCCCCAGCGGGCAACTGCCGGGCGCCGGGCACGAAACTGGCGGTCAGCCCGCGGTGCGGCACGAAGAACCCGGAGGTGTTGGGACCCAGCAGCCGAATGCCGGTCTCCTCGGCGACACGGCGCACCGCGTCCTCGTGCGCCTGACCCGCCTCGCCGGCTTCGCCGAACCCTCCGGCGCAGATCAACGCCGCTCGGCACCCAGCCGCAACCGCATCGGCGAGCGCGTCCGCGCACGCCGCAGCAGGCACGCACAGCACGGCGAGGTCCAGGCGCGTCGAGCTGTGCTCAGCGGCTTCGCGCACCGAGGCGTGCAGTCCCGATTCGGGGTCGGGGTTGCGGGAGTTGACCAGCGCAAGACCACCGGTGAAACCGGTCAGCGAGCGGCTCATGACTGCACCCAGCTTGGCGCTCTGCCGCGATGCGCCGACCACCACGATCCCAGATGGCGCGAAAAGCGGTGACAGGTCGGTCGTTTCGCTCATGACTTCGTCTCCGTCGTGGAACCGACCAGATCCGCTCGGCCGGAAAGCAGCAGGGTCTGCGCGCGGTCCTCGTCCAGCTCGTCCTCGACCACCAGCGCGGGCACCTGGTGGTGCAGCCGCGCCTGCTCGGCCAGCAGCGCACGGGTGAGCTTGCTCCCGGACCGCACGGCCACCAGGGACGGCGGCTGATCACCGCGCAGCGCCTCGGCAAGCTCGGTGAAGCGCTCCGGCAGTCCCTCTTCGGTCGCTGGAGCGCTCAGCCACAGAGCCCACTCGCCGTCGCCGGGCCGCGAGGGCAGCGACACCGAGCCGTCCGCCCCTTCGACCACGGGTCCGGTCGGAGTTTCGCGGATTTCGACGCGGCGACCACTGAAGGTCTGGTTCCCGACGCGCAGCGGGGTCACCATCGGGTCGGCGCCGTTGCGCTCACGCCAGTCGCGCTCGACGCGCTCGACGAACTCCGGGTCACGGCGAGCAAGCTTGTCGCGGCCAATGCTGCGGGAGAAGAAGTGGAAGCCGAACTGCGTCGGGTGGAACGCGTCGTGGTAACGGCCGAAGTGCTCCCACCAGGACAGGCTCGGGCGGGCCGCGCCCTGAATCTTCTCCACCGACGGCCTGCGCACCGATTCGTACTCGTCGAGCGCGGTCTCCAGATCGTCGGAGTACTCAGTGACGCTGCGGGCGAGCACGATGGCATCCTCCATGGCCATCTTGGTGCCCGAACCCACCGAGAAGTGCGCGGTGTGGGCGGCGTCGCCGAGCAGAACGACGTTGCCGGAGTGCCAGCGCCCGGTGCGCCAGGTGCGGAAGTTGCCCCAGCGCGAGTTGTTCACCAGCAGCCCATGCCCGTCGATCTGCTCTGCGAAGAGCTTCTCCAGGTATTCCCGGGTCTTCTCGTCGCTGGCACCGGGCGGCTGGCTGACGTCGAACTCGTCGAGGCCGGCCGCGCGCCAGGTCTGCTCGTCGGTCTCCACGATGAACGTGCTGATGTCCTCGCTGATCGGGTAGCCGTGCACCGCGAACGTCCCGTGCGGACCGTGCTCGTGGACGAAGGTCAGTCCGTCGAACATGTAGTCCGTGCCGAACCAGATGAACTTGGCCGTGGCCACGTCCACCTTCGGCGCGAAGGCGTCCTCCAAACCGGCCCGGAAGCGGGAGTTGGCGCCGTCGGCGGCGACGATGAGGTCGTAGTCCGCCAACTGCTCGGCGTCCGAGATCTCGGTGCTGAAGCGCAGGTCCACACCGACCTCGGTGGCGCGGTCGCGCAGCAGGGCGAGCAGCTTGCGGCGGTGGATGGCGGCCATGCCGTTGCCCCCGAAGGACATCCGCTCACCCTTGAGGCGCACCTCGATCTGATCCCAGTGCCTGCCGTGCTCTTCAAGCCCGTGGCGCAGCACCGGGTCGGCCTCGTGAATGCCCGCCAGCGTCGCGTCGGAGAAGACGACGCCGAACCCGAAGATGTCGTCGGGACGGTTCCGCTCGAACACGGTCACGTCGACGGTCGGGTCGGCCTGCTTGATCAGCGTCGCGAAGAACAGCCCGCCGGGGCCGCCTCCTACGCACGCGATCCGAGAAACCATGGAAACCTGCCTCCACCTTGAGGGCATCGATTGGCCACATTATGTGCCATTTGTTTCACGACCGTCAACACTGTGACACGTATTTTTCGGATGGCCGCGGCGCCAGCCCGCGCCCGCAGCGGGCCGGCGCCGGACTCATGCGGCCTGTTCGGCCCGTGTCCGCAATCCTGCCCCGGATGCGGCGCCACGGCTCGGCAGCAGCAGCACGACCAGCGCGCCCACGGCGGCGGGAATCGCGAAGGCGTAGAAGTTCCACGCGGCATTCACCCCGGAGGACATCAGGATGCCGCCGAACGTGGGGCCGATGATGGCTCCGATGCGACCGATTCCCAGCGTCCACCCGAGCGCGGTGGCGCGGACCTCCGCCGGGAAGTGCATGGCCACGTAGGCGTTGACCAGGATCTGCGTGCCGACGGTCCCGAACCCGGCCACGGCCACCAGCGCGTACATGACAGGTGCCGAACTCGGCACGCTGAGCAGGTAGATCGACACGGATGCCGCGAGGAACGCCGCCAGCGTCACCGGGCGCATGCCGATGCGGTCACCGATCGGCGCCACCAGGATCGTGCCCACGATCGCCCCGGCGTTGAGCACCACCAGGAACAGCAGCGAACTCGACAACGGGTACCCGGCGGACTTCATGATCTGCGGCAGCCACGTGTTGAGCCCGTAGACCAGCAGCAGCCCGAGGAAGCTGGTCAGCGCGAACAGGATCGCGGGCACCACGTACCGTCTGCCGAGCAGCGTGCGCACCCCGGAGCGCCCCGGCTCCCGCTGGCCACCAGCCTGCGGCAGCGCCACGCCCAGGCGCTCGGCGGTGCGCGCCGCCTCGGCGTCGCGCCCCTTGGCGACCAGGAACGCCAGGGACTCGGGCAGGGCGCGCATGAGTACCGGAACCAGCAGCAGCGGCACCGCGCCGATCCAGTACATCAGCCGGAAGCCATACGTGGGCATCAGGCTCAGCGCGAGCACGGCCGCCAGCACACCGCCGACCGAGTAACCGGAGAACATCAGGGCATTGTTCAGGCTCCGCCGGTGCGGAGCCGAGTACTCCGCGGTCAGCGCGATCGCGGTGGGCATCACGCCACCCAGGCCCAGACCGGCCAGCAGCCGGAACACGCCGAACAAGGTCGCGTCGGGAGCCAGGGCGCAGCCCACCATCGCCAACGAGAAACCGGTGACGCCGAACAGCAGCACCTTACGCCTGCCGACCAGGTCGGTGACCGCGCCCGCGATCAGCGCCCCGGCGAGCATGCCCACCAGGGCGTAGCTGCCGATCGCGCCCGCAGACGCGGGCGTGAGACCCCACGCGTCGTGCTGCAGCAGTGCCGGCAGCGTGGCGCCGTAGACGATGAGGTCGTAACCGTCGAAGACGATCACGGAGAAGCACAGGCACAGCACCGAGAGCTCGGTGCGACGGGTGCCCGGCGGGGATTGCGGCGTCATTGCCTTCTCCAACCTGTCGGGATTGTCCGGAGGGGATGGCGCCGAGTATGTTTCGCTTATCGCACGCCCGTCAATAAACTGGCACTAATGAATCGAATCCGGCTCGCTGCCCGCGCACCGCGCGCGAATCGAGGACGGTCGTACTGTGAGATAGTCGGCCCGCCGGGCTGACCAGCAGGAGGAGGAGCGGTGAGACCGAGGTCGATCGTGTTTGACCTGTTCGGCGACTACGTGCGCTACCGAGGCGGTGCCGCTCGTCTGCGGACGCTGAGCGAGCTCATGTCCTGCTTCGACGTCGGCGAGAGCACCGTGCGCGTGGTCCTGGCCCGGCTGCGCAAGGAGGGTTGGTTCGACTCCTGGCGCGAGGGCCGCGAAACCGTGTACGGGCTCAACGACAAGAGCCTGCACCTGCTCGACGAAGGGCGCTCGCGCATCTTCGACCGGGTCCGCAGCGAGTGGGACCGGCACTGGTACATGGTCATCTACTCGGTGCCGGAGTCCGACCGCGGCGTGCGCGACCGGGTCCGCAAGGAGCTGGCCTGGCTCGGATTCGGCCCGTTGGCCCCGTCGACCTACGTGTGCCCGCACGACCGCCTGCAGCAGGTGCGCGAAAGCCTCGCCGACGAGCCGGCGCTGCGGCTGGACACCTTGCGCTGCCAGTCCGGCGGACTGCCGGTCGACCGCGAGATGGCAGCCCGCTGCTGGGACCTCGATGAGCTCAACGAGGACTACCGGGAACTGCTGCGGACCTACCGCAAGCGCATGCCCGCCTACCGGGCGGGGCGACTCAGCCCGCAGGACGCATTGGTGGAACGCATGCAGTTGACCTATGACTACCGAAAGTTCCCCTTCCGCGACCCGGACCTGCCCACCGAGCTGCTGCCCGCCGGCTGGCTCGGGCGCGAGGCCCACGACCTGTTCCTGGAAGCCCACGACCTGCTGCGCGGGCCCGCCGAAAAGTTCTACGACTCCATCGCGGAAGCCCGCGCCGCTCAAGCTCGCGGAGCCTGACGCACCGTTTTCACCTGCGCCGCGGCGACCCCCGAACGGACGGTTCGCCGCGGCGCTTCTTCGCACGCGCAGCACGCCCCACGAGGTGACCGACCGCAGGGCCAGAGCTTCAACCCGATTGGGTACATCCTATCGACGACCGTGTGTGTATTGACACATCCACGGGCGGTCTGCATGCTTACAGCGCGTTCTACTTCCGAACCCCGCCGCACAGGCGTTCGGTCCGACCCGCCGCCTGGACTGCTGCCACGCGGAACCGCCACATCGGCGCCGCATCACCGCGGGGATTCCCCAAAGGTCAACACGCTTCGAACAAAGGAGTTCCTGATGAGTTCGACCGCCACACCGCGCGTGGGGCACCTGATCGGCGGCGAGACGTCCGCGGCCGACGTGCGCGCCGTGCACGACCCGGGCAAGCTCGACGAGGTCGTCGCCGAGGTCGCCGTGGGAACCGCCGACGACGTCGACCGCGCCGTCCGCACCGCGCACGCCGCGTTCGCCGGCTGGAGCGCCACCCCCGTCGCCGAGCGCGTGCAGAAGGTCTTCCAGGCCGCCGACGTGCTGGCCGCCAGCGCCGAAGAGCTGGCGCCGCAACTGGTCCGCGAGCACGGCGGCGTCCTCTGGGAAGCCCAGACCGACTTCGGCCTGGGCACCGGGATCCTCCAGCACACCGCCAGCCTCGCCGAGGAGTTCTTCACCCCGGTCACCTTCGACGACGAGCAGAGCACCATCAGCGTGGAGAAGGTGCCGCGCGGTGTGGCCGCGGCGATCGTGCCGTGGAACATGCCGGTCGTGCTGACCATGATGAAGCTGGCTCCGGCGCTGACCACTGGCAACACTCTCGTGCTCAAGCCCTCCCCGTTCGCTCCCGCCGCGCTGACCCTGGCGCTGCAGAAGATGGCCGAGGTGTTCCCGCCCGGTGTCATCAACGTGGTGCACGGCGAGGGCGACGTGGGCGCCGCGCTGTGCTCACACCCGCTGGTGCGCAAGGTCGGCTTCACCGGCGGCACCGAGACCGCGCAGAAGGTCATCGGCGCGACCGCGGACACCATCAAGAACGTCACGCTCGAGCTGGGCGGCAACGACCCGGCGATCGTGCTCGACGACGCCGACATCGACGCCACGCTCGACCGCATGCTCAAGGGCGTCTACACCCGCACCGGGCAGATCTGCTTCGCGGTCAAGCGAATCTACCTGCCCCGCTCGATCTACCAGCGCTTCGCCGACGCGATGTGCCAGCGAGTCGACGAATACGCCGTCGGCCACGGCCTCGACCCCGAGTCCAGTTTCGGGCCGCTCAACAACGAAGCCCAGTACAAGAAGGTCCTCGACCTGCTGGACAAGACCCGCAACTCCTCGGCCAACCTGGTCGAGCTGGGCCGCAAGGTCGATCCGTCCACGTGGGACAACGGCTACTACGTGCTTCCGCACGTCGTGCGCGACACCGAGCACACCGCACCGATCTCCTGCCAGGAGCAGTTCGGCCCGGTCGTGCCGCTGATCGCCTACGATGATGAGCAGCAGGTCGTCGACTGGGCCAACGACTCCGACTACGGCCTCGGCTCGTCGGTGTGGACCAGCAACCCCGACCGCGGCTTCGCGATGGCCCGCCGCATCCACGCGGGCAGCACCTTCATCAACACGCACTCCTTCGAATCGCTCGACCCGCGGATGCCCTTCGGCGGCATCAAGCAGAGCGGCATCGGCCGCGAGTTCGGCGCTGCGGGCATGACGGCCTACGTCGAGGAACACTCGATCCATCACCTGAAGTAGTCCCAGCCCGGTGCCGGGGGACGCCCAGCTCTCCCCCGGCACCGTCCCCATCGCGTCGGCACGAGGAACACATCATGACCACGATCACCGCTGCGGTCGCGCGCGAGCACGAAGCACCGCTGAGCATCGAAGAACTGCAACTGGATTCGCTCCGGGCCAACGAGGTCCGGGTCAAGATGGTCGCGACCGGCATCTGCCACACCGACGCGATCGTCCGCGACGGCGTCTACCCCACTCCCCTGCCCGCCGTGCTGGGGCACGAGGGCGCCGGCGTCGTGGAAGAGGTCGGCGAGGCCGTCACCACCGTGCGCCCGGGCGACCACGTGGTGCTCTCCGCCGCCTACTGCACGCACTGCAACGAGTGCCGCGCCGGGCGGATGGCCTACTGCGAGAACCTCTTCGCCGAGAACTTCGGCGGCCGTCGTCCCGACGGCACCACCGCGCTGACCGCGCCCGACGGCTCGGCGGTGTCCTCGCACTTCTTCGGGCAGTCTGCGTTCGGCGCCCGCGCCAACGTCGTGGAGAGCAGCGTGATCCGCGTCGATCCCGAAGCTCCGCTGGAAAAGCTGGCGCCGCTGGGCTGCGGCATGCAGACCGGTGCCGGTGCGATCCTCAACGAGCTGCGCCCGCCGGCCGGCTCGTCGGTGGCGGTGTGCGGAGCCGGCGCCGTCGGACTGGCCGCGATCATGGCCGCCCGCGTCGCCGGGTGCACCACCATCGTCGCGGTGGACGTGCACGACAACCGCCTGGAGCTGGCCACCGAGCTCGGCGCCACCCACACCATCAACAACCGCAACGGCGACCTGACCGAAATGCTGCTGACGGCCACCGGCAACAAGGGCCTCAACTACGTCCTGGACACCACCGCCATGCCCGCGGTGCTCGCCTCCGCCGCGAACGCGCTGTCGGTGCGCGGCACGCTCGCGCTGGTCGGCGCCGCCAAGCCGGGCACAGAGGTGCCGTTTGAGATCGGCGCCTCGCTGGTCAAGGGCTGGACGTTCAAGACCATCGTGCAGGGAAGCTCGGTGCCCCAGGTGTTCATCCCCAGGCTCGTGGAGCTGTGGGAGCAGGGCCGCTTCCCCTTCGACAAGCTCATCCGCACCTACAAGCTCGACGACATCAACACCGCGTTCGAGGACTCGGAATCCGGCAACACCGTCAAGCCCGTGGTCATCTACTGACCGCGCCCGATCCGACGGCCGTTCCCGCTCGGGGACGGCCGTCGCGGTGTTCCGGAATCAGCTGGAACGAGCGGATGTTCAGGTCGGAGAGGATCCCAATGGCCGCGTCCACATCGGACTCGAAGGAGTCGGCGTCCTGCTCGGTGCAGGTCGAAGGCGGGCTCGCCTGCCTCAGATTCAGCACGACTCCCCGGCCTCGTGCCGCGATGGCCAGTATGGCCGCGTCCGTCTGGCGTCCGCACGGGCACGCCTGCGGGCCGAGGGCCTCGCGGGCCAGGCAGGGGCGGCGCAGGTGCACCGGCACGTCGACGCCGTCCTCCGGCGTTCCGGCCAGCAACGCGGTGTGGACCTCGCCGGACGGCGTGGTGTAGTCGAGGGTGTCGAAGCGGCCGTAGGCGGTGGTCACCGACGAACGCCTGCCGCGCCGGAGTCCGGGAGCGCAGCGTCGGCGATAGGCCACGAGGTCACCGATCGACAGCAGCGCCAGGCCGTGCTCGGCGGCGAACAGCCCGGCCTCGTCCGGGCCGGAGATGCCCAGCGGGTCCTCGGCCGACACGAGTTCGCAGAAGGCGCCCGCAGGAGCCGAACCGGCCAGTTCGGCGAGGTCGGAGGTGGCCTGCACAGTGCTGTCGTCCAGCAGAACTCCGCCCTCGCGTGCCAGCACCGGGACCACGTGTCCGGGACGGGTGAACAGCTCGGGCGTGCTCGACGGGTCCGCCAGGGCGGCGATGGTGGCGGCCCGGTCGGCGGCGGAGATCCCGGTGCCGTGGCCGTCGAGATCCACCGTCACGCGGTGGATCTCGTCGCTGCCGTACATCGGAGGCAGATCCAGCCGGTCGCACGTCTCGGCGCGCAGGGCGACGCGGACGAAACCCGACGTGTGCCGGACGGTGAAGGCCAGCAGACTCGTGGTCGCGTGACCGGCCGCGAACGCCAGCACGCCGTGCCCGTCGCGATCGACGAGCACCACCGGTTCTCCCGCCGCCACCGCGGACAGCGCGGATTCAGCGCGTCCAGTGTCGGTTCCCATGTCGCCCACCGTCATCTCCTCCTGCTCGCAAGATCTCTCAGACCTCCGCCAAGCGGCGGAAGCGGCTGCCGTGGAACACCAACGGCGGGTTGTCAGGTGCGGCGCACAGCGCGTGGATCTCCAAGAGCGCGATCATGTGGTCGCCAGCAGGGACTTCCTCGTACAGCGAGCAGTCCAGCCAGGCACTGGCGTCGTGCACGAACAGCGCGCCGTCGGAGCTTGCCTCCCAGTGCAGGTCGGCGAAGCGGTCTCCGCCCTTGCTCGCCAGGCTTCGGCAGGCCGCGTCCTGGCTCTGCGCGAGCACGCTCAGCCCTAGTCGTGCGCGCGAGCGCAACCGCGGCCAGGTCGTCGAGGTGTTCTGCACGCACACCGAGACCAGCGGCGGTTCGACGGACACGGTGGTGAACGAGCTCGCAGCCATCCCGGCCGGGACGCCGTCGATGAGCGCGCACACAGCCGTCACACCCGACGGGTAGCATCCGAAAACGCCGCGCAGGTGCTCTCCACTGCTCACCGGCTGCAGGTCGATCATCCCGAGGCTCCTTTCGCTCCGAGAGCGGATTGGCTCGAATACGACGTTAAGAGCGTGTCTCACTTGGCTTGTTTGAGCTTCTTGAAGCAGGTCAGTGCGGCGGCGAGGGCGAGGAAGCCTTTGAAGGCATCGGCGCGGCGTTCGTAGCGGATGGTCAGGCGTCGGTAACCGGCCAGCCAGGCGATGCTGCGTTCGACGACCCAGCGGTGGCGGCCCAGTTTCTGGCTGGTCTCGATGCCGATGCGAGCCAGGCGGGGCGACAATTCCCCGTCGCTGCAACCAGACTCGGCGTTCGGCACTGTTGTATGCCTTGTCGCCGTGCAGCTTGCCGGGCTTGCGGCGGCGAGGTCCGCGGCGGGACCGGATCGCGGGGATGGCGTTGACCAAGGGCTTGACAGCGAACCCGTCCGGGGTGTTGGCCGCGGAAATGCCGGTGGCCAGGGGCAGTCCGCCCCGGTCGGTGAGCACATGCAGCTTCGAGCCCGGCTTGCCTCGGTCGACCGGATTCGGTCCGGTCATAGCGCCCCCCTTTTCGCCCGCACCGCGGCGGCATCCACCACGGCCCGGGACCAGTCGATCAGCCCTTGACTGCCCAGCTCGTCGAGCACCCCCCGGTGGATCCGGGCCCACAATCCGGCCTCGGTCCATCGCAGAAACCATCGATGCGCGGTGGGCACTTTCACCCCGAACGACGGCGGTAACCACCGCCAGGCACACCCGCTGGTGAGCACATACACGATCGCGGTGAACACCTTGCGTGCATCCGCCGGTGCCCGCCCACCACCCTGCGGGCGCTCTCCAGCCTGTGGAATCAGCGGCTCGACCAGCTCCCAGAGCTCGTCGGGAACCAACCGCTGTGACAACGCATCAACCACAGACGATGATCTTGCCCTGAACACCGATCAAGATCCAAACGAGACACGCTCTAAGCCCACCGAGCACTTCCCAGATGTTTTCAAAATCGGTCACTCCGATACCGGCGGCGAGACATCGCATTTCTCCTCACGCGAGCGCAATTATCCACCGCAACAATCGGTTTCGCGGCGGGAGAAAGCGTATTGCTTCAGCGCAGGCGGTATTCGCGCATCTTCCGGTACAACGAGGAACGGGAAATGCCCAGCTTCGCCGCGGCCGCCGCCTTGTTGCCATCGCATTCGCGCAGTGCCGCGGCGATGGCGTCGGCCTCCGCGGCCTGGATGGCCGTCAACCGCGCGCGGGCGGCTTCTTGCGACCAGCGGGGCGGCAGGTCCTTCACCCCAATCACCGGCCGGTTCTGCCGACTCAGCCACCTCCGGAACTCCTCGAGTTGGCGGTGGTTGCCAGGCCAGGGGTGACTCTTGGCCTGTTCGACCGCCTCGGCCGACAGGCTCGGCATCCCCGGGCCCTGGTCGACGACCCTGCGCAGCACGTCGGCCGGCCGCTTGCGCAGCGGCGGCACCTCGAACGGCTCGGAGGTGAACCGGTCCAGCAGCGCCCGGACGGCCGGTTCCACATCCGCATCCCCGCACGGCGTCCACGTCCCGGCCACCACGAGCCCGCTGCGGTCGCGCGGAATCCGGTCCAGCATGCCGCCGAGGGCACGGCACATCAAAGTGCCCAGAGCCTCCAGGTGCGACAGCAGCACCACGTCCTGCTCGCCGTCATCGTCGAGCAACGCCGATCGCGCCATCGCCAGCCACCGCTCCGCGCCGACCTCGTGCGCGGCCGCGCAGTCCAGCTCCTTCACCGATCCATCGAAAGCTTCACGCACGAGAGCCCGCTTGCCCACACCGACTTCGCCTGTGACCAGCACCCGGTCACTCCCAGCCGCATTGGTGCGCAGCAGCTCCGGCAGCTCCGACCACACCGGGGTCGTGCCGGAGTCGACCTCGGCAGCCGGCCGCCGCCCGGTGCGCTGCGGCTCGTCGGACTCGGCGACGATGACCAAGCCCATCACCGAATCGGCGTACCCGATCGTGCGCCACCGCACCTGCCCGGTCACCTGGGAGTCGTCCAACCGCACATCGGTGCCGTCCCGGCAACCGCTCTCCACCTGGTTCCACAGCGCGCGGTGGTCGATCGGCAGCTGCGCACCCGCCCGGTTGGCGATCACCACGTCCTCGTTGACCGCGATGACCGCGTTGCGGTTGCCACGCCGTTCGGCGAGGAAGTGCTGCAGGAGTTCGCGCTCGCGCAGCGTGCTGTCGCTGTAGAGCTGCTCCTCCACCTCACGAACGAGTTTGAGCAGGGTGGGCCCCATCAGCGGGCTGGCGTGCTCGACGAGGCTGGTCACGCTGAGCACTCCGGCGACCCGGCGGGTGACCGGATGCCTGATCGGCGCTCCGGCGCAGGTGAACGGATGCAGGGCCTCGCTGAAGTGCTCCTCGCCGTTGATCATGATGGGTTTGACGGTCTCCAGCGCCGTGCCGAGACCGTTGGTGCCCATGAACTCCTCGTTCCACCGGGTTCCGACCACGGCGGAGCGACGGTCCAGCAGCGCCTTGAGCCTGCTGTTCTCCGTCCAGCGCCACAGCATCGTGCCGTCGGGGGCGCTGAGCAGCAGACTCGTGTTCGCGCCGATCAGCACGTCGGCCATCGCGCTGAGCACCGGAATCGCGACTCGCGCGATCTTGCAGTCCCGGGTCGCCTCACCGGGCACGATCGTGACGTCATCGGGATTGACCCCGCTCATCTGAGAGCGGCGCCAGGACTCGACGATTTCCGGGCGGGCGATGCTCGCGCGCTCGCCTCCGCCCTCCAGCCATTCGCGATCCTCGTTGATCATGGAACTCGGCCTTCGTCCGGGGCCAGCTCGTGGGGACGCGGCGACGTCCCCACGGGCTCAGCCTAACTGCCAACCGCCTCGAAACCCACGGTTGAAACGCGGATCAGCTCGCGGCGACCCTCTCCTTGGCGTGCCGGTCGGTGGCCTCCTGGATGGCCGCACCGGAGCGCTTGTCCAGCTCGTCCCAGCGCGAGATGCCGTAGTCGCGCGCCGCTTCCAGCCGCCCGGTGGCGCGCTGGAACCGCGGTTTGACGTGGTTGGCGAACAGTTCGTAGCTCTTCATCGTTGCCTCGTGTCGCGCCCATTCGTGGTGGATGAGCAGGTAAGACCCGAACCCACCGGACTGTTTGACCAGGCGTTCGATCTGCGCGATCGCGTCGTCAACGGTGCCAATGACGCCCAGACCGCTCTCGTTCACCCACTCCACGCGCTCCTCGAACGTGGTGCCCGCGGCGCGGAAGTGCGGTGCGGCGAGCACGTGCTGGGTGTAGTCGCACCACGCGTCCAGGCCGTAGCGCACGTCCTCGATGGCCTGCTCGCGCGTCTCGGCGAGGTGCATCGGACCGCACAGCCGCCAGCCGGCGCGGCTGGGGGTGTGACCGAACTGCGGCGCCCGCTCCTCCATGACGTCCCAGTGCAGCGCGAGAGCGTCGAAACCTCCCTTGGCGGTGGCGCCCACCGACAGCAGGTCGATGCCGTTCTTCGCGGCGGTCCGCGGCCCCGTGGGCGAAGCGATCGCGGCGACGGCGACGTCGAAGTCGCTGTAGGGCTCGTACTGGGTGCGCGCGTCGACCAGGTTGTAGCGGTTGGTCTTGGCGTTGACGGTCTCGCCGCGCAGCAGCGCCATCAGGACGTCCACGTCCTCCTCGAGCGCGGTGCGCTGCTCCTCCGGCCCGATACCGATCATCGTCGCGTCGGTGGGCAGCGCACCCGGCCCGAGGCCCAGCATGAATCGGCCGCGCAGCAGCCGGTCGGCGAACAGCGCGCGGTCGGCCACCCACAGCGGATTGTGGTAGGGCAGCGACACGACGCCGGTACCGAGCTTGATGTGGCGGGTCTGCGGCGCGGCGTAGGTGATGAACATGAACGGGTCCGGGATCAGTTCGTGCCCGCACGAGTGGTGTTCGCCGATCCAGGCCTCGTCGAATCCCAGCTTGTCCATGTGCTTGATGACGTCGAGGTCCCGCTCGTACGCCGCGGTCGGGTCCTGCCCGACCGGGCAGTGGAACGGGGCCATGAACGTTCCGAACTTCAGCGTCATGTCAGCTCCCTTGCTGGTCATGCGGGGTTTTGTTGCGATGCGCTTGAGCGCTTGAGATCACTGTCACACGGGGTCGCGTTGGTCGGGTGTTCATTTCTGGGACACTCTGCTGACGGCCTTGACGTGCTGGAACTCGTGCATCCCCTCGAGGCCGCCGTCGCTGCCGTAGCCGCTGTCCTTGATGCCGCTCAGCGGGGTGTCGCGGTGCACGATCGTGCCGGTGTTGACGCCGATGGTTCCCGCCTCGACCGCCGACACCAGCCGCCGCGCCCTGTCTTCAGATCGGGTGAAGACGTACGCGGCGAGCCCCACCGGGAGCCGGTTGGCCTCGGCGATGGCGTTCTCGTCGGTGTCGTAGGGGTTGATGACCGCAACCGGACCGAAAGGTTCCTCATTCATCACCGCGGCCTCCGTCGGCGCACCCGTCAGCACGGTCGGCTCCACGAACCAACCCGGACCCGACTGTGCGCTGCCACCGGTGCGCAGCGTCGCGCCTGCGGCTACCGACCGTTCGACGATGTCCAGGAGCCCCGTTCGCCGTCGCTCCACGGCGAGCGGTCCCATGCGGCTGCCCGTGTCCAGTCCCGGCCCGACCGGCAGTTCGGTGGACAGGCGCGCGAAGTGGTCGACGAACTCCTCGTAGACGCTCCGCTGCACCAGGAATCGCGTCGGTGAGATGCACACTTGCCCGGAGTTGCGGTACTTCGTGGTCGCCAGCACCTGCGCTGCGGCGGCGACGTCGACGTCCTCGGTGACGATCACCGGCGCGTGCCCGCCGAGTTCCAGCGTGACGCGGGTGAGCGCCCCGGCGGCCAACCGCGCGATCTCGCGACCGACCGGCGTGGATCCGGTGAAGCTCACCGTCCGGATCGACGGGTGCTCGACGAGCTCGCGGGAGAGGCGCACCGGATCGCCGTTGACGACGTTGAGGACCCCGTCGGGCATGCCGGCCTCGGCCAGCGCTCGCGCGACGGCCAGGAAGGACGCCGGGGTCTCGGGTGGTGGCTTGACCACGGCGGTGCACCCAACCGCGAACGCCGCGGCGAGCTTGCGCGCCGCCAGCGACGCGGGGAAGTTCCACGGGGTCAGGATCGCCACCGGTCCGATGGCCACGCGCTCCACCGCCACGTCGCCACCGCTGACCGAGCCCGGCTCCATCCGGGCGGTGGGCCGCTCGGCCTGTTCGGCGTACCAGCGGAACAGCTCGATGATCGAGGTCATCTCGGCGCGCGATTCGGCGAGGGTCTTGCCGTGTTCGAGCGTCATCGTCCGCGCATCGGCCTCGATCGTGCGCTCCAACGAATCCGCTGCGCCCAGCAGCACCTCCGCCCGCTCTCGCGCGGGTTGTCGGGACCACTCGCCGAAGGTGCGCTGCGCAGCCGTGATGGCGGCTTCGACTTGTCGGTCGCTGGCTCCGGGCGCTCTGCCGATGCGGCCTCCGGTGGCGGGGTCGACCACGTCCGGATAGTTCTCGTCGTCGGCCTCCCCTGAAACCCACGACCCGTCGATGAGCAGCTTCGGCGGTGGGTACTCCGCGCCTGGCGTCGTTCCGGTGCGTGTCACTGGCTCCCTCTTTTCGTGCCCTCGTTGGGGTTTGAGGTTCCGGAGGGTATGCGCGGTGCGAGACACCGGTCCCGGTGAAGCCGCGAGTGTGTGTCAAGAACGAACACTTCGGGAGTTGCGGCCTGGGACACACTCCCCGGAGAGCACCCACCTCAACGATGAGCGGAGGAGCCCCATGAGCGATATCCAAGGGTCGACGGACTTGGTCACTGGTGCGGCGCAGGGAATCGGCAGGGCGATCGCGCTTCGACTCGCCTCGGACGGCGCGGACGTGGCGTTGGTGGACCTCAACGAGGACAAGCTCGGCGTAGTGGCCGATGAAGTCGCCGCGCTGGGGCGCAAGGCGATCTCGATCGGTGCCGATGTCAGCGACCGCGACCAGGTGCACGCCGCCGTCGAGCGGGCTGATCGCGACCTCGGGACGCTGCGCACCGTGGTCAACAACGCCGGGATCGTGCAGGTCAAACCGATCTCCGAAGCCACGCCAGCGGACTTGGATGCGATCGTCGGCGTCAACGTCGCCGGCGTGGTGTGGGGTATCCAGGCGGCGGCCAAGACGTTCGTGGAACACGGCACGAAGGGCGCGATCATCAACGCCTCGTCGATCGCCGGGCACGACGGGTTCGCCCTGTTGAGCTTGTACTCGGCGACGAAGTTCGCGGTCCGCGCGCTCACCCAGGCGGCGGCCAAGGAACTCGCACCTCACCACATCACCGTCAACGCTTACTGCCCGGGCGTGGTCGACACCGACATGTGGATCACGGTCGACCGGGAGATGGCCAAGCACACCGGAGCCGAGCCCGGCGCTACCTACGCGCAGTACGTCGACGGGATCGCTCTGGGACGCGCCGAGACCCCGCAGGACGTGGCCGGGTTCGTCTCCTACCTCGCCGGTCCCGATGCTCGGTACATGACCGGGCAGGCACCGCTGATCGACGGCGGGCTGGTGTACCGGTGACCGCCGGAGCGGGTCGGGTGCGCAACGTGCTGCATCCGGTCGCCGACGTCGCAGCCGCGACCGCCTTCTACGCCGACACTCTGGGTTTCGGTGCGAAGTTCACCGACGGCACGCGGTACGCGGCGCTCGACGCGGGCGACGTGACGCTGGCCCTGGCCGGCCCGGGTGAGGACATCACCGATGGGGTGGCCGCTGCCTCGGTCAAGGTCGCCGACGTCGAGGCCACCGTCGCCGTCTTCACCCGCGCGGGCGGGACGCTGGTGCGGCCGCCGGAACCAGGACCGCACGAAACCCGAGCGGTGCTGCGCGATCCGTGGGGCAACACCCTCATCGCCTACGCGCCGCGCTGACCAACCACGAGCCCCCAACACATTTCCGGCCCAGGAGGTAAGACATGCGCGCCGCTGTCTACTACGGCAACCAGGACCTGCGTCTTGAGGACGTTCCCGAGCCCGAACCAGGCCCGGGGCAGGTCAAGATCCGGGTCAGCCGCAACGGAATCTGTGGCACAGACCTGCACGAGTACTACGACGGACCCATCTTTATCCCCACTGAACCGCACCCGCTCACCGAGCGGAAGGCACCGATGGTGCTCGGCCATGAGTTTGCCGGTGTGGTCACCGCCGTGGGCAGCGGAGTCACCGATGTCGCCGAGGGTGACCAGGTCGCGGTCGAGCCAATCTACCGCTGCGGCCAGTGTCGACCTTGTACCACCGGGCGCTACAACCTGTGCCAGTCCATCGGTTTCCACGGGCTGATGGCCGATGGCGGGATGGCCGAGCACACCGTCGTGCCCAGCTTCCAGGTGCACAAGTTGCCCGACGGCGTCCCGCTGGAGCTGGGCGCACTGGTGGAACCGATGGCGGTCGCCCACCATGCAGCGGTGTTGGGAAACGTCGGCGACCAAGATCGGGCACTGATCTACGGAGCCGGCCCGATCGGCATCGGACTGTGGTTCGCGCTGCGCTCGATGGGACTGACCGAGATCGACGTCGTTGAGCCCTCGGAGACGCGCCGCAAGTCGATCGAGGCCCTCGGCGCCCGCACCCTGGACCCCACCAGCCAAGACGTCCCCGGCCTGATCGCCGAGCGCACCAAGGGCGACGGCGTCGACGCAGCCTTCGACGCCGCCGGTGTGGAACCCGCCGTCGAATCGGCTCTCAACTGCGTCGGCGAACGGCGGCCGCTGGTCAGCGTTGCGATCTACGACCGTCCGCTGTCCACTCCGCTGATCAACCTGGTGCTCCGCGAACGACGCATCCAGGGCACCATCTGCTACACCAGCGAGGACTACCGAGCGGTACTGGACCTCATGGCCCGCGACCATTACGACTTCACCGGCTGGGTCGACACCGTCCCCCTCAGCCAGGTCATCGACCAGGGCTTCGAGGAGCTGCGCGCCGGACGAAGGATGAAACTGCTGGTCGATCCCACCGCCTGAGGCAACCTGTGAGGTTGGTGTCCCACAATCCTTCTGCGGGACACCAACCTCACGCGCACGTGCGGCTCGGCGACGATCGCCCGTCATTCATGCCAGCTCGCGCTAGTCGCGCCCCGGTAGCAGCAGCACCTTGCCAGTGTTGCCACCTTGCAGATCGAGAGCCTCTTGGAACTGGGACAGCCCCATCTTGTGGGTTACAAGCATGTCCAAGTCCAACCTCCCTCGCGACACGAGAGAACTGAGCACGTCCCACGTCTGCCAGAGAGAGCGCCCGAAGCTACCTTTCAAGGTGAGACCTTGCTTGATCACGTACTGAGTGACGTCCAGCGTGAACGGCTGCTTCGGCACCCCGACGCAGACCGCGGTGGCCTCTCGCGGCGCAACGCCCTCAAGACGACCTCGAGCGCGCCCGGAGCCCCGGTGCAATCGAACCCCACGTCAAAACCGCCGCGATCTTCCGATTCACCCTGGCACCAGTCCGCCACGCTCTCATCAGGTTCGAACGCCACTGCCCCGAGCGATTCGGCGACATTCCGGCGGAACGCGTTCGGCTCGACCACGACGGTTCGCCGGGCGCCGGACAACTGCGAAAGCTGAACTAGAGCGAGCCCGATCGGTCCGCCTCCTGCGATCAGCACCGACCGTCCGGCGAGATTGACCTGGCTGCGCTGAACCGCGTGCACGGCGACCCCAGCCGATTCGAACAGAGCTCCCGTCTCAGTCGAAACGTTCTCCGGCAGGGGAAAGCAGGCATGCTCGGACACGACGAGCCGCTCAGCGAATCCACCGTCGACATGCAAACCCAACAGCTTTATGTTCAGGCAGTTGTGTCCCTCGCCGACGCGGCAGTGATAGCACCGCCGACAAGCGATGTGCGATTCGAGCGCGACTCGGTCGCCGCACCTCAGAGTGTCCACGCCCGGTCCGGTCTCGACGACCGTTCCAGCCACCTCGTGCCCGAGGACCACAGGGAATGCAAGGCCGAACGCCCTCGCCGCAGCGCTGTACGCGACGAGTTCCTTGTCGGTACCACACAACGATGCCGCGGCGACCGCGATGCGCACTTGCCCGAAGCCGACCGGCGGCTCCGGATGATCGGTGGCGTAGTTATATCCGTTCGCGGGTGTGGTTTTCACGACGGCTTTCACGGGTGCCCTCACAATTTCAGGTGCCGGGTTCAGACCTGCGCAACTCCTACGGTCAGTCCGCCGCAGACGTAGACGGTCTGCCCGGTGACGAAGCCTGCCCGCTCGTCGAGGAAGTATCCGGCTGAGTGGGCGATGTCGTCCGGCGTACCCATCCTTCGCACCGGTACGGCTTCCACGATCTGCCTGGTCCGCTCTTCGTCATTGGCCTTGGCGAACAGTTCAGTAGCGATCGGTCCAGGACCGATGGCGTTGACGGTGATGCCGAGCGGGCCGAGCTCGAGCGCCCACACCCGGGTCAGCCCGATCAGCCCCGCCTTCGACGCGGCATATGCGGTGCGCAGCTCCTTGCCGAGAGCGGCTCGCGAGGCCATGTTGACGATCCTGCCGAAACCGGCCTGCGTCATGCCCGGGAGCAGCGCCTGCGCGCACTGAACCGCGCACCGCAGGTTCAACTGGTATGCGGCGTCGACCTCGGCCAACGACTGCTCCTGCAGAGCCCCGGGGAACACTGCTCCCACGTTGTTGACCAGCCTGGTGATCGGCCCGGCAGCAAGCGCTTCTTCGAGTGCGGCCCTGGTCGAGTCCGCATCCGCGAGATCGGCCTTCACCCCGGTTCCCACCGGAGCTGCTTCGCGGTCGATCACCACCACGTCCCAGCCGCGCGCGAGGCCTTCCTCTGCAATGGCGCGCCCGATCCCGGAGGCACCGCCGGTCACGAGCATCCTCTGGTCCTCAGTCGGCACGTCACACCGTCGCAATCGGGGTCAGGGGCGACCCGGTTGCCCCGGGCAGCCGTAACGGAGGAGCGGTCAGCAGGAACCGTGAGCGCCCCCGTTTTCGCAAGTGTTCGGCCAGCTCCGACAACCACCACAGTTCGCCCAGGTGGACGCCGAGGCGGAACAGGCACAGTTCGTGCAGCGGCAGCGCCGGCTGTCCTTGTTCCTGCTGCACGGGTGGAAAGGCCTCGACCGCGTAGTTGTCGGCGGCGATCGCCGCCACACCGCTATCAGTGATCCACTTCTGCAATTCGAGGTCGGAGCCGTCCAGAACCGCCCCGACGTAGAGCTGCTCAGCCGTCGGCCGCGTATCGGCTTCCACCAACCCACGGGCGAAACCGGTGTGCAGCACCAGAATGTCCCCGGGCTCCACGACGATCCGGTCGGCCTGGAGCACCTGGGCGAACTCCTCGAACCCCACGATGGCTCGCTGCCCACCTAGATGTGCTTCGAGGTCGACGAGCACAGCGCGTCCCTGCACACCGTGCCGAGCCATGTGGCTGATGTCCACCGGTCCGGCGTCCGAGGTCGACGCCGCACCCTCGGACGCTCCCTCGACCCGCCCCAGACTGGAAATCCCCGCGGAATCCGGGCTTTCCGGGCCGACGACGTCGGTCCCAGCACGCCAACCGTTGTAGTAGACCTGCTCCGGCTCCCCATCGTCGTCGGCGTCGAACAGCGCACCGGCGTGCCCGAACGCATCCCACTGCGTCGAGTACTGGGTGTGCAGCACGACGAGGTCGTCGCTCATGACGTCCGAAGCACCGGGGATCGCCACGGACATCGAGCAGTTGAAGTTGACCTCGCCGGATCGCAGCGACGGCCGCACCACCGGCGGAAACCGGTTCGGGTTCAGCACCGTGCCGCCAGGACGGTCCAGCGGCAACGACAGGCTGAAGACACGGCCCTCCTCCACGGCGTCGATGCCCTTGCGGACCTGCTCGGCGCCGATCAGGTTGAGCCGCCCCAGCACGTCGTCGCCGCCGAAGTCGCCCCAGTTCGATCCGGGAGGGCGTTGCTGCCAGCGCGGCATCACCACGTCCTCCTCCACTCGGTCAGGACATGACTTCGTGGATCTCGATGACGTTGCCCGCCGGGTCGGTGAGGAAGATCTGGTCCCAATCCTTCACGGCCCACTCGCCGTAGTCGGAGAACGGGATGCCGGCCTCGGTGAGGTGCTTGCGCACCGCGTCGAGGTCGTCGGTTCGGAAGGCGAAGTGCCCGGTGAGCAGCGGATTGATGGCGTGCCCCATGCGCGCGCCCAGGTACGCCTGCCGCCGTCCGGCGTGGATCTGCAGCTCGTCCTTGCCGTCGGCGTTGAAGAAGGCGACGTTGGCCTTCCACTTGCCGTCGTCCTCGGACTCGGTGCGGTCGTTCTGGTGCCCCAGGTGCTCGATCATCGGGGGCAGCGGCGCCGTTTCCAACCCGAGGACGTCCCGGTAGAAGGAGTGCAGCTCCTCCATGTCGTCCGAAACGACGTTGACGTGGTGCAGGCGCAGCTTCATCGGTATCGGTCCTTCCGTGGTTCTCAACGGGCCTGATGCCCTCCTGTCCCCATGTTCGTCCGCCAGGCCTTACTATTCCAATACCAATCCCATAGGGACTGATATCGACCCGTTATAAATGGGGAGGATGTGGGCTGTGGACCTGCGCGACTTGGAAGCGTTCGTCGCCGTCGCCGAGGAGCTGCACTTCGGCCGTGCGGCAGCGCGCCTGCACATGGCGCAGCCACCGCTGAGCAACCGGATCAGACACCTGGAGAAGGAACTCCACCTCCCACTGTTCCAGCGCAGCACGCGCAGCGTCACCCTCACCGACGCCGGTAGCCGCCTGCTGCCACCGGCACGGCGCGCGCTCAACCAGGTCGCCGCCGTGCGCGACATCGCGACCTCCATCGCCTCAGGCGAGGAAGGCCGGGTGCGGATCGGCTTCGCCGGCGCTTCCAGCCAGCGCGCCCTGCCCTTGCTGACCAACGCGGTGCGGCGCACGCATCCCGGCATCGAACTGGTGCTGCAGTCCCAGACCTACGTCTACACCGCCTTCGACCAGCTGACCTCCGGCGATCTCGACCTCGCCTTCGTCCGCGTGCCCATCACACACCCAGAGCTCAGCCACCGGATCGTGCAGGTCGAGCAGGTCCTGTGCGCGCTACCCGAAGACCACCGGCTCGCCGACGCCGACGCCGTAAAGCTCGAGGACCTCTCCGACGACGGGTTCGTCAGCCTGCCCGAGGGAGCCCGGTCCATGCTGCGTGCGACGATGCACAGCATGTGCCTCTCGGCGGGCTTCCCGCCGAAGGTCGTGCAAGTCGCGCCGGATTCGGCGACCGTGCTGGCGCTGGTGGCCGCCGGTGCGGGCGTCACCATCACACTCAGCTCGGTGTGCCAGGCCCAGACCGTCGGCATCGTCTACAAACCGATCGAGGGCACCGGCCCCAGCCACCTGTTCGCTGCGCTGGGATGGCGATCGGACAACGACTCCCCCGCGCTGCAGCGGGTGCTCGAAGTCGGTGAATCCGCACTGCCCACCCCTGATCTATATGGTCTCGATATCACTGGTTCCTGATTCCGTGTTGGACAGGAAAGGATTCGCGTCGTTAGCTACTCCGCGAAGGCGGCGAGCACCGCAGCTCCGCCTCGAAGGAGTGAGGCCTGATGAACGATTCCCCTGCAGCCAGCGGATTCTCGGTCGCCGTGGTCGGGTTCGGCGCCATCGGAGCACCGATGGCGCAACGTCTGGCCGCCCACGGCCACACCGTGCGCGCGGTCGACCCAAACCCGGATGCCCGAGCCCGCGCGGCCGGCGCGGGACTGGCCGCTGTCGCCGAACTCGCCGCATTGCCGACGACTGACGTGGTGCTGGTCCTGGTGGCCACCGGCGAGCAGCTGCTGCAGACCGCCAAAGCCGCGTGCGAGCGGCGCCGAGACGGCGAAACCTGGATCATCTCCTCCACCACCGGTCCGCAGGCCGCGCGCGACGCCGCCGCACTGCTGGCCGAAGCCGGTGCCGTCGTCATCGACGCTCCCGTCACCGGAGGCGTCCCCGGCGCCGAACGCGGCCAGCTGCGCTTCCTCACCGCAGGACCAGATGGCGCCATCGACGACAAGGCAGCGATTTTCGCAGCCCTCGGCACCGTTGTGCGGGTCAGCGAACGACCCGGCGACGGACAGTCCACCAAGCTGGTCAACCAGCTGTGCAGCTCGGTGCACCTGGCCGCGGCTGCCGAAGCCGTCGCGCTGGCCTCCCGACTCGGCCTGGACCCGGCCAAGACCGTCGAGGTGATCAGCGGCGGCTCGGGCGCCTCCTGGTTCTTCGACGAGCGAGGTCCGCGCATGGCCCGCCCGGACGACCAGCACGACGTGCTCACCCGCCTGGCGATCCTGGCCAAGGACAACGGGCTGGTCGAGCAGGAGGCCGAGACCTGCCAAGCGCACGTCCCACTGCTCAAGGCGGCCAAGTCGCAGTACGCCCGCGCCGCCGAACTCGGCCTGTTGGAGCACGACGACAGCATGCTCGTGCGCACCTACCTGAGCTGACACGCCACATCCAGCCGGTACTTCCGGCGCTAGCACCACAGGACATCCACATGCGGATCATCGACGTCCGGGCAATCCCGTTCGCCATCCCCTACCGGAAGCCCCTGCACTTCGCCAGCGGCCACATCGAGGTCGCCGACAACGTGCTGGTCGAGGTCGAAACCGAGGACGGCATCGTCGGCGTTGCCGAGGCCCCGCCGCGGCCCTACACCTACGGCGAGACCCAAGCGTCCATCGTCGCGGTCATCGACTCGCTGTTCGCTCCGGCGATCCGCGGTGCGTCCATCCTCGACCGCGAGCCGGTGCGCGCGAAACTAGCTCGGACGGTGGGAAATCCTACCGCCAAGGCGGCCATCGACATGGCCATGTGGGACGCGTGGGGAAAGGCCGTCGGCCAGCCCGTGCACCGGCTGCTCGGCGGTTATGCGCAGCGCCTCCAGGTCAGCCACATGCTCGGCTTCGACGATCCCGCGGCCATGGCCGACGAGGCGATCCGGATGCGCGACGAATTCGGCATCGACTCCTTCAAGGTCAAGGTCGGCCGCCTCCCGATCGACCGGGACATCGCGGTGTGCCGAGCGATCCGGAACGCCGTCGGCGACGACGCCGAGCTCTACCTGGATGGCAACCGCGGCTGGCCCGCCTCCGAAGCCGCCCGCGCCGTCCGCGAACTGGCCGACCTTGGCCTCTCGCGGGTGGAGGAGCTGTGCCCGGCCGATGACGTGCTCGGCCGCCGCTGGCTCGTCGGCCAGTGCCCTGTGCCGTTCGTCGCCGACGAGTCCGCGCCCACGCCAGCCGACGTGACCCGCGAGCTGCTGGCAGGCGCAGCGAACGCGATCAGCATCAAGACCGCCCGCACCGGCTTCTCCGACTCGCTGCGCGTGGCCCACCTGGCCGAAGGCCTCGGCGCCGAGGTGGTCATCGGAAACCAGATCGACGGCCAGGTCGGCACCGCCTGCTCGCTGGCCTTCGGCGCCTCACAACGCACGACCGCGAACAAGGCCGCCGAGCTGTCGAACTACCTCGACATGGCCGACGACCTGCTCACCGAACCACTGCGCATCACCGACGGAGCCATGACGGTACTGCACGGTCCGGGACTGGGCATCGAAATCGACCGCAAAAAGCTGGACTACTACCGCACCGACCGCTAGCAGCACCGGTACCAGCTGAACACACTGCAAGGGAACGGATTCAATGGCGAATCACCTCGGCGCGAGCGCGCCGCCAGAAATCGAGAGACGGATCTACCGCAAGCTGCTGCTGCGGATCATGCCGATCATCATGATCGGGATGTTCATCTCCTACATCGACCGAGCGAACATCGGCGTGCTAGCCGAACCGATGTCGGAAGACCTAGGGCTCACCGCCTCGGCGTTCGGCCTGGCAGCAGGCCTGTTCTACATCGGATACTGCTTCATGGAGATCCCGTCGAACATGGCGCTGGCCAAGTTCGGCGCCCGGCGCTGGATCGCCCGAATCATGTTCTCCTGGGGCGCGGTCACGATGCTGATGGCGGCCGTGCAGAACGAATTCACGCTCTACGTCGTGCGCATCATGCTCGGCGTGGCCGAGGCAGGCTTCTCACCTGGCGCGCTGCTGTTCCTGGCGATGTGGTGCCCGCCGCGGATTCTGACCAAGGCCTACTCACTGATGAACCTCGCCGTGCCCTTCGCATTGGCGACCGGCTCGGTGCTCACCTCGGCACTGCTGTCGCTGGACGGCCTGCTGGGACTGGCGGGCTGGCGCTGGGCGTTCCTGCTCGAGGGCCTGCCCGCTCTGCTGCTGGCCGCCTACATCTGGTTCCGCCTGCCCAGCTCCCCCACCGAAGCCCACTGGTTGTCCACTGAGGAGAAGGCCTACCTGGCCGAAACCGGTGTCCAGGGCAACAACGCGTCCGCACACGAACCCCGACAGCTACTAGCGGTGCTGCGGCGTCCCGCCGCCTGGATGTTCACAGTGCTGTACTTCTGCATGACCATCGGCTACTGGTCGATCACCTACTTCCTCCCCACCATCGTCAAGGAGCGCTTCGAACTCGGCGCCGCCGCGGCGGGCCTGGTCTCCGCCCTGCCGTGGGTCTTCGCCGCCGTGGTGATGCTGGTAGTGGCCAGAACCGTCACGCGCACCGGCGAACGGACCTGGCACCTCACGTTCCTACAGCTCGCGGGGGCGGTGGGTTTGACGATCGCAGCGTCCACCGGCAGCGCGGTGCTCGCGCTGGTCGGCGTCAGCCTGGCCGGGGCAGGGTTCTTCGGGTCACTGTCGACCTTCCAGACCATGCAGGCCCAAGCGTTCGCGGGCGGACTCGCCGCGGTGGCGTTGGCGATGGTCAACGGACTGGCCAGCCTCAGCGGTCTGGCCGGCCCGTACGTGATGGGCGTGCTCAAGGACGCCACCGGTTCCACCGACCGTGGCCTGATGATCATGTCCACATTCTTCGTCGCGGCAGCGATCATGGTCAACTTCATGAGTCGCTGGACCGACCGTGTTACCGCCATCCTCTCGAACGAGCCAGCCGTCGAGCCGGCTACCGCAGCCGAGAAGTAACCAAGAGGACTTCGGACGTCGCCCTCCAGGGCGGCGCCCGTCTCTTTCCAGTCTTGGGTTGATCCGAAATTCGTACCGCCGTGCTCGATTGCTTACTAGCCAAGCGTTCCGACGGTGGCGCTGTCACGGCAACCACAAGGCGTTTTGCCGGAGACGAACTGTTCCGAACCACTGGTGCGATGTCGGTTTGCGGAACTTTTGGCTTGCCTCTCCCGCTCCTGATCTGCGCGGCGGGCGCAGTTGCCGGGCGGTGCGTCAGGCGGAACGCCGAGTAAGCGCACAACGTCGTCGAGCAGATCAAGCAGGCTCGCGCATACAGTGTTCGGCAGGTTGATCCACGCGTCCGTGGTGGTCGACGGTGGTTCTGGCTGCGTCCGAGACTGATTCGGAGTCCGTCACGTCGAGGGACACCGTGCTCGTGGGAGTCCCGTATGAGGCTGAGGAGATGCCAGCACTGCGCACGGTGGTGAACAACGTGCCTGGTCACGGAGCCAACAAGGCCGATGTTGACCCAGAGTCACCGCATGGTGAGTATGGTGATCCGCTATGTGAGGAGGCCCACCGACTCGACGCCGAGCACTGGAACCTGTACCGACGTCCGATTTCAGCCGACACGCTCCGCTGGAAGCTCCGCATCGGCTCGAAACGAGCCCGCGCCCTCACCCGTCAGATCCGCCAGCAACGCCGACCCGGAGCGGTGCTGGCAGCGGTGGAATGCGCAACGACCCCGCGGTACCGGCAGCATCCGCCAAGCGTCAACTCCTCCGTATTGAGCGGCGTAGTGCTCGGCCGTAGCCCAATAGGTGTCGGGTGCCGCTGCAGCCCGGGACGGTGTCCTCGAGGCCGCATCGGTGCCGCCGTGCTGGTTGACAGCGGGGATGCAGGGAGTTGGGCGGCCAGTTTCGTCAACTCCGCCCCGAAGTTCCGCAGCCGACATACCCCAGCATCGACCCGACCCCTGACACCACGCGATCAAGCACGTAGGAATGCCCCTGCCAACCCATGATGGTCGCCAGCTCGATCGTCACCGACTTCGCGTGACCGACCACCCGCAAGACGACTGGGGTCGCCCCGTCCGTGGGGCGACCCCAGTCTTGGCAAACGGGCTCAGGCGGCAAGCACCTCGGTGTCGGGCAGATCGAATTCCGCATTGCAGACGCCGGCGACAAACGCGGACCACTCGCCCGGCGTGTACGAGAGGATCTTGTCCGGGTTGCTGCGCGCGTGGAGGCTTGCTCCGCCATCGGCGCCGATCACGATCTTGATCACCGTGTTGGAGTCGACCGGTGCACGTCCAACGACTTCGTCCAGAAACCGTGCCCAGTGACCAGCGGGGACACTCAGAACCGGGCCGGCACCGCAGTCCTTGCTGTCGCGGATGTGGACGAGATCGGTGCCGAAGCAGACCTCGACGCACTCGTTGCCGTTCGGTTTGCTGCGCGAGCTTTTGAACCACGCCCCGGTAGGGCCGTCACGGCGAGCTGTGCTGGTGTTGTTGGAGGTCATCTCCGCTGCTGTCCTTCGTTGTGTTGCTGCTGGCTGGCGGTCATAGGGTGTCAGCAAGATCGAGCAGGATGCGGCGGGTCTGCTCGGGGCCAGACGCTGCAGCCTTCTGCTGGTCCCACAGCGTCAGGTACTGCGCCGTTCGCTTGCTGTCATCCACGTAAGTACCACCATCGTGTTGCTCCAGGTAAACGATACTGACTGGAGTCTTGGTGTCGTACTCGAAAATCGAGTAGTCGTGGCCCTGCCCCATGTAGTAGCCGACATTGAACGGGACGAGCTGAAGGTCGATGTTCGGGCGGTCGACGGCCTCGACAAGCCGCATGACCTGCTCTTTCATGACCTCCGTGCTGCCTGCGCTCCACCGGCGTAGTGCGGCTTCGTCGATGATGAACCAGAACTGCTGATCGGTGTTGTCGAGTACGCGCTGACGTGCCAGCCGGTCGGCGGTGTCCTGGTCGATCTGCTCCTGGCTCGGCGAGGGGCGCCACGCGCGGAACAAGGTGCGCATGTACTGCTCAGTCTGCAGCAGACCAGGGATGTTCATCGCACGATACGAGAAGATTCTCTGGCAGCTCGGCTCCATGTCGACCAGTAGCCGCATGTGCTGCCGGAACCGTGTACTGAACGCGCCGCGTTTGGTCCGGCGGTTGCTTTCGGCTTGGAGATCGCGGGCGTACGCCTTGTCGGCCTCGGTGGCTCCATAGCGCTCAAGCAGTGCATCCAGCTCCACTGGCCGGATACCGCTGCCGGACTCGATGTGGGCGATCTTCTGCTGGGTACAGCGCAAGACCTCCGCCGCGTCGTCCTGCTTCAGCCCGGCTTCGACACGTTGCCGAGCGAGCTCGTTGCCCAACACGATCTTCATCACCGCTGGCGGGAGCTGCTGAGCCAACGCCTACCTCCGATCGCAACCAGCCTGATCACGCATAGTACAGGCTAATTCACCGTTTGTACGTGTACTCAAGTTGAGTACACGAGTTACGGTTCGACATAAGAGCGTGTCTCGTTTGGATCTTGATCGGTGTTCAGGGCAAGATCATCGTCTGTGGTTGATGCGTTGTCACAGCGGTTGGTTCCCGACGAGCTCTGGGAGCTGGTCGAGCCGCTGATTCCACAGGCTGGAGAGCGCCCGCAGGGTGGTGGGCGGGCACCGGCGGATGCACGCAAGGTGTTCACCGCGATCGTGTATGTGCTCACCAGCGGGTGTGCCTGGCGGTGGTTACCGCCGTCGTTCGGGGTGAAAGTGCCCACCGCGCATCGATGGTTTCTGCGATGGACCGAGGCCGGATTGTGGGCCCGGATCCACCGGGGGGTGCTCGACGAGCTGGGCAGTCAAGGGCTGATCGACTGGTCCCGGGCCGTGGTGGATGCCGCCGCGGTGCGGGCGAAAAGGGGGGCGCTATGACCGGACCGAATCCGGTCGACCGAGGCAAGCCGGGCTCGAAGCTGCATGTGCTCACCGACCGGGGCGGACTGCCCCTGGCCACCGGCATTTCCGCGGCCAACACCCCGGACGGGTTCGCTGTCAAGCCCTTGGTCAACGCCATCCCCGCGATCCGGTCCCGCCGCGGACCTCGCCGCCGCAAGCCCGGCAAGCTGCACGGCGACAAGGCATACAACAGTGCCGAACGCCGAGTCTGGTTGCAGCGACGGGGAATTGTCGCCCCGCCTGGCTCGCATCGGCATCGAGACCAGCCAGAAACTGGGCCGCCACCGCTGGGTCGTCGAACGCAGCATCGCCTGGCTGGCCGGTTACCGACGCCTGACCATCCGCTACGAACGCCGCGCCGATGCCTTCAAAGGCTTCCTCGCCCTCGCCGCCGCACTGACCTGCTTCAAGAAGCTCAAACAAGCCAAGTGAGACACGCTCTTAGTCACGCATGAGCACGCCTCAGAAGCCCTCCACGGCTTCCCGTGGTCAATCTCTCGGCCAACGATGTGATCGACGCGCCACGGCGATCTGAGGGCGCAAAACCTGGCCCGTTGCCGGGTCTGTACGCGCCGTAGGAGCCCGTCAGGTCGTAGGGCGACTGATGGCCGAACGCTACCCATCAAGGGGCTCTACAGGGCCCCTGGGGGTGGGAGACTGGGGGAAGCAGGGGCGCTGCGATCCGCGTAGCCAGCGAAGCCGAGCAGAAAGGCCAACCACCCGTGACCGATGAGGCGTCCAAGTGGACCGTTCATGGTGAGCGCACCGTCTACGAAAGCGATTGGGTGCGCGTCGGCCTGGCCGACATCTCCCAGCCTTCCGGCGAGCGGTTCGAACACCACACGGTGTGGTTCCCGCCTCCAGCGATGACCGTGCTCATCGATGACAGCGGGCAGAACGTGCTGATGGCATGGCGGCACCGCTTCGCGCCCGATCTCTGGAACTGGGAGCTGCCCGGCGGGATCATCGACCCCGGCGAAGATCCGCAGCGGACCGCCGAACGGGAGCTGATCGAGGAGACCGGCTACCGCCCGCGGTCGCTTGAGCGGCTGATCACCTTCGAGCCTGCCGTCGGCATGCTGCGTAACCCGCATCACGTCTTCCTTGGACGCGGCGCGGAGCTGGTAGGCGACCCGATCGAGGTCAACGAAGGCAAGTTCGAATGGGTCCCGCTGGCACGTGTGCCCGAGTTGATCCGAGAAGGGAAGATCCAGAACTCCGGCACGCTCGTGGGGCTGCTCCACTACCTGGCGCTGGGCAAGGACGCGGACTAGTCCGCCAGCAGGTCGGCGATACGTGCGCGTTGACGAGCTGACCCCGTTCTACCCGCCAGTTCGGCAGCGCGTCGCGCATGCTCCTTTGAGCCTGCGATGTCCCCGCGGCTCCTGAGCGCCAAGGCGAGGTCCACGCGGAGACTCGACTCTGCCCGCTTCGACGACAGCGCCTGGTCACCGTCGAGCGCAGATGTCAGCTCGTCTACTGCCTCGCTCGCGCCGAGGCGAGCGAGGCAGTGACCACGCCAGCGCGCCAGGTGTGTCTGGTTGAGCATGAGATACGGCAGCTCGGGGTCGGTGTCACCCGACGGAAGCACTTCGACAGCTACATCGAGCAGGCGGCGCGCCTGGTCCCCCTGGCCTGCGGCAGCCAGGAACTCGGCTTCAGCAGCCGCGAGCCAGGCCCGAAGGCGCGGCGGAACCCGCTTCGCCGTTTCCGGGGTGTGCGCGTACTGGATCAGCTCGACCGCATCGGCAGCCCGACCCGCGTCGAGCAGTGCGTACGCCTGCTGTGCAGTGACGTGCGCGAGCGACGCCGCATCATCGCCTTGCCGTGCCGCGGTCTTTGCGATGTCGTGTAGGTCCCACGCCTTCTTGATGTCGCCAGCGTCGAGCGCCTGCCAACCCGCGAGGGCTGCTCCCTCCGCAAGGGCCACCGCAGCAGACGAGAAGTGCTTCCCTGGCAGTGCGTTCCGAAGTAACTGCTGCATGTGCTCCACGTGCGCAACCGTCTGCGGGATGATCGCCGCGCCGACCTTGCGATCCATCAGCCGGTAGTGGTTGGTCTGCTCTTCCAGCATCTCAACGAGTTCCGGGTCAATTCGAAACACGTCGAGCGCTGTCGGCAGCTCGATCGCGGGAGGCGGCGAAACCTCGACGAAGCCCAGCGCAGCGGGCGGGAGCTGGAACACCTCACACAGTTCCTCGCGCCAGTCGGTCGGATCGACCCGACCGTGCTCCCACTCGATGTACATGCGCTTCATGCTGGATTCCTTCGGCGGCAGGGCGTCGCGCTTCTGCCGAAGCTTCCGCAGTTGCGCGCACACCTGCCCCTGCGACATGCCAGCGGCGAGGCGCGCACGCTTCAGTGGCGTCATGTCCGCATCGTCCACCGAAGGGCCTCCCCCGTTGCGTCTTCCCTGGTAAGCGCCTGGTGAGCCGCGCGACTCACCATCGACTCACCACCGACTCATCTACTCATCTTGGCAAACACGCCCGATTCTTGAGGCATGACAGCGAAAACAGCCGAGACCAGCGAGTTCCTGCAGGTGTTCGCGGCTGTTGAGGCACAGGCCGAAGGAGTCAGCAATGGCAAAGAACTCGTTCCCGATGATGCAGTCCAGCAGCGGAGTCCTTTCGAAGGTGGTCAAGGTGGTGCTGGGGTTGGCTCTGGTGCTGCTCGTGGTGAACTACCCGAGCGACGCGGCCACCTGGGTGAAGGACGCGTTGTCGTGGCTAGGCACGGCCGCCCACGGGGTCGCGTCGTTCCTGCGGGAGGTCTTCAGCCGGTAGAGCGCATGCCGACGCTACTCGGCGGGCTTGCCCAGTCGGTCAGCAAGAGCACTGAGCCGCTGCTCAAGTTCGGCCAGCTCGGTGGAGACGTGCTGGACCTGCTCGCGGAGTTCGCCAAGTTCGGAACGCGCCTGGTTGAGTTCCGCGGCGACGTCGACGGCTTCCGATCGATCGCTCACCCGCGCACCAGCGTGCGGCCGGATCGTCACAGCTCCGGACTTCTGCAAGTGACGTACCGCCGCCATGGCGGTGTTGACCGCCACGCCGTAGTCCCCCGCGAGCTTGCGATACGTCGGCAGCGGATCACCCGGACGCAGGGCACCGGAGTCGATCAGCGCCAGTAGCTCGTCAGCGACACGGCGGCTAGCAGGGCGTTTGTCCTCTTGGGCTTCGTTCGCAACCACGCGATCAGCGTACCGAATCCGTCTTAAGACATGGGGTTGACAGGGCACCCCTCCACCCCTAATGTCTTCATACATCGGATATGTCTTACGACACCAGGAGGGAGTAGGGATGTACCAGGACATGGAGCCGTCAGCCGATGAGCTGGCGTTCTGCGAGGCGAACCTCGACGAGTGGGACCAGCTCCGGGTCCGCGACTACTGGGAAGCGGTCGTCACCGCCGAGTTGGGAGCCCCCATGGGGGTCGCCTCGGTCTACAGGTGGTCGGCCATGGGCCCCGGCGAGCACACCCGGATTCGCCGCCAGCAGCGGCGCACGGACAACCGCGTGCTGCGCCTGATCGCGACGACCGTCGACAACCGGGCCGCCGAGGCTCCCAACCTCGGGGAGGCCGCGTGATGGTCGGGTTGGAGTCGGCGGTGACGTTCGCGGTGGTGCTGCCGTCGTTGCTGGTGGCGCACAACGTGGCGGATCACTGGGTGCAGACCTCGCACCAGGCGGCGAACAAGGGGCGTCCGGACTGGACGGGCCGGTGGGCGTGCTTGCGACACGTCGCCAGCTACACGCTGGTGACCGCGCTCGCGGTCGGTCTGGTGTGGACGGTCTTGGGGCTGCCCATCACCGCCGCCGGGTTCCTGGCCGGGCAAGCGGTTTCCGCGGTGACGCACTACTGGGCCGACCGCCGCTTCACCCTCGCGCGGCTGGCCGCGATCAGCGGGAACGCCGGGTTCTACCGGCTTGGCGCTCCCCGCGACGGTCACGACGACAACCCGAACCTCGGGACCGGCGCGTACGTGCTGGACCAGTCCTGGCACTGGCTGTGGCTGTTCGTCACGGCCCTGATCACCGCGCTCTGAGCCAGAGGAGATGGCATGTGGTGCTTCAAGAAGCGGCAGCCGCCGCCGTTCCTGACCGGGGATAACAGTCCGGGAAGCTCGCGGCGTCGAGAGCTGTCCTGCCCGGGGCACAAGAAGGATTACGGCGAGCAGATCGACGGCATAACAGTGCGCTGGTACTGCAAGTGCGGCGCCTACCGAGACGAGATCGACGCTCCACCGCCGCACGGCGCGGACATGCCGACCGGGGACTACCTCGAGATGCAGCTGCGAGGCATGCAGGGCCAGAGCGGCCCTTGGCGCTCCCAGGTCACCGGTAAGCCGCTGCCGGTCCAGCGCGAGCCGAAACCCCCAACCACGTCCAACGCCGACAACACGCCCGCCAGCACGAACACGGGAGGTACCAGCATGGCCGGCATCGAGGAAGTCCAGGCCGCGGTCGCCAGCACCCGAGACAAGGGCCAGCAGATCTTGGCCGCACTGGCCCAAATCCAGGAGTGGGCCCGCGAGGTGACTGGGCAGCTCAACACCGCGATGGGAATGAGCCAGCAGCCCGAGGCCCAGCAGGCCATCGGAGCCTTCAACGAGCTCGCCGAGACCCGGGTCACCGAGCTGCACCAGCTCGTGGCCGGAGCCATCGACCAGGCCGAGCAGTACAGCTACCGGCTCTGAACACCGATGAGGGCCCAGCCCAGCAGCCAAGTCGCCAAACCATCTGCTGGGCCGGGTCCCCACTCAACCAGCTCTGCGCGCTGATCAGGAGGACTTCCGATGGTAGGGGAATGGTGGACCGACTACGACGAGGCGGTCCTGGACTCGATGGGGATCGACGGCACCGGCCTGGTGCGAGGCAGTGAGCCGAACGCCGGGGAGGTGTCGGCATGACCACGAACTTCGAAGTGCCTACCGATGAGGAGCTGGCCGCGGCGATGAACGAGGCCGGTCTCGGGCCGGTGTCGACTGTGCGCAGCTTCGACGAGGACGACGTGGTGGTCGTGCAGGTCTGGTTGGCCGACGCACCGATCAAGGCCCGTGTGTTGCACAAGTGGGTGACCGAGCAGGTCAAGCCGGTGCACGCCGTGCTCGGCAAGTACGACTCACAGGACCCGACGACGCGGCTGACGGTGCACGGCATGGACATCACGACCCCTGGACTGATGTTTGCGCTGATCACCCCGTTCCGCGACGCGGCCGAGCGCCGCGCGCTGGACCTACTGGACGAGAACATCGGCGTCATCAGCCCGGCGCGCTTGGTGGCTCGTCTGGCGCAGCTGGAAGCGGGGGTCCCGGCATGAATTCGACGGACTACGTGCGGGACTACACCGCGCCGCGCGCGCTGCTGGTCGGGGCGATGTTCGTGCTGGCGGTTGCGCTGCGGATGCCGGCGGTGCTGCTGGCGATCGCGGTGCACGTGCTGGACCGCTGCTCGGACCGGCTCATGACCTGGATCGACCGCATCCCGCCCGCCCCGACCCGCGTGGTCGCGGCAGCGACGGCTCGGAGGTACCAGCGATGACCACGTTCTACGACCACAAAGCCGAGCGAGTGGCCGCAGCCGCCCAGGCGGAGGAAGCGCGAGCGAACGCCGCGATCAAGCACGCGCAGGCGCAGGCAAAGCTGATGGCCGCGCAGAGCGAGCAGAAGCGCCTCAACGCGAAGGCTCGGGGAGAAGCGCTGGCCGCGGCGGCCGGGTGGCTGCGCGGGCACGTGGTGGAGCTGGCGTTGAGCGTGATCGTGGTCGTGCCGGCTGTGATGGCGTGGTCGGCAATGGCGGCCTACGGCTACGAGGTCTACGGTCCGGTCGGGTGGGGATTGCCGCTGTTCTCCGAGGCGGCGATGTGGGCGTTCGCATTCGCCTCACACGCCGCCCGCAAGAGCGGCAAGCCGACCGGGTGGCTGCAGGCCGGTGTCTGGACTTTCGCCGCTGTCGCCGCGGCGCTGAACTTCCTGCACGGCGCGACGATGCGGGGCGGCGGCGTCGCTGACGGCGTGGTGATGGCGCTGGTGTCGGTCGGCGGCGTGGTGGCCCACCAGCTGATCACCGCCGCCCCGATGCGATCGCGTCGCACCCATGCCGAGCGTCGGGCGGCGCGCACCGAGCGGATCGCGGCCCGCCGGGTGACCCGGATGGAACGCGCGGCGGTGCGACGCGCGGTCGGCGAGCTCGACGCCGACGGCACCGTGCGGCTGCTCTACGCCCCCGGCGTGGTGACCCTGCGCCGCAGCTGGACCGGACGCCTCCGCCTCGACTCGACCACGCTGCCGGGAGCCGGAGACGACGGCCCCACAACGGAGCTCGACGGGATCGACGCCGAGTTGCGTGCCCTGCTGGCGGACGAGGCCGACGCCGGGTCGGTCGAGGCTCGACCGCAGCCCGACTCAACCACCCCGGATTCGGCGGTTGACCTGCAGGAGTCGAGGGACGGTCGAGGCTCGATCCCGGAGCCTGCGCGGCGCTCGTTCGACCAGCTGCGAGCCGAGCTGCGCAGGGCGGTCGAGGCAGGCGTGGTCGACCCGACCTCGGCGGAGTCGATCCGCAAGACCCTGCGCTGCGCGGCCCGCACGGCCCGGCAGCTGCGCGACGACTGGAACGACGGCGCCGCGCCGGCGGTCGCCGCCTAACCCCGATAGGGATGCGGCCCCGCCTGGCGGGGCGGGGCCGCACATACCCCTCAACTCGCTTGCTCTCAGGCCGAGAGGTGATCCCCATGATGCCCGAGAAGGAGACCACGTTGGGAGACCTGATCCGGTTCCCTCGCGGCCACCAGCCCGATCTGACCGATGGCACCGCGGTGCGCGCGGTCGCCGAGCGCACTGACACCTCCGAGCACGGCCCCCAGTCCGCCGAGGCCGGCGAGTCTGGTGCGCAGCTGGAGGTGCGGGCCGACACGCTGCCGGTCAAGTGGGAGCGCGTGCCCGCGGTGCTGGCCGGCACGACCAAGAAGGCCGCCGAGGTGGCCGACGTGGCGTGGCCGGTGGTGAAAACCGCTGGTAAAGCCACGGTTCGACACGGCTACTACCTCGCGGCCGGGGCGTTCGACACGCTGTCGGCCCTCTACGGGCGGTGGACCGGTCGGGACATCGATGCCCAGATCGCGGCGGCGCAGGCCGCAGGTGAGCACGGGATCGCCGCGGACCTGATGCGGCAGCGCATCGAGAGCCGCAAGCTCCTGCTGGAGCGCATCCAGGTGTGGGGGAAGTTCCTGGTCAGGCTGCCTGCTGTTATCGCCGGACTAGCCGGTGTCGTCCTGGCCATCACGCTGGTGACCGCGGTCGTGGCGCAGATTCGACCTGGTGGCGCGGGATTCGCCGAGGTCTGGGACGGCCTGTTCTCCGCGCTGGAGACCGGGTTCGAGTTCGTGGCGTGGGCCGCGTCGTGGGCTCCGTGGGCCGCGCTGACGGTGGCGGTGGGCGTGCTGCTCAAGGGCTACAACGCGCGCCGGCGCCGCACCGATGCCCCGGAGTGGATGCTGGCCGACCGCGATTCCGCTGGTCACGGCCAGGAGGTGGTGGTCACCGCCGACGGCATCGTGCGCGCACTGAAGGGGCTGGGCATCCCCGCGCTCAACCGAGCGTTCAAGGACGGATGGGTGCCGCAGTTCGACCTCTCGCCCACCCGAGAGGGACAGGGGCTGTTCAAGGGCTACCGGGCGCGGTTCAGCCTGCCCGACGGGGTCCCGGCCAGCATGGTCGCCGACAAGCGTGCGGTACTGGCCCACAACCTGCACCGCGCTGAGATCGAGGTGTGGCCGACCGACTACGGCAAGGTCAAGGGCGGTCGCCGCGGGTTCATCGACCTCTACGTGGCAGACGCCGGAGTCATGGAGCAGCCGACCCCGCAGTACCCGTTGCTGCACGACGGGCTGGCCGACGTCTTCTCCGGCGTCCCAGTCGGGATCAACCAGCGCGGTGAGGAACTGACGTTCCCGCTGGTCGGAGCCAACGTCGGCGTCGGCGGCCAGCCCGGCCAGGGCAAGTCGAACATGATGCGCGTCATCTTCCTCGGTGCGGCCCTCGACCCGCTGGCAGAGCTGCGCATCCACGTCTTCGCAGGTAACGGTGACTTCGACCAGTACTCCCCGCGCCTGTCGCTCTACGACAAGGGCGCCGACAGTGGGCACGTCGAGCGCGCGGTCGAGCACCTGCGCGAGCTCTACGCCGAGATCGAGCGGCGCGAGGCCCGCCTGGCCGGGCTCGGCGCGAAGAAGCTGACCCGTCAGCTGGCCGAGCAGCACGCAGACCTGCGGCCGCTGATCGTCGGGTTCTCCGAGTGCCACGAGATGTTCTCCTCGGACGCCGCCTCGGAGGAGGTGGATCTGGAGGGCAACGTGGTCCGCGGCCCGAAGCTGGGCAAGGAGGCTGCTGAGCTGGCCGTTCAGATCGTCAAGCGGGGCCGCAAGACCGGCATCGTCACCCTGTACGACACCCAGTCCTCGCGGGCGAAAGCGATCCCGTCCGAGCTCGTCGAGCAGTTGGGCATCAACGCCTGCTTCTACGTCAAGAGCTGGAGAAACAACGACGGCTTCCTCGGCGACGGGTCGTTCGCTGCCGGGATTCGGGCCACCGACCTGCGGTTCAACATCGACCGCGGCACCTGCGTGGTCACCGGCATCTCCGAAGAACTCTTCGAAATGCTGCGCACGTACTACATCGAGGTCGACGACGACCGCGGCTGGGACGCCGCCACCGACGTCATCGCCCGCGCCATGCACGCCGTCGACCCCCGCACGCCCGTCAACGGCGACCGACCCACCGCCGAACCGGAACAGCGCGACCTGCTGGCAGACCTCGACACCGTCCTCGGTGCCGAACCCGTCAGCGCCGCCAAGGCCGCCAAGGCGCTGGTCGCCCAGTACGGCAGCGCCTACCACCGCGACGGCAAGCCCCTCACCGGCACACAGCTGGTCGACGAGCTCGCCGAACGCGGCGTGACGGTGCCCTCCACCGGCAACAAGTACCCCGTCGATCCCGTCACTGTCCGTAACAAACTGGCGGCGCAGGGAGCCTGCCACGACACCGCGACCACCGACGACACCACCGAGGCGAGTTAGGCCGGCAACGACCACGGACAGGTCCGATTTCCGGGCCTCCAAAGCCCTCGACAGCGCCCGGCCTAACTGCCTAACTCGCCTAACTTCCGCAGGCCAGAGCCCATAACCACCCGAAGTTAGAAACCTAACCCACAACCGCCGATCTAACTCACCACCTCACCCGCCGGCGCCGCTTCGCCCGAAAACCGGCGCCCGGTCCGACACAACCCGAGTTGACCACTGAGAGTAGTCGTCTGTCCGCCGTCGACTCGTCAGTGGCCCGAAGGAGGCACGCAATGAACGACGAGCACAGCATGTCCCGCTCTGACCGGCTCAGCTGCTGGTTTACCGAGCACCCGGAGGCCTCGGCGTGCCGACACTGCGGCTCGCCGATCCGCCCGCACCGCGTCCCGCGGGTGTGGGAGCACGTCACGACCGGGCTGGTGCGGTGCGTGGGCACCGACCGGATCGCCGTGGCGCACCCCGTCGAGGGCCAGGTGCCGCTGTTCCCCGCGATCGTCGAGGAGGTGGCGTGAGCATGCGCGCACGGATCACCGAGCCCGCCGCTCTGGCGGAGGCGGCCACGTGCGTGGCACGGAACCTCCGGCTACGGGCCACCGAGCCGATCTACGGCGGCGTCCTGCTGGCCGCCGTCTCGCCCAGCGCGGTGCTGGAGGGGTTCGACACCACCACGGCCACCCGGGTCCAGGTCCCGGCCGAGGTGACCGAGCCGGGGAGGGTGCTGGTGTCGGCGCGGCTGCTGGCCGAGATCACACGGCTGTTGCCGCACCAAGCGGTCGAACTGCACGCCGACGGCATGGCGCTGACGGTGGCCTGCGGCGGCAGCCGGGCGCGGTTGCCGCTGATGCCGGTCGAGGAGTACCCGGCCCGCCCGGTCGCCCCGGCGGTGTCGTGGTGGTGCCCCGCCAAGGCACTGATCTCGGCGGTGGCGCGGGTGGCCCCGGCGGCGGCCTCCCTCGCCGCGAGCAAGACGACCTCCGCCGGCGCGGACAAGATCGACCTGACGTGCATGGCGCTGGACCTGCCCGGCGAGACGCCGTCGGTGCGGCTGTACGCCACGGACTCCGCCAGCCTGGCCGCCGCCCAGGTGCCCGCCGAGCCCGCCGGGGCCTCGACGTCCTCAGTGAAGCGGGTGCTGGTGCCGGCCGCGGCGCTGGAGCCGGCCGCGCGGGCCCTGGCCGGTGATCCCGACGGGCGCATCGGCATCGGTGTCGGCGACTCGCTGCTGGCGCTGGAGACCGCAGCCCGGCGGATCACCCTGGCCACCGTCGATGCCCCCGGTCGCGGCTACGAGCGCATCCTGACCGCCGCGGCGGGCGAGGACGTCGTGGTGACCCGCGCCGAGGTCGAGGCCGCGCTCAAGCGCGTGAGCGTGCACAAAGACGCGCCGAAGGCCCGAATCGACGTCTCCGACAACGAAATCCGCATCGCGGTCCGGGGACAGCACGGCACCACCCAGGAGGCGCTCGCGGTCGACTACACCGGGCCGGCGCTGACGGTCGGGATGTTCACCCACCGGCTGGCCACCGCGCTGCACCACCTCGGCGGCGACCTCGTGCACGTCACCGTCCCCGCCTCGCCATCGCGGCCGTGGCTGCTGCGCCCGGTCACCGACGACGGCCGCCCCGACGACACCTACCGGCACATGGTCAGCCCCGCCCAGCTCGACGACGAGGAGGCCGCATGACCACACCCCACCTCGACCCGGCGCCCGACTACGACGTTGTGCGGGGCTTCCTCGGCTGCCTGATGGCCAGCACCGCCGCCACCGCCCGGGACCTGCTGGCCGGACTGCGGCCGGCGGATGCCGGGCCCGGCATCCGCGGCGTGGTCCTGGAGCTCATCGTCGGCGTGGTCGCCGCCGGGGCCGCTCCCGACCCCCGGGTGCTGCTGGCCGAGGCCCAGCGGCGCGGCCTACTGGAGACCGAGCACGCCCACCAGCAGGTCGCGCTGTGGCTGTTCGAGACCTACCAGCACGCCCCGTTCCCCGAGGCCGGGCCCTACCTGCGCGGCGCGGTCCTCGAGACCGCGGTCCGCCGCCGGGTCCGCGAGCACGCCCAGCGACTCCTCGACGCCGCCGACCGGGCCGAGGTGACCGAGCTGCAGGCGATGACCGAGCTCGACGACGACCTGGTCGACCTCTGGCAGCGCCTGGACGCCGAACTCACCGCACAAAACCGCGATGCGGCGGCGGTGCAGCACCGACCGGGCATCAGGAGGGTCGCATGAGGATCGGCAGCCTGTTTTCCGGCTACGGCGGACTCGACCTGGCCGTTCAGCGCGTGCTGGGTGGCCGGGTGGCCTGGCACGCCGACAACGACCCCGCCGCCACCGCCGTGCTCGCCCACCACTGGCCCGACGTGCCCAACCACGGCGACGTCACCGGTATCGACTGGACCGGTGTGGAGCCGGTCGAGGTGCTCACCGCGGGTTTCCCCTGCCAGGACGTCAGCCTCGCCGGCCGCCGCGCCGGACTCGCCCCCGGCACCCGCTCCGGGCTGTGGACCCACACCGCCCATGCCATCCACACGCTCCGACCCCGACTGGTGGTGATCGAGAATGTCCGAGGACTGCTTTCCGCCCCTGCAGCCACTCGCGAGATGGAACCCTGCCCGTGGTGTGTGGGAGACCGGCCAGGGCCTGTTCTGCGGGCACTCGGAGCCATTCTTGGCGACCTGGCCGACCTCGGGTATGACGCGCGGTGGTGCGGCCTACGCGCTGCCGACACCGGCGCACCCCACGCCCGATTCCGGGTCTTCGTTCTCGCCCGAGCCCGCACCGCTGCTGCCGACCCCCACCACCTCGGACGCCCACGGCCCCGGGACCCACGGCAGCGGTGGAGCCGACCCGCGGACCACGATCGCGCTACTGCCAACACCGAAGGCCAGCGACGGCACCAAGGGAGGCCCGAACCAGCGCGGCAGCAGCGGCGACCTGACGCTGCCCTCGGCGGTGGTCTCGATTGGGGTCCCTACGCCGCCGCCATCGCCCGCTGGGAACGCCGACTCGGCCGGCCCGCCCCCACCCCCACCCAGCCCGGCAGACGCGGCGGACGCCGACTCGCACCCCGTTTCGTCGAGTGGCTGATGGGCCTGCCCGAGGGCCACGTCACCGACGTGCCCGGCCTGACCCGCGCCGACCAACTACGGCTGCTCGGCAACGGCGTCGTCCCCCAGCAAGCCGCCTCGGCCTTGTGTCTCATGCAGCCGGAGCGGACCAGCGAGGAGGTAGCGGCGTGAGCTCCGACTACCCGCAGCCCCAGCGCGGGAACTGGGTCACCTTCCACCGCGACCCGATCTACACCGCGTACTGCCACCACCGGTGCCACACCTCGAGTGGGCACCAGGGATACCCGTGGGTGGGCCAGGTCGAAGGCCGCCACCACGAGCCCGTCTACGGCCGCCCCGCCTACCGAATCCGCTACTGGCACGAGACCAAACGCGGCGACCTCGAAGCCCTGACGACCGTCCTGTCCGCGGACCGCCTGATCGCGATCGTCCCCCACCCGCACGGCATGCCGGCCCTGCTGGACCCACCGATCGAGTGGGAGGCAGAAGCGGCATGAGCCACCCGACACAGCATCGGAGGTAGCACCGTGACGCCACCCCCTGCCGCCCGTCAGGGCGCGGCCCTGCTCGACGAGCTGCACGCAGCGCTCACCCGCTACGTGATCCTGCCCAGCCCGCAGGCCACCGACGCGGTGGTGCTCTGGATCGCCGCAACCCACGCCCAGCCCGCTTGGGCGCACGCCCCGCGGCTGGTCATCCGCGCCCCGGAGAAGCGCTGCGGCAAGTCGAGGCTCCTCGACGTGATCGAGGCGACCTGCCACGAGCCGTTCATCTCGGCCAACGCGTCCCCGGCCGCGGTGTACCGGTCGATCACCGAGGACCCGCCGACCATGCTCGTCGACGAGGCCGACACCATCTTCGGCCCCAACGCTGACGGCAACGAAGACTTGCGCGGGTTGCTCAACGCCGGACACCAGAGGAACAGGCCCGCCAAGCGCTACGACGCCGCCACCAACCGCGTCGAGTCCATCCCCACCTTCGCCATGGCCGCCCTCGCCGGGATCGGCGCCATGCCCGACACCATCGAGGACCGCGCCGTCGTCATCCGCATGCGCCGCCGCGCACCCGGCGAAGCAGTCTCGCCCTACCGCTACCGGCGGGACCGCCCCGTGCTGGTGAGCATCGGCGACCGCCTCCAGCGCTGGCTGCGCACCGACATCGCCGCGCTCGAAGCCGCCGAGCCAGCCATGCCGGTCGAGGACCGCGCCGCCGACACCTGGGAGCCCCTGATCATCGTCGCCGACCACGCCGGAGGCGACTGGCCCGACCGCGCCCGGCAGGCCGCCGTCGACCTGCTGGCCGAAGCCGCCGGCGCCAACCAAGGCTCGCTCCGCACCCGACTGCTCATCGACTGCCGCACCGCGTTCGGCGACCAGCCCGCCATCTCCACCACCGAGCTGCTGCGCCAGCTCAACGCCGACCCGGAAGCCCCCTGGCCCAACTACGGCAAGGCCGGACTCAACGCCGCCAAGCTCGCCAAGCTCTTGGCAGAGTTCGAGATCCGCTCCGGCAACGTCCGATTCCCCGACGGCACCCAGGCCAAGGGCTACCGCCGCAGCGACTTCCACGACGCCTGGACCCGCTACTGCCCGACCGAGGGGGTTCCGTCCCAGCCGTCCCAAGCGTCCCCGCCCAGGTCAGAGCGGGACGGCTTGACCCTCTGGGACGGCTCGGGCCGTCCCACCGACCACGCCAACCCGGACGCCTGGGACGGCAAGAGCCGTCCCACCGCCTCCAGCCGTCCCGCGCTGACCTGCATTGGGACGGATGGGACGGCTGGGACGGCTACCCCGCCCACTGCTGACACGAAGGGGGCTGCATGACCGCCGCGCACTTCACGCCGGACGAGATTCCGAGGCGACTGCTGTACCCGATCCCCGAAGCGATGGTCCTGCTCTCCATGAGCCGGTCGACGATCTACGAGCAGATCCGTCGCGGTCGGCTGCGGTCGGTGACCCAGGGCGCTTCGCGGTTCATCCCGGCGTCCGCGCTCACCGAGTACGTGGAACTGCTTGAGAAGGAGGCGAAGGAGGCCAGCAGTGGCGAAGCGGCGTAGCAGAGGCGACGGCGGCCTGCACTGGGACGAGAGGCGGCAGCGCTGGATCGCTACCGCCAGCCTCGGTTACGACGGCCGCGGCAAGCGCATCGTCAAGCGGGCGAGCGGGAAGACCAAGACCGAGGCCAAGGACAAGCTCAAGGAGATCCTGCGGGACCACGAGGACGGCCTTCCGTCCGGTTCCGCGACCTACACCGTCGAGGACGCGCTGGAGGACTGGCTGAAGCACGGCCTTGCCGGGCGCTCGAAGTCCACTGTCGACAACGCCCGGCACCTGATCAACGTCCACATCGTTCCGCACCTGGGCAAGTGGAAGCTCCGGGAGTTGACTGCCGATGACGTTGACGAGTGGCTCGCCGACCGAGCAGGCGAGGTCAGCACGCGAACCGTTCGACTGCTGCACTCGATCCTGAACCGGGCGATCAAGCGCGCGCAGGTCCGGGACAAGGTGAAGCGGAACGTCGTGGCGCTGTGCGAGATCCCCACCGGGCAAGAAGGGCGGCCGTCGAAGTCGCTCAACTTCGAGCAGGCGGAAAGAATCCTGGCAGCGTCCGAATCCTCGCCACTGCACGCGTACATCGTGCTGTCGCTCCTGATTGGTGCGCGCACCGAGGAGCTGCGTGCTCTCACCTGGGATCACGTCGACCTCTACGGCGACCTGAACGCGGAGCCTCCGAGGCCACCCTCGATCTCGGTGTGGCGGTCGGTCCGGGAGGGGGGCGACACGAAGACGAAGAAGTCGCGCCGCACGCTGGCGCTTCCGCGGCGCTGCGTGATCGCCTTGCGACTGCACCGGCTCCGTCAGCGCGCGGCGAAGCTCGCGGCTGGTCCCCGGTGGCAGGAGAACGGCCTGGTGTTCCCCAGCACGGTCGGCACGGAGCAGGACGCGCACAACGTACGCCGCGAGTTCCGCAAGGTCGTCAAGTCGGCCGAGCTGAACCCGAAGGAATGGACGCCCCGTGAGCTACGGCACAGCTTCGTCTCGCTGATGTCCGACGCGGGTGTCCCGCTCGAAGACATCGCGCGCCTCGTCGGCCACAGCGGCAGCAGGGTGACCGAGCTGGTCTATCGGCACCAGCTCCGCCCGGTGCTCGTCGACGACCGGGGCACCATGGATCGGCTCTTCTCGGAACAGCGCGGGGAGCGGTAGTCACTCAGTTAGTCACTCAACGAAGCAGCGGGGCCGATGCTCTCGCGAACATCGGCCCCGCTACCTGCTAGTTTGGTGTGGAGCTGACGGGATTCGAACCCGTGACCCCTTGACTGCCAGTCAAGTGCGCTACCAACTGCGCTACAGCCCCTCGTTCTGTTGTCCGAGCCTCCCGGTCCGTTCCCGGCCCCGTTCATCTCGTGTGCCAATACAGTACAACAGCCCTCCGGAGCCGTTTTCAGGGGGGTACCCCTAGTTGGATCTACCCCTGCTGACCTGCAGCTGGTACACCGAGGGTCGTGGCGACAGCACAGGGGGTAAGTCCTCCGCTGGTGGCCCCGGAAGCCGAGGGAGCCGCCCCGGAGCGACGTCGCGAGGTGCAGGAGCAACGGCTGCGCCGGTTGGTGGACCGGTTGCTGGGGGCCGGCGGGGTGCAGGCCGCGCGGTTGCGGGACTGCGGGGTGGAGCGGGGTGACGACGTCTCGCTCGACCAGCTGCACCTGCTGCCGATGGTGTCGAAGGAGGACTTCTGGGACGCCTACCCGTTCGGGCTGCGCACGGCGGCGGCCGAGGACATCGTCTGCGTGCACGGGTCGTCGGGCACCCAGGGGCAGTCGACGCTGGTGGGCTACACCGCGCACGACGTGGACGTGTGGGCGCACGTGATGGCGCGTGCGCTGGGTGGTGCGGGTGTGACGCGGCGCAGCTTCGTGCACTGCTCCTACGGGTACGGGATGTTCACCGGGGGGCTCGGGGTGCACCACGGGGCGACCCGGCTCGGGGCCACCGTGCTGCCGGTGTCCAGCGGCGCCACCGACCGGCAGCTGCGGCTGCTGCTGGACCTCAAGCCCGACGTGCTGTGCTGCACGCCCTCGTACGCCCTCTACCTCGGGGAGGCGTTCGCCTCGACCGGCATCACCGCCGAGCAGCTCTCGCTGCGGGTCGGGTTGTTCGGGGCGGAGCCCTGGACCGAGGAGATGCGGCAGAGCATCGAGGCCCTGCTGGGGCTGCGGGCGCTCAACATCTACGGGCTGACCGAGATCATCGGGCCCGGGGTCGCGTGCGAGTCGCTGGACTCCGGCGGGTTGCTCAACATCGCCGAGGACCACTTCTACCCCGAGATCGTCGGGCCGGACGGGCAGCCGCTGGCCGACGGGCAGCCCGGCGAGCTCGTCTTCACCACGCTCACCAAGACCGGGACGCCGCTGCTGCGCTACCGCACCGGTGACGTCGCCGCGCTGCACGGCCCGGTCCCCGGGTCGGCGCGGACGCTGCGGCGGATGAGCCGGGTGATCGGGCGCACCGACGACATGCTGGTCATCCGCGGGGTCAACGTGTTCCCGTCGGAGGTGGAGGCCGTGGTGCTCTCCGACCCGCGGGTCGCGCCGCACTACCTCATCGTCGAGGACCGCCGCGACCGGTCGCGGCCCGAGCTGCGCGTCGCGGTCGAACCGCGCGATGCGCACGACGACGCGGCGGCGATCGAGCGCGACCTCGTCGCGGCGCTGCACGCCCGGCTCGGCATCAGCTGCGTCGTGCGGGTGCTGCCGCACAACCACCTCCCCCGGGCCGAGACCGGCAAGGCCCGGCGGCTGCTGCGCTGGGACCACGGCGTCGCGCCGCTCCCCGGCCTGGAGTGACCGGCCCGCGGGGCGGGGCCGCCCGGCTCATCCGGCCGCGACGCCGCCGTGCGGCCGCGGCAGCCCACGGGTGTTGGCGGCCTTGATGAACTCGGCGCGCGGGTCGTGCAGCTCGCCGAGCGCCACGACCTGGCGGCGGAACGGCAGCTCCAGCAGCCAGTCGCCGAGGATGCGGGCCTTGTGCGACGCCGTGGGCATCCGCGCCAGGTGGTAGACGCGGTGCAGCAGCCAGGCCGGGAAGCCCTTGAGCTTCACCCCGTACACCTCGGCCGCGCCTTGGAACAGGCCCAGCCCGGCGACCGACCCGGCGTAGCGGTGCTTGTAGTTGACCAGCGGCTGGCCGCGCAGCAGCGCCGCGATGTTGTCCGCGAGGACCTTGGCCTGGCGCACCGCGTGCTGCGCGGACGGGCTGCACAGGGCGTCCGGGTCGCTGCTGGTCAGGTCCGGCACCGCCGCGCAGTCCCCGGCCGCGAACACCGTGTGCGTGCCGCGGACCTGCAGCTTCGCCGTGCACTCCACCCGGCCCTTGGCGTCCCGCGGGAGGTCGCTGTCCTCGAGCATCGGGTGCGGTTTGACGCCCGCGGTCCACACCACGGTGTCGGCGTCGAACTCGTCGCCGTCCGAGAGCACCACGTGCCCGTCGGTGAAGGACTTGGCCGTGGTGTTCAGCTTCACCTCGATGCCGCGCTCCTCCAGGCGCTGCCTGGTGTACTCGCCCATCGGCGGGCTGACCTCGGGCATGATCCGGTCCATCGCCTCGACCAGCACCCAGCGCATCTCCTCCGGCGCGATCGGCGGGTAGCTGCGGATCGCGTCGCGGGCCATGCTCTCCAGCTCGGCCATCGCCTCGATGCCCGCGTAACCGCCGCCGACGAACACGAACGTCAGCAGCCGGCGCCGCAGCTCCTCGTCGTGCGTGCTGGCCGCGATGTCCAACCTGGACAGCACGTGGTTGCGCAGGTAGATCGCTTCGCCGATGGTCTTGAACCCGACGCCGTGCTCGGCCAGGCCCGGGATGGGCAGCGCGCGGGAGATCGACCCGGGGACCACGACCAGGACGTCGTAGCCGACGTGCTCGACCTTGCCGTCGCCGAGCATCACCGTCAGCTCCTGGTGGGCGTTGTCGATGCTCGTCACCTGCGCGGTGAGCACCTGGCACCGGCGCAGCGCCTCGCGCAGCGGCACCACGACGTGCCGGGGCTCCACCGAGCCGGCCGCCGCCTCCGGCAGGAACGGCTGGTAGGTCATGTGCGGCTGGGTGTCGATGACGGTGACCGTCGCCTCGTCGGGGCGCAGCTTGCGCTGCAACCGCAGCGCCAGGGTCAGCCCGACGTGACCGCCACCGATGATCACGATGCGCGGCTCAGGCATGCTGCGGCTCCCCCCGCGCCCCGGCGCGGGTGCGCCGCGGGTCGACCGCCCGCTCGGGGTGCCGTCGCAAGTACTCCTGCTCCAGCTCGAAGGTGCGTGCGGTGTGCTCCCGCAGCGCGTCCGGTGAGCCGTGCAGGAAGGTCTCGTGGCGGGTCCGGTGCAGGTGGCGCAGCTCCTGCAGGAGCAGTTCCTCGGTCAACTCGTGTCCGGGGATCCCGGTCGTCGTGCTCATGTCGTCCTCCCGGCAGGCAGGCGAACCGGCGCATCGTGGGGATCACGACGTCAACGCCGGGGTACCCAGCGTCCGGCGATCGAACACCTGCCGGGCGACGCCCCAGGTCAGGAGGCCGACCCGCCGGCCGGGCGGGTCTCCGGGGCGCCCGCCCAGGCCAGCAGGCCGAGCACCGCGGTCAGCCCGGTGACGGCGAAGGCCACCTGGTAGGAGATCGCGTCGACGAGCACGCCCGCGATGAGCGGGCCGAGGATCGCGCCGAAGTCGGCGGACATCTGGAACGACGCCAGCACCGGCCCGCCCCGGCCCTTCGAGCCGATGATGTCGGCGACCGCGGCGTTCTGGGCGGGGTTGAGGATGCCCGCGCCCATGCCGGCCACCAGCGAGGCGACGAGGAACCACGGCACGGAGTCGGTGAAGCCCAGCGCCGCGGTGGCCAGGCCGGACACCGCCAGCCCGGCGAGCACCAGCGGCTTGCGGCCGCGCTGGTCGGCGACCCGGCCGGACACCAGCAGCACCGCGGCGTTGCCGACCGCGAACACCGACAGCGCCACCCCCGCCATGGACTGGCTGGAGCGCAGGGCCTCGACCACGAACAGCGGGACCAGGGCGATCCGCACGCCGAACACGGTCCAGCCGTTGCTGAAGTTGGACAGCAGCGCGGCGCGGTAGGTGCGGTGGCCCAGCGCCTGCCGCACCGTCATCGACTGGACTCCGCCGTCGTCCTTCGGCTGCGGCGCCGCCAGTGCCGACCGGCGCAGCATCAGCCAGCCGATGCCGGCGGCCAGGAACAGCGCGATGCCGTAGGTGACGAACGGCAACCGCAGCGAGTAGCCGACCACGAGACCGCCGATGATGGGCCCGGACACGTTGCCCAGCAGGAAGCTCGTCGCCCACACCCCGGAAGCCCGTCCGCGCAGGTGCGGCGGCGAGAGCCGGACCAGCAGCGCCACCGCCGAGACGGTGAACATGGTCGAGCCGGTGCCGCCGAGCGCGCGGAACACCAGCAGCTGCCAGTAGGACTGGGCGAACGCGCAGGCGGCGGTGCTCAGCCCGACGATCGTGATGCCCGCGACGTAGATCGAGCGCTCACCGAACATCGACACCAGCCGCCCGCTGACCGGCGCGAAGGCCAGCCGCATCAGGGCGAAGGCGCTGATCACGAAGGACGCCGCGGTGACGCCGACGTCGAAGCTGGTGGCGAAGGTCGGCAGCGCGGGCGCCACGATGCCCATGCCCACCGCGACGATGAAGCTGCCGGTGACCAGGACCCAGATCTCCCTCGGCAGGGCGCCGATGCCGGTGCCCTCGGTGGTCTGCCCCGCCGTTGCCGAGCTGCTCGACACCACTGCCCCTCTCACCCAGTCCGACCGAACCACGTGGAGCGCCCGGCACCCGCCCGGGACGGCCCGGCTAGCCGAACCCGCAGCGCACGCGGTTTATTCCAGCGAAGATCGACGCCCCTCAGAGCAGGTCGTCGATGCGGCGGGCGTAGGCCGTCACGCCGTAGACCACCTCGAAGCCGCAGGCCTCGGCGAAGCGCTCGGCCGTGCCGCCCTCCTCGCTGTGCGAGGCGACCAGCAGCGCCCCGTGGTCGCGCAGCGCGTCGACGACGTCGGTGACCAGCTCGCGGCCGAGGCCGCGGCGCCGCCGACCGGGCCGCACGACCACCTGCTCCACCAGGCCGACGCCGCGCTCGACGAACCCCTGGGCGAAGCCCGCGACCCGGTCGGCCTCCGGGTCGTCCACGACGCGCAGCACGCTGCGCGGCTCGTCGATCCGGTGCCCGAGGTTGCGCAGCAGCCGCCGCTCGCCCTCGCTGGAGAGCCCGGCGTCGTCGCCGACCAGGTCGACGATCTCGGGCAGGTCGCGGTCCTCGGCCGGCCGTGCCCAGCCGTGGACGGGCTGCGGCACCCGGTGCAGCAGCGCCACGAGCTCCTCCACCGCGCGCCACCCGGCGTCGTCGGCGATGCCCTCGATCTCGGCGACGGTGGTCGGCGAGGCGTACACGACGGCCTCCGACCGCCCCGCCTCGGCGAAGACCTCCTCCAGCTGCAGCAGCGTCCCGGCGACCTCGGCGCCCGTCCCCCACAGCGCGCACGCGTGGTTGGCGGCGGGCAGCGGGTTGTCCTGGTTGAGCACCACGGTGGCCGCGCCGACCGTGGTGCGCAGGCCGTAGCGCACGACGGCGGACGCCAGCCGCGCGGTCTCGACCAGCCCGGCCAGGTCGCGGGCCTGCCGCGGGTCGAGCAGTGCCTCGTCGTCCGGGTCGTGCAGTGGGTCCACGCCGCCATTGTCCCCGCCCGGCCGACGCGGTCCGCAGCGCGCTGTCACGGGGTTGCGGCAACATGGCCGGTGTGAACACTCCCACAGAACTCGCCGACGAGCTGCTGGGCGTCATGTTCGACGCGGACCCGGTCGCCGCCTCCCTGTACGGCTTCCACGAGCACGACGACCGGCTGCCCGACCCCTCCCTCGCGGCCGAACTGGCGCTGCGCGAGCACGCCGAGGACGTCCGGGTGCGCGCAATGGCGGTGGACACCACGCACGCCGACCTCGAGCAGCGGCTGACCATCGCGGTGGTGGTGCAGCACGCGCAGGCCACGGTCGCCCAGCTCGACGCCCGCGCCCCCGAGTACACGGTGATCGGCAACGTGTTCGCCCCGGTGGCCGGGCTGCTGTTCCACCTCGGTCAGGTGCCGGTCGCCGACGCCGAGCAGGGCGCTGCGTTCCTGCAGCGCCTGCGGCAGCTCCCGGCGTTCACCGCGGCCGTGGCGCAGCGGCACCGGGAGGGCGCCGCGGCCGGGCGGGTCCCGGTGCGGGTGCTCGTCGACGACGCCGTCCACCACCTCGACGACTACCTGGCCGCGCCGGACCGCGACCCGCTGCGGACCCCGGACCTGCACGACCCGGGGTTGGAGCGGGAACGCGAGCGGGTGCTGGCCGACGAGGTGCACCCGGCGCTGCGCGAGTACCGGGACGTGCTCGCCACCGAGATCGCCCCGGTCTCCCGGCCCGACGACCGGCCGGGGCTGTGCTGGATCCCGTGCTGCCACGAGATCTACCAGCGGCTCGTGCACGCGCACACCAGCACCGACCACACCCCGCAGGAGCTGCACGACACCGGGCTGGCGCGGATCGCGGCGCTGCGCGAGGAGGTGGCGGAGCTGGGCGGCCGGCTGTGGGACGAGCGCGACCCGGAGGCGGTGCTGGCGCGGCTGCGCACCGACCCGGCGCTGCGCTGGCGCGACGGCGAGGAGATGCTGGAGTCCGCGCGCAGCGCGATCGCGCGGGCCGAGACCGCCGCGCCACGGTGGTTCGGGACGCTGCCCGACCAGCCCTGCGAGGTGCGGCCGGTGCCAGGCGCCGCCGCGGAGAGCACCCCGCTCGGCTTCTACCTGTCGCCCGCGCTGGACGGCTCGCGCCCGGGCGTCTACTTCGCCAACACCGAGCACGCCGAGCGGCGCCCCCGCTACAACTCCGAGGTGATCGCCTTCCACGAGGTGGTGCCGGGGCACCACCTGCAGCTCAGCCTGGCCCAACGGCGCACCGAGCTGCCCATGCTGCGCAGGCTGATCAGCATCAACGCCTACACCGAGGGCTGGGGCCTCTACACCGAGCGGCTGGCCGACGAGATGGGCTTGTACTCCGACGACCTGGTCCGGCTGGGCATGGTGGCGCAGGAGATGCTGCGCGCCGGGCGGCTGGTGGTCGACACCGGGTTGCACGAGTTCGGCTGGAGCCGCGACCGCGCCCTGGAGTACCTGCGCACCAACACCACGCTGCCGGAGCTGGAGATCACCGCGGAGGTCGACCGCTACATCTCCTACCCGGCGCAGGCGCTGTCGTACTTGGTGGGCAAGCTGGAGATCGACCGGGTCCGGGCCATCGCCCAGCAGCGGCTGGGCGCGGACTTCGACATCCGCCGGTTCCACGACACGCTCCTCCGCCACGGCGCCCTGCCGGTGTCCACACTGGACCCCCTGGTCCACGAGGAGCTGGGTCTCCCCCGCTGATCGCCGAAACCCCTGCGACATCCAGGTGATCCGTCGCGACGACGCTCGAAGAGCGCGGTGAGCGCACTACTGTCGACATCGGGCGTGGTCGGCTCCGCGGCCGGCGACGCTCCGCCAGACAGGAGGGCTCGCCGTGACCGGGACTTCCCACCACCGCCAGGAGAGGCTCCGCCGCGAAGCCGAGGCGGAGCTGCGCGACCGGCAGCTGCCGAGCTGGAAGGGGCGGGTGCTGCAGCGGATCGCGGTGGAGCACGGCAACGGCTGGTACCCGCTGCTCAACGAGTCCACCCCGAACACCGCGGCCGACCGCCCGGACGCGGTGGTGGTGGGCCCGCTGGGCGTGCTGGTCGTGCTGCTCCGCGACGCCGAACCGGACTGGGAGGACACCCGGAGGGCGTTCGTCTGGACCGCGGAGCTGCTGGCCGGGGCGACCACCGACGCGGGCGCGGTGACCGAGGCGGTGGCCCGCGTGGTGGTGGTGCACCCGGCCGACCACCGCGGCCGCACGGGGCACACCGGCGAGCACCTGGCCATCACCGAGGCCGAGCTGGACCGCGTCCTCGTGCGCGGCGAACGGCTGCTGGAACCTGCGGAGGCCTGGGACATCGCCCGCCACCTGGACGCCAGGACCCGCGATCTGACGCCGATCATGTGGAACCCGCGGACCGTCCCGCAGCAGCGCGGACCGCGGCGGGCCGGCGGCTCCGGCCTGTTCGAGGTGCGCGACCTGCGCCGGGAGCGGGTCGAGCGGGCGCTGCAGCGCCCCTTCCGGGACTGGCGGGTCTTCCTGGACGACACCCAGCTGGGCGCGGTGCGGCGCAGCTACTCCGGCCCGGCGCGCATCACCGGCCCGGCAGGCACCGGCAAGACCGTCCTGGCGCTGCACCGGTTGGCCCACCTCGCCCGCCGCACCCCCGGGAAGCTGCTGTTCACCACGCACGCGCGGAGCCTGCCGCGGATCGCCGCCGAGCAGTTCCGCTCGCTGGCCCCGCACCTGGTGCAGCGCGTCGAGTTCACCCACCTGCACGCCTGGGCGCGGAACTTCCTCACCGAGCGCGGGCAGCCCGCCGACGTCGACGAGCAGCAGGTCGAGGCGGCCTTCGAGGCGGCGTGGTGTTCGGAGCTGAGCGCACCGCTGCGCGCGTTCCGGTCTTCCCGCTACTACTGGAAGGACGAGATCGACCGCGTGATCAAGGGGCGCGGGATCGGCTCGTTGGAGACCTACCGGACGGTGGCGCGCAAGGGCCGGGGTCGGCCGCTGCCGTCCGAGCTGCGCGCGCAGGTCTGGCGGTTCTACTGCGCCTACGAGCGGGAGTTGTCCGCCCGCGACGCCCTCGACCACAACGACGTGCTCACGCGCGCGCTGACGGAGCTGGACCACCGGCCGCTGCCCGAGCAGTACGCGGCGGTGGTCGTCGACGAGGTCCAGGACCTGACGCTGGTCGGGCTGCGACTGGTGCACGCGATCAGCGGGGACGGCCGCGACCAGCTGCTGCTCGTCGGCGACGGCCAGCAGCAGGTGTACCCCGGTGGCTGGCTCCTCTCCGAGGCCGGGATCTCGGTGCAGGGCAGGGGCGAGGTGCTGCGCCGCAACTACCGGAACCGGGCGGCCGTGTTGCAGGAGGCCGCGGAGCTCAACGCCGTCAACCGGTTCGACGACCTCGACGGCGGACCGACGGTCGCGCTGCGCTCCGCGCTGCCGGTGCTGCGCGGCGGCCGCGTGGTGCGCTGGGCGGGCACGGACCAGGAAGCGGCACTGGTCGCGGCACTGCGCGAGCTCGACGACCACGCGGACACCGCGGTGCTCACCCGCACCAACGCCGCAGCCCAGCGCTGGGAGGAGGTGCTGCGCGCCGCGGGCTTCACCGTCCGCCCCCTGGACCGGTGGGACGGCCGCACGCCCGGCCCGGTCCACGTCGGCACGGTGCACCGGGCCAAGGGCACCGAGTTCCGCGCGGTGTTCCTCCCCGACGACCACGTGCCGTCCACCGCGCACCGGGACGAGGTGGAGGCGGCGGACCGCCACCGGCTGGTGGCCCGGACCCGAGCGCGCGACCACCTCTGGATCGGCACGCTCACCGGGTGATCTCCGCGGTGCGGGCCCGCTCGAAGCCGACGAGCATCGCCTCCAGCGCGAAGTCGAAGCGCGACCGGGCCCCCGCGCGGCTCCCCGCCCGGGACGCGGCCTCGGCGAGCAGCGGGAACTCGGCGGGGTCCACATCGGACAGCTGGCGGACCTGCTCGGTGGCCTCCGCCTGACCCCCGCCGGCCGCGGTCACGACGTCACCGACCACGAAGCCGGCCAGCGAGAACAGCACGTCCAGCCCGACCTCCAGTGAGAACCCCGAGGCGCGGAGCACCTCCAGCACGCCCTCCATGACCGCCAGGTTCCGCGAGGTCACCGCGGGCCGGGACACGATCAGCGGGACGGCGTTCGGGTGCGCCAGCAGCGTCTCCCGCAGCGCGTGCGCGTAGGTGCGCAGAGCGTCCTGCCACGAGTCGCCCCCGGTCTGCGGCGGGCCGGCTTCGGCGAGCAGCTGCTCGACCACGCCGTCCAGCAGGGCCTCCTTGTTGGCCACGTAGTGGTAGAGGGTCATCGCCTCCACCCCGAGCTCGGCACCGAGCCGACGCATCGACAGCACCGCCAGGCCCTCGCGGTCGACGAGCCGCAAGGCGGCGGCGAGCACGTCCTGCCGGGTCAGGCCCGCGCGCTGACCGCGGGTGCGACTGGTGGGCATGGCCGCTCCTCCTCGTTTGCGATTCTTACACCGTAAGCTTACGGTGGATGTGCAAACTTACACCGTAAGACGAAGGAGGGGGAGCCATGTCCGCTCCCGCGAAGCCCCAGGACGGGACCGTCCGCGCCCTGTACCTCGGGCTGGCGCTGAGCGTGGTCAGCGCGCTGGTGCCGCTGGTCGACGTGGCCACCGTGGACAGCCTCGGCGACCACGTGCGCGACGCCTACCCGACCTGGCCCGAGGACCTGGTCGCCGCCGACCGCGGCGCGATCGCCGGGTCGCTGGCGGTCATCGGCGTGCTCGGCGCCGCGGGCTGGCTGTGGACGATCGTGGGGGTCCGCAAGCACGCCCGGTGGGTGCGCGCGGTCAGCACGACCCTGTTCGCCCTGGGCGCCTGCGCCGCCCTGCTCACCGCGACGCTCTCCGGAGGCGCGTACACCCAGGTCGTCCCGCCGCTGTACAGCACGCTCACCGCGCTCCCGGTCCTGGTGGGCCTGGCCGCCGTCGTCCAGCTCTGGCGCACGGGCAGGCGCACGACGGCACCCGCCGCGTGACCGCACCCCGACCGGGTCGTGAGTGCCAAGACCGGCTCCAACCGGCTCCAGCACTCACGACCCCCGAGCCGACACGGCACGAGGCACCCGCTCACCCCCACCACGGGTCGTGAGTGGGAGAACCGGCTCCAGCCGGTTCGAGCACTCACGACCCCGTGCGGGAGCGGGCGGTCGCGCGCACCCCTGTCCGCAGTGGACGTGGTGCGTCCGGGTGATCTCCAGAGGCCGTTCCCCACGGGAGAAGCCGCAGGTGGAGGGCTGTCGCGCGAGCACGACCGCTGATCACGGTCGCTTGCCGGGCGCTCACGGACGGTGGATGGTGGGCGACGAGACGTGACCAGGCGAGGGGTGCGGCATGGCGGACGGCCACGAGTACATCGTGAGCGACCGGGAGTTCGAGGAGAAGCGGCTCCTGCAGCAGAGCGAGGTCCTCGACCCGCTGACCCGCCGGCTGTTCGAGACCGCCGGCCTGGCCCCCGGGATGCGGGTCCTCGACCTGGGCAGCGGGGCGGGGAACGTGGCGCGGCTCGTCGCCGACCTCGTCGGGCCGGAGGGCAGCGTCATCGGGATCGAGCGCGACCCGGACGCGGTGCGGCGCGCGCAGCGCCGCACGGACGCGGCCGGCTACACCAACGTCGAGTTCCGCGAGGGCGACGCACAGAAGGCCGACGTCGTCGACGGCGAGTTCGACGCCGTGGTGGCCTGCTGTTCCTCCCCGACCCGGTGGAGGCGCTGCGTCGCGGCTACGCGCTGCTGCGCCCCGGCGGCGTGCTGTGCGTGCAGGAACCGGACATGGGCTACGACTGGACGAGCGTCGAGTCCGCGCTCTGGCAGCAAGCCCGCAGCTGGGTGCTCGAGACGCTCACCGCGATCGGCGCCAACCCGCGGATGGGCCTGTCGCTGTTCGCGGCCTTCCGCGAGGCAGGCCTCCCCGACCCGGAGATGTACGTGGAGGCGGGCGCCGGCGGCGGCGCGAAGGCACCGGTCTTCGGCTGGTCGAACGTCGTCGAGGGCATGGTCCCGCTGATGGAACGCCTCGGCATCGCCACCGCCGCCGAGGTGGAGCCGGCGACGCTCCAGGACCGCCTCCGCGCCGAGGTCGAGCGGCAGAACGGCACGGTGGTGAGCCCCTGCCTCTACGCCGCCTGGACGAGGAAGTGACCACCCCGGCCGTCCCCCGAACGAGAGACGGCGAGCGCTCTGGTCGAGCGCTCGCCGTCGTGCGGTGGAGGTGCCGGGAATCGAACCCGGGTCCTCCGTCGCCTCACTGAGGCTTCTCCGTGCGCAGTTCGCTATGCCTCTACTCGGCTCCACCGGTCACGCGAACAAGCCGGTGTGACGAGCCCAGTCGCTGTGCGGTGTCCCACCAGGTCCCGCGACCGGACCTGGTGGTGGAGCCTCCTCGCTGATGCCGGATCCCGGGTCGGAGGCTGTCCCGGTCCGACAGAGTCGCTCCTCGCTCAGGCGGCGAGGGCGAACTCGCGCTGACTCTTGTCGGCGCTTGTTGGTGTGCAGCGACGCTTTCGGTGGTCTCCTGCCTGCACCGGCACGCTTCCCTCAGATCGACTGACGGAGTCGAAACCGTTCACCCCCCTTCGCTCCGGCTCGGCCTTCGAACCGGTGTACCCAGCATAACGTGTGGGAGCCGGACGATCATTCCAGTATCCCTGGATCGATCAGGTGCCCAGCAGCTTCGCCGGGGTGTCGTGCAGCACCGCGCGCAGGAACCCCGGCCCCAGCCGGTCGTCCTCGGCCGCCCACCCCGCGATCGCCGCCAGCTGCTCGGCGTACGGGTACGGGATGTTCGGGAAGTCGGTCCCCAGCACGACCCGGTCGGCGTGCTCGGCGAGCCGGGCGGGCCAGTCCGCGGGCAGCGGCCCGAAGTGGTCGCTGAAGGCCACCCCGACCATGGTCGTGTCGACGTGCACGCCCGGGTACCTCTCCACCAGGTCCAACGCGGCGCCGTGCTCCGGCATGCCGGCGTGCGCCAGCACCGCGACGAGCGCGGGGTGGCGGCGCAGCACCCCCTCGAACACGTCCAGCCCGGTGTGCGCGCCCGGCCGCGGCCCGTGGCCGCAGTGCACCACGACCGGCACCCCGGCCTCCGCGAGCAGCCCCCACGCCGGGTCCAGCAGGTCGTCGGTCGGGTCGAAGGCACCGACCTGGACGTGCACCTTCACGCACCGCGCCCCGGCCTCCAGCGCCTTCGCGAGGTAGGTGGTGACCTCGGGCTCCGGGAAGATCGTCGCCGTGGGCACCGCGCCCGGCGTGCGGTGGCCGAAGTCCAGCGCCCACTCCGTCAGCCACGCGGCCATGCCCGGCTTGTGCGCGTAGACCAGCGGCGCGAACGTCGTCACGCCGAGGTCGCGCAGCACGCGCAGGCGGGTCTCCTCGGAGTGCCGGTAGTGGATCGGCCACGCCACGCCGTAGTGCTGCTCCGCCTGGTCGAAGTACGCCCAGACCTTGGACAGCACGCGCTCCGGCAGGAAGTGCGTGTGGATGTCGACCAGGCCGGGCAGCCCCAGCTCCGCCACCCAGGCCGGGACCTCGGCGTCGCTGCGCGGCCCCGTCACCGCCGCATGCCCTTGCGCGCGCGGCCGATGGCGCGCTGCATCTCCCGCTGGGCGTCGCGCCGCGCCAGGTCCTGCCGCTTGTCGTAGGCCTTCTTGCCGCGCGCGAGCGCGAGCTCGACCTTCGCCCGACCGTCCTTGAAGTACAGCGACATCGGGACCAGGCTCAGCCCGCTCTCCTTGAGCTTGCCGACCAGCCGGAGGATCTCGCGCTTGTGCAGCAGCAGCTTGCGGGAACGACGCGGCTCGTGGTTGGTCCACGTCCCCTCGGTGTACTCGGGGATGTGCACGTTGCGCAGCCACACCTCGCCGTCGTCGACCGTGGCGAACCCGTCGGCCAGCTGGGCCTTGCCCTGGCGGAGGCTCTTCACCTCGGTGCCGGTCAGCGCGATGCCGGCCTCGTAGGTGTCCAGCACCGCCCAGTCGTGCCGCGCCCGGCGGTTCTGCGCGATGACCTTGTGGCCGCGTTCCTTCACCATGCGCACAACTCTAACGGTCGTGTCACCCGCACCTCCCGGACCGCGGCCGCGTCACGACCGCGGTCCGGCCCACCTCACAGGCGGACGTAGAGGCGGAGCGTGACGTACCCGGTTCCTGCGGAGACCACCGCGGCCACCAGCAGCAGGATCGGCGAGATCACCGCCACGTCGCCCCAGTCGATGGTGGGCACGATGCCGCCGAACGACGACAGCACGCGGTCGAGGAACAGCGCCTTGATCGTGGACAGGCCGAGGATGCCCAGCACCGCACCGATCAGACCGGAGACCACCGCCTCCAGCAAGAACGGCAGCTGGGTGTACCAGCGGGTGGCGCCGACCAGGCGCATGATGCCGGTCTCGGTGCGCCGGGTGAACGCCGACAGCTGGATGGTGTTGGAGATCAGCAGCAGCGCCGCGAGCGCCTGCACCAGCGCGGTGAAGAACGCGATGTTGCGGATGTTGTTGAGGATGCCGAAGAGGCGGTCGAGGTAGTCGGCCTGGTTGACCACGTTGTCCACGCCGGGGCGCCCGGTGAACTCCTGCTGGACCGCGGCGAAGCGCTCCGGGTCGCTCAGCTTGACGCGCAACGAGGAGGGCATCGCCTCGACGCGGGCGACGTCACGCAGCTCCGGCTGCGACTCGAAGACCCGGTTGAAGCTCTCGAAGGCCTCCTGCCGGTTCTCGTAGTCCACCGACTCCACGCCCGGCACCCGCTTGAGGTCGGACATGATCTTCTTGCATGGCTGCTGGGAGCAGTCGTCGTCGTTGGCGCTCACGTCGTCGGTCATGAACACCACGACCTCGACGCGGTCCTGGTAGGTCTCCTGCATCTTGTCGATCATCCGGACCACGAGGAGACCGCCGCCGAGCAGACCGACCGAAATGGCGGTCGTCAGGATCATCGCGATGGTCATCGTCACGTTGCGCCGAAGGCCGTTGACGACCTCGCTGAATACGAAGCTCGCGCGCATCTTGTGTCAGCTTTCCCAGTCGGTCGGGGGTGGAGTGCTCAGGGCCGCGCGGGTCGGGGCTAGCGGCCGACGCCGTAGACGCCGCGCGCGTCGTCGCGGATCACGCGTCCGAGGCTGAGCTCGACCACGCGGCGCCGCATCGAGTCGACGATCGAGTGGTCGTGGGTGGCCATGATGACGGTGGTGCCGGTGCGGTTGATGCGCTCCAGCAGCAGCATGATGTCCTGGCTGGTGTCCGGGTCGAGGTTCCCGGTCGGCTCGTCGCAGAGCAGCACCAGCGGACGGTTGACGAAGGCACGGGCGATCGCGACGCGCTGCTGCTCACCACCGGAGAGCTCGTGCGGCATCCGGTCGGCCTTGCTGTCCAAGCCGACCAGCTGCAGCACCTGGGGCACCACCCGCCGGATGTCGTTGCGCGGCTTGCCGATCACTTCCAGCGCGAACGCGACGTTCTCCGCGACGGTCTTGTTGTTCAGCAGCCGGAAGTCCTGGAAGACGCAGCCGATGCGCTGGCGCAGCCGCGGGACGCGGCGGCGCGGCAGCTTGGCGACGTTCCAGTCGGCCACGAAGACCCGGCCGCGGCTGGGCACGTCCTCGCGCAGCAGCAGACGCATGAACGTCGACTTGCCGGACCCGGACGGCCCGATCAGGAAGACGAACTCGCCCCGGTCGATGTTCACCGAGACATCGTCGAGAGCGGGCCTGGTCGACGTCTTGTACGTCTTGGACACGTGCTCAAGGCGGATCACGGGCCGTGAGTTTACCTGCGTCCATCAGGGGGACCGTGACTCACCCGGATCGGCGGTGGCAGGGGTGATCACCTGCGTGATCGCCCTCCGGCGGGAGCGGATCGAGTCACTCGACAGACCCGCGAGGCGCAGGCGCTGGGCACCGGCGCGCGAACAGCGTTCCGAGCGGGCCGCGGTCCTCGCGCGCCCGGCTCGGCGTGGTCGTCAGGCCACGTCCTGCTGTTGCTGCTGGCGGCGCCAGCGGATGCCCGCTTCCAGGAACCCGTCGATCTCGCCGTCGAGCACCGCATCGGGGTTGCCGACCTCGTACTCGGTGCGCAGGTCCTTGACCATCTGGTACGGGTGCAGGACGTAGGAGCGCATCTGGTTGCCCCAGCTGGAGCCGCTGTCCTTGAGGGCGTCCAGCTCGGCGCGCTCCTCCTCCTTCTTGCGGGCCAGCAGCTTGGCCTGCAGCACGCGCATCGCGGCGGCCTTGTTCTGCAGCTGCGACTTCTCGTTCTGGCAGGACACCACGATGCCGGTCGGGATGTGCGTGATGCGCACCGCCGAGTCGGTGGTGTTCACGCTCTGCCCGCCGGGGCCGGAGGACCGGAAGACGTCGACCCGGATGTCCTTCTCCGGGACCTCGACGTGGTCGGTCTCCTCCACCACCGGCAGCACCTCGACGCCGACGAAGGAGGTCTGGCGGCGCCCCTGGTTGTCGAACGGCGAGATGCGCACGAGGCGGTGCGTGCCCTGCTCGACCGAGAGGGTGCCGTAGGCGTAGGGGGCGTCGATCCGGAAGGTCGCGGACTTCAGCCCGGCCTCCTCGGCGTAGGAGGTGTCGTAGACCTCGGCCGGGTAACCGTGGCGCTCGGCCCACCGCAGGTACATGCGCATGAGCATCTCGGCGAAGTCGGCGGCGTCCACCCCACCGGCCTCGGCGCGGATGGTGACCATCGCGCCGCGCGGGTCGTACTCGCCGTTGAGCAGGGTGCGCACCTCGAGCGCCTCGAGGTCCTTCTTGAGGGCTTCGCGCTCCTCGTCAGCCTCGGCCAGCCCGGAGCTGTCGCCCTCGTCCTCGCTGAGCTCGTAGAGCACCTCGAGGTCCTCGAGGCGCTGGCGGAGCTCGGTGATCTTGCGCAGCTCGGCCTGCCGGTGCACGAGTTGGCTGCTGACGCGCTGCGCGTGTTCGACGTCGTCCCAGAGGTCCGGCTTGGCGGCCTCGGCCTCGAGCTCGGCGATGTTCGCACGCAGAGCGTCCAGGTCCATCACGCTCTCGATGCCCTCGAGGGTGTGGGACAGTTCCTTGAGCGAAGCGGCGACGTCGGGATTCACAGTGCTCAGCGTACTTCACGGGGCACGGGCCGCCCACGAGGACGGCCCGTTCGACCCGTTCGACCCCGCCTGCCCGCACCGCGGAGGGGTGCCGGGCAGGCGCTCGGTGCTCATTCCGGGATGGCGTCGAGGAGCTTGATGATCGCCCGGTTGTAGGCCACCGTGAAGTCCGCGGCCGCCTTCTCGTAGGGGTCCGACGCGGCCTTGGCGGCGGCCCTCGCCTCGTCCAGCTTCTCCGCGTACTGCTCCCGGGCCGACCCGACCAGGTTGGCGCGCTGCTTGGGCGTCAGCGTGCCGGAGTAGACCAGCCGCAGGATCAGCGGGCTGCGGACGTTGTCCGGCCCCGGCTCGGTGTTCAGCCACGCCTTGAAGGCCCGCTTGCCGGCCGCGGTGATCGCGTACTGCTGGCTGGAGCGCGGCCCCTGCTTGCCGAGGCGGAGCAGGCCGGCGTCGGTCAGCGCGGGCAGCTCGCGGTAGACCTGGCTGCGGGTGACGCTGAAGAACCCTCCGAAGCGCTCGGTGGCGGCAGCCACCAGCTGGCCACCGGTCTTCGGACCTTCGTGCAGTAGTCCCAACAGGGCAGCGGATGTCGCATTCAGCTCGGTCACACTGCCACGGTGCCACGCTCGCGCGACGCTGTCCACAATGGTCGCCAACTCTGTCCACTGTGGTTGCAGCGCGCTGGTCCAAGTGGACGAACGGTTGCGCCATCGGCGCAGGGGCCGGACCGCTGCCACCCGGCGGAACCGGGCACACCGCGCAGCCGTTCCGCCGCACTGCGCCTGCACGGACTGCGACGAGCATGACGTGCATTCGCCTGGATGGGGGTTCTTGGCGACGCGATGAGGTGTTATCACGTTCTGGAGCTGTCCAGCTACGTCGGGTCACCTAGAAGGTAACCGTGGGCCGACCAGCCGGCGGCCGGCAGCGACCGAGCAGGAGGTGCGGGACAGTGCATCGCAGTTGGTTGCGAACCAAGGTCAACGAGAGCAGGACGAAGGTGACCAACAAGGTCGCGGAGCGGGCCCGGGCGCTGGTGACCAAGCCGCTGGGCGGCGAGCTGGACTCCTGCATGGTCTGCGGCCGAGCGATGCGCCCGATGGGCATGGCCCGGAGCGAGGGACGCGTCTGCTCCCCCGCCTGCGCCCGCCAGTGGGCCCAAGGCCTGTAGGAGGGCTCCGCTCGGACGCACGCGAGCGCGGGGCCGGCCCCGCGCGCCGACCGCTGGCGCGCAGCCGGACCGGAACGCGGAAGAGCCCCCGGCGGGTGCCGGGGGCTCTTCAAGCAGTAGCGGGGACAGGATTCGAACCTGCGACCTCTGGGTTATGAGCCCAGCGAGCTACCGAGCTGCTCCACCCCGCGTCAGCAACCTCATCGGGCTGCGTTCTCTGTTGTGGCCCCAACTCTACACCCCCACGAGCACCGCCTGTCACGGGGGGTGGGTCACCGCGCTGCGGCGCCCCTGACCAGCGCGGACACCACGCGGGAGCCGGTCACGCGCGAGCCGCGGCCGCACCGGCGCCCGGACCGGGAACCGGGAACGCGCGGTTCGCGATGGCGGACCCGCGGATGTCGGGACACGGAAAAGGCCCCCGGCAGTGCCGAGGGCCTTTCCCACTCAGTAGCGGGGACAGGATTCGAACCTGCGACCTCTGGGTTATGAGCCCAGCGAGCTACCGAACTGCTCCACCCCGCGTCGGTGACATCGACTTTACGGGCCGAAGAAGCTTAGTGCAAATCCATGGGCGGCAAAAGTGACGCAGCCCATTCGCCACCCGTTCGGGGGCCTGGGAAGAACGGTGGGGCGAGGACCGCGATCGGTCCTCGCCCCACCAGCGGAGTCGCTGGTCAGCCGCCCTGCGCCTGCTCGAACCGCCGGACCGCGTCGTCGAGCTCCTGGTAGGCCGCACCCAGGTCCGCGAAGTCCCCGGACCGCTGGGCTCGGCGGACGTGGTCCAGGGCGGCCCGGATGTCGCCGACGGCCTTGTTCATCTCCGGGTTCGCGTTGTCCTGCGCCGGCGGGCGCTGCTGGTCCGACGGCGGACGCTGCGGCTGCGGCTCACCGGTGTCGGTGCCCTGGCCCGCGCCGGAGCCGAACACCTGGTCCAGCGCGCCCTTCAGGGTCTCGGAGAACCCGACCTTGCCGCCGAAGGACACCAGCACCCGCGCCAGCTGCGGGTAGGACTCCTGCTCGGTGCGCTGGATGTAGATCGGCTCGATGTAGAGCAGACCACCCGCCACCGGCAGGGTCAGCAGGTTGCCGAAGATCGCGTTCACGTTCGGGTTGTTGAACAAGGTGCGGTTCTCGGTGACCTCGGGGGTCGACTCCATCTGGTTCTGCACCTGGTTCGGGCCCGGCGTGAGCGTGTTGGTCGGCAGCCGCAGCACCCGGAGCTTGCCGTAGTCCTGCGGGTCCGAGGACGCCGAGATCCACGCCGACAGGTTCTGCCGCCGCAGCGCGGTGAGCGCGCTGGTCAGCTGGAACGTCGGTTGCTGCTGGTCACCGACCTTCGCCACCACGTAGTACGGCGGCTGCTGCCCCTCGGCGCCGCCGACGTTGCCACGGCTGGTCGGGTCGGACGGCACCTCCCAGAACGTCTGGGTGGAGAAGAAGTCACCGGGGTTGTCGACGTGGTACTCGGTGAGCAGCTTGCGCTGCACCTTGAAGATGTCCTCCGGGTACCGGAAGTGCTCGCGCAGCTGCGGGCTGATCTCGCTGGACGGCTTGACCACGCCCGGGAAGACGCCCTCCCAGGCCTTCAGGACCGGGTCCTGGTCGTCCACCGAGTACAGGTCGACGGTGCCGTCGTAGGCGTCGACGGTCGCCTTGACCGAGTTGCGGATGTAGTTGATCTGCTGGTTCGGCTGGCGCTCGACGCCGCTGAGGGTGTCGTTGGTCGCCTCGCCCAGCTCGGTCAGCTGCGAGTACGGGTAGTTGTTCAGCGTGGTGTAGCCGTCGACGATCCACTTGATGCGGCCGTCCACCACCGCCGGGTACGGGTCGCCGTCGAGCTTGAGCCACGGCGCGACCTTCTGCACGCGGTCCCGCGGGTTGCGCTCGTAGATGATCTTCGACTCGCTGCCGATCACGCCGCTGAACAGGAAGTTCCGCTCACCGTAGTAGGCGGCGAAGACCAGCCGCTTGAACAGGTTCCCGATCGGGACCCCGCCCTTGCCGGTGTAGGTGTACTGCTGCGTGTCGGTGTCGTACTCGCGCGGCGGCTCGCCCGGGTTGCCGCCGACGATGACGTAGTCGTTGCGGCCCACCAGCTCGCCGTAGTAGACGCGCGGCTGGTCGACCGGGATGGCGCCCTGGCCGTTGTTGGCCACGTCGCTGATCTGGAACACCGGGTAGCCGCCCTGGGTGGCGCCCTCGCGGAAGGTCGAGTCGACCCGGTCGGCCGGCGCGGCGACGAAGCCGTTGCCGTGCGTGTAGACGGTGTGCCGGTTGATCCAGTTCTGCTGGTTGACCGCCAGCCCGTCGGTGTTCAGCTCGCGCAGCGCCACCAGGTAGTCCTGGAGGTTGCCGTCGGCGTCCCGGTACCGGTCGACGTCCAGCTTGTCGGTGAAGCCGTAGAAGTTGTACTGCTGGGTCAGCTGGGTGAACGTCGGCGCCAGCACGCTCGGGTCCAGCAGCCGGATGTTGGGGATGGTGCCCTCGTCCTCGGCCACCTCGCGGGGCTGCAGCTGGGTGCGCCCCGGGTAGTCGGTGATCTCGACCTTGTCCGGGCCGATGCCGAAGGCGTGCTTGGTGGCCGCCAGGTTGCGCTCGATGGACTGCGCCTCGCGCTGGTTGGCGTTCGGGCGGACCGAGAACTGCTCCAGCAGCGCCGGCCACACCGCACCGACCACCACGCTGGACAGCACCAGCAGCACCGCGGCCAGCGCCGGGATCTGCAGGTTCTTCAGGAAGATCACCGCGAAGAACGCCAGCGCGCAGAACACCGCGATGCACATCAGGATCAGCTTGGCCGGCATCACGGCGTTGAGGTCGGTGTAGCTGGCACCGGTGAACAGGGAGTTGCGCTGCGACAGCAGCAGGTCGTAGCGGTCCAGGAAGTAGTCGACCGCCTTGAACAGCACGAACAGCCCGGCCAGCACCGCGAGCTGCACCCGGGCGGGCATGGACAGCTGCCCGGAGCGGCCGGCGAGCCGGATGCCGCCGAAGATGTAGTGCGTGACCAGCGCGCCGACGAACGACACGGTGACCGTGATGAACGCCCACGCCAGCACCAGCCGCCAGAACGGCAGCTCGAAGGTGTAGAAGCTGATGTCGTGGCCGAACTCCGGGTCGACCTGCCCGAACGGCACGCTGTGCAGGAACAGCTGGAGGGTCTGCCAGTCGGCCTGCGCGGCCAGGCCGCCGATCACGCCGACCACGATGGGCACGCCCAGCCCGAACAGCCGCGACCGCTCGGTGACCACCGTGCGGTACCGGGCCAGCGGGTCGTCCGGTCCGCTGACCGGCACGAACACCGGCCGGTTGCGGTAGGCCAGCCACAGGTTCAGGCCCAGCACGGCGCCGAGGAAGACCGCAGCGGCCACCCCGAGCCCGGCGCGGGAGAACAGCTGGGTGGTGAAGACCCCCCGGTAGCCGACCTCCCCGTACCAGAGCCAGTCCACGTAGGTGCCCAGCAACCGCGATCCGGCGATGAGGGCGACCAGCACGATGCCGCCCAGGATCAGCAACATCCGGCTTCGCCGGGACAGTTTCGGCATTCCGACCGGGGGCCGCATGGCCACAGCGCACGCTCCTGGTGACGATCAGCAGGCAGGTCAGACGGCGGCGGTGTTCCAGGTCACCGACACCCTCGTGATGTTCAACTCTACGACCCCGGTGTGAAGTTCCTGGAAGGGGCTTCGCGAAATGGACCAATCCGGCATCTCCCCCGGTCGGGGTGCGGCGTCCCGGCCACCTCGGCGGTGCGACGATGGCGGCATGCCGCAGACCCCCGAGCAGGACCTGACCGCCGCACTGCCCTCGGCCACCCGGGAGATCGAGGAGTTCGTCGCCGCCGCCGGGTGGGACCAGCCCACCCAGGTGTTCGCCCTGGTGCCCACCGAGCGCCTGCTGGCCGCCGAACCGGGCCTGGCCGACCAGCTCGACCCCGCGTCGGCGCTGACCCCGATCGCCCAGGACGCCCTGCCCGCCGAGGACCTGGCCGAGGCCCTCGGCCGCATCGAGTGGCCCGAGCAGGTGGCCGGGTGCGCGCTCGTCCAGGAGATCGTCGTGCTGCCGCCGGAGGCGGAGGCCGGGCTGCCGAGCGACGCGGAGGCGGCGCGGCAGGCGGCCGCGGAGCACCCGGACCGCCGCGAGGCGCGGCTGGTCGCGGCGGTGCTGCGCGACGGCGGCGAGGCGTGCGTGATGCGGCTGCGCGCCGAGGACGGCGCGGACAGCGAGCTCATCGAGGACCGCACGCTGGCCCCCAACCTCATCACCGCGCTGCACGCCACCTTCGCGGAGTGACGGGCGCGGCCCCCGGTCAGCAGCCGGCCGGGGCCCTGCCCTCGCGGAGGGCGTCGAGCGCGCTGGTGGCGTCCTGGAGGGTGGCCACCCGGGCCAGCTGCAGGCCCTCCGGGGCCTGCGCCTTCGCCTCCGCGCAGTTGTCCGCGGGCACCAGGAAGGTGGTCGCCCCGGCCTCCCGGGCCTTGACCATCTTGAACGGGATGCCGCCGATGGGGCCGACCTTGCCGTCCGGGGTGATCTCGCCGGTCCCGGCCACGAACTGGCCGCCGTTGAGCTCGCCGGGCGTGAGCTTGTCGATGATCGCCAGGGTGAACATCAACCCGGCCGACGGGCCGCCCACGTCCGCCAGGCTGATCTTGATGTCGAAGTCGACGTCCGGCCGCTCGACGGCCGCCACCCCGAGGAAGCCCTGCGTCTGCTGGTCGCCGGGCCCGGGCGCGAGCTGCACGTCGGCGACCCGCTCCGGCTCGTCGCCGTGCTGGAACCGGATCTGCACCCGGTCCCCGGGCTTGGTGTCGGACAGGGCCGTCCGCAGCGACTGCGGGTCGGTCACCGGTCGGCCGTTGGCCTCCAGCAGCCGGTCGCCCGGCGCCAGGACACCGTCCGCCGGGCTGCCCTTGACGACCTGGCCGACCAGCACCTTCATCGGGTAGCCGAGGTAGCGCAGGGCCGCGGTCTCCGCGGTGGTCTGCGAGTCGTTGAACGCCTCGGCGTTCTCCTGCTCGATCTGCTGCTCGGTCTTGTCCGGCGGGAAGTAGAGGTCGCGCGGCGCCAACGCGTAGCGCCCGCTCACCCACAACCCGAGCGCGCCGAACATGGACAGCTGGTCGGTCACCGACACCGTGGTCATGTTCAGGTGACCACCGGTGGGGAAGGTCTGCTGGCCCTCGATGCTGATGACCGGCGTCTCGCCGTCGAGGCCCAGGGTGTCGTACGTCGGTCCCGGGCCGAGCGCCACGTAGGGCACCCGGACGAACGCACCGAGCAGCCCGAAGGCGACGACCAGCACGACGCTCGTGAGCAGCGTCCAGGTACGGCGGTTCACGAGCCGACAGCGTACGTGTTCGCTGTTGGCGATGTGTGCGGTGTTCGGCTCCCCGCGGGCCCCGGACGGCTTCTGCCTGGCGGCTCAGGCCGCGTACCGTGGAACTATGACCAACTTGCCGTTCGGGTTCGGATCGCAGGGCCCCGACGACCCCGACGAGGGCGACTCGTCCCAAGGCCGCTCCGAGGGCGGTGCCGGGAACCAGGGGGACAACCCCTTCGGTTTCGTCGGCATGCCCGGTCCGGGCGGCATGCCCCAGTTCGACATCGGCCAGCTCGGCCAGATGCTGACCCAGCTCGGCCAGGCGCTGAGCCACTCCGGCAGCGGCGGCAGCGGGCCGGTGAACTACGACCTCGCCAAGCAGCTCGCGGTGCAGCAGCTGCACAACACCCAACGCACCGAACGGCCCAGCCAGGAACAGGTCAAGGCGGTCGACGACGCGGTGCGGCTGGCCGAGCTGTGGCTCGACGCCGCGACCGCGCTGCCCGCCGGCGTGCGCACGGTGCAGACCTGGTCGTCCGTCGACTGGGTGGAGAAGACGCTGCCCACCTGGCAGCGGCTGTGCGACCCGGTGGCGCAGCGGATGTCCACCGCGTGGCTGGAGGCGCTGCCGGAGGAGGCCAAGCAGGCCGCCGGACCGCTGCTGTCCATGCTCGGGCAGATGGGCGGCATGACCTTCGGCTCGCAGCTCGGCAACGGCCTGGCCCAGCTCGGCGGCGAGGTGCTGACCTCGACCGACGTCGGCCTCCCGCTGGGCCCGACGGGCACCGCCGCGCTGCTGCCGGCCAACGTCACGCGCTTCGTGGAGGGCCTGGACCGGCCGGTCAGCGAGGCGACCGTGTTCCTGGCCGCCCGGGAGGCCGCGCACCACCGCCTGTTCGCCCACGTGCCGTGGCTGGCGCAGCGGCTGCTGGCGACCGTCGAGGAGTTCGCGCGCGGCATCCACATCGACACCTCGGCGCTCGAGGACCTGGCCTCGAAGATCGACCCGAGCAACCCGGCCTCGATGCAGGAGCTCATGGGCTCCGGGATGCTCGAGCCCAAGACCACCCCGGAGCAGGAGGCCGCGCTGAAGCGGCTGGAGACGCTGCTCGCGCTGGTCGAGGGCTGGGTCGACGTGGTCGTCTCGGACGCGGTCGGCGAACGGCTGCCGGGCGCCGACGCGCTGAGCGAGATGGTGCGCCGCCGCCGGGCGACCGGGGGTCCTGCCGAGCAGACCTTCGCCACGCTGATCGGGCTCGAACTGCGGCCGCGCCGGATGCGCGACGCGGCGAACCTGTGGCGGTTGATGACCGAGCGGCACGGCGCCGAGAACCGGGACCGGGTGTGGGACCACCCCGACCTGCTGCCGGACAGCTCGGACCTGGACGAGCCGCTGGACTTCGCCGACCGCTGGGGCGGCGGGCACGCCGACCTGGACGACCCGATCGCCGCGATCCGCCGCGCCGAGGCCGACGAGGCCGCGAAGTCCGGCGAGGAGGACTCCGGGGACGACGACAGCGGTGAGGACGGGTCGAAGCGGGACGACGACCAGCCCTGACCGTGCTGGCGGCGGCGCTGCCTCAGCCGTCCTCGTCGTCGCCGTCGAGGCTCAGGCCGAGCTGCGCGGCGGCGGACAGCCCCTCGAGGTAGCCGATCGCGCGCTCGGTCTTCGGGTAGCGCCGCACCCACGTCCAGAAGTCCGGGCCGTGCCCGGGCTCGAGCAGGTGCGCCAGCTCGTGGACGAGCACGTAATCCAGCACCCATCCGGGTACATCTCGGAGGCGTCGACTCACCCGGATGGTGGCCTCGCTCGGCGTGCAGGAGGCCCAGCGGGTCCGCATCGGGCGGACCCACCGCACCCCCTTCGGTTCGGCCCGGCCGTCCAGGTACCGCGCGGACAGCTCCCGGCACCGCGCGACCAACGCTTCGTCCGACTCGCGCGCCGGCGAGCGCCGGCGCGTCTCGCTCCGCTGGAGGCGGCTGAGCATGTCCGCCACCCAGCGCTTTTCCTCCGCGCGCGTCATCCGCGCGGGGAGCAGCACCACGATCTTGTCACCGTCGCGATACGCGCTCACCGTCTGCCGGCGGCGCTTGCTGCGGCGCACCTCGACCTGGGGTTCAGCCACGGAACTGGACCCTAGCGAGAAGAGCCGACAATCGGATCCCCCGGTGAGCCGCACCACAACGATCACGCACCGTGACCTCTTGGGGGATTACTCAATTAAGTCGAACATGCGATGCTCTTCTTGGATGCATGTTGAATAGCCCACATGTACCGTTCCCCCAGCCGCCCGGAGCAGGGCAGCAGACGATCCGGCCAGCGAGCTGGGTCACGACAGAAGGAGGGGAGCCGTGGCCGAGACGTACAACGGCTACTGCGTCAAATGTCGGGAGAAGCGTGACTTCCCTGGCGAAGTCTCGGAGACCAACGGTCGCCGGATGGCCAAGGGCACGTGCCCGGTCTGCGGCACCAAGATGACCCGCATCCTCGGCAAGGCCTGACCGGGCCCGGGTGGGCCGCCGCTGGCCCACCCGCCAGGCCCCCGGCGCTCGCCGGGCCCCGCAGCGGCCCCGCGGCCGGTGCGTCGGGGGGACGATCGCGCTTCCCGGCCGCCGCGGCCCGCCCCGGGCGCCCAGCGCGCCCCGCGGCCGGCCGCCCGCCGAGCGCGCTCCAGCCGTTTTCGGCCATTCCACCGACTGCGCCCGAAACGCCGAATCCGCCGCTTTCGACGGATCAGCGGAGCAGTCGAATGCGCCTCGCGACGCAATGTCGGCGAAGAACATGGGCGACGCCGCCCAAGGCACGCGCACAAACCTCTAGCATGTGACTGGGTTCCTCGATTTCGAATCGCACCTGGAGGGTGCCTTCGAACCTCGAGAGGGGTTTTCCTGCGCGCACCAAGGAGAATTCGTGGCCGACATCCCGCGCCGAGCAGCGCACCGCACCGCGAAGCTCGCCAGCCTGCCACTCGGCGTCGCTGGCCGCTTGGCGGCCGGCTGGGGCAAGCGGCTCGCCGGCCAGGACGCGGCCCAGATCAGCGCCGAGACGTCAGCCAAGACCGCTGAGCAGCTGTTCTCCGTGCTCGGCCAGCTCAAGGGCGGCGCCATGAAGTTCGGCCAGGCGCTGAGCGTCTTCGAGGCCGCCGTGCCGGACGAGATGGCCGGGCCGTACCGCGAGGCGCTCACCAAGTTGCAGGCCGCGGCCCCGCCGATGGCCGCAGGCAGCGTGCACCGGGTGCTCGACGAGCAGCTCGGCAGCGGCTGGCGCAAGCGGTTCAGCGAGTTCGACGACACCCCGGCCGCCGCGGCCAGCATCGGGCAGGTGCACCGGGCGGTCTGGCACGACGGGCGCGAGGTCGCGGTGAAGGTGCAGTACCCCGGAGCGGACGAGGCGCTGCGCTCCGACCTGCGCCAGCTCACGCGGTTCTCCCGGCTGTTCCAGTCACTGGCCCCGGGCGCGGAGGTCAAGCCGCTGCTGGCCGAGCTGCAGGACCGGATGGTCGAGGAGCTGGACTACCGCACCGAGGCCGACTACCAGCGCGCCTTCGCCAAGGTCTTCAAGAACGCCGAGGACGTGCGGGTGCCCGCCGTGGTGGCCAGCTCGCCGAAGGTGGTCGTCACGGAGTGGGTCACCGGCACCCCGTACTCGAAGATCATCGCCGACGGCGACCGTGAGCAGCGCGACCTCGCTGGCCGGCTGCTCGCCGAGTTCCACTACTCGTCTCCCGCGCGGGTCGGCCTGCTGCACGCCGACCCGCACCCGGGCAACTTCATGCTGCTGCCGGACGGACGCCTCGCCGTGATCGACTTCGGGGCGGTCGCCCGGCTGCCCCACGGCCTGCCCGCCACCTTCGGCCGCATGATCCGGCTGGCCCTGGACGGCACGCCCGACGAGCTGCTCGAACTGCTGCGTGCCGAGCGGTTCGTGCAGCCCGGCCACGAGCTGGCGGCCGAGGACGTCATGGCCTACCTGGCGCCGTTCGTCGACCCCGTCCGCACCACGACGTTCCACTTCACCCGGCGCTGGTTGCAGCGGCAGGCCGAGCGGGTCGGCGACCTGCGCAGCCCCGACTTCCGCACCGGCCGCTGGCTGAACCTGCCCCCGGACTACCTGCTCATCCACCGGGTGACGCTGGGCGCGATCGGGATCTTGTGCCAGCTCGACGCGGAGGTCGACGTCCTCGACATCATCGAGCGGTGGCAGCCGGGCTTCACCGACTGACCGGCTTGCCGACCACCCGGCCCGTCCGACGACGCGGCGGTGGCCGTGCCGGGCCCGACCTCCGCAGCGTGCGCCACGGGGACGTCGGCCGGGCTCGCTCCGGCTACGCCGGGTCGCCCGCGGACTCCCGCACGCCCACGTGGACCGTGTGCGTGGCCAGGAAGTAGACGTCGTCCCGGTTCCCGACGTAGTGCTCGCCGCCCTCGTCCAGCAGCTCGTCGAGCGTTCGCAGGTCGTCCTGGTCCACGAACTCCTCGGCGTGCCTGCGCAGCAGCTGCAGGCGCCGCAGCACCGCGCTGCGCCCGAGCGCGTCCAGCGGGGCCGGGCGGTCGACCAGGTAGCTCCACGAGCGCACGCCGGTCAGGCCCGCCTCCGCCAGCGCGGTGCCCCAGCCCACCGGCATCCGGACCGAGCCGTCCATCTCGGCGCGCATCCGCCGGAACCACTGGTCGTGCGCGGAGATGAGCCGTGCCTCGAGGCCCGGCTCGCCGATGCCGAGGTCGTCGGGCAGCACCCTCGTCGGCAGCCCGAACTCGACGATCGCCAGCTGCCCGCCCGGGCGCACCAGCTGCGCGAGGCGGCGCAGCCCAGCGAGCTGGTCCGGCAGGTGGTGCACGACGAACGCGGCGAAGACCAGGTCGGCCTGCGTGGGCGCGCCGGTCTGCGCGACCGCCTCGGCCAGCCCGTCCGCTGCGGCGTCCGCCTGGACCACGTGCACGGCGACCCGGTCCGACACCGAGCCCGCCCGCTCGGCGGCAGCCGCGAGCAGCTCCGGCGCGGTGTCCACCACGACCACCTCGCCGCCGGTGTCGCCCAGCGCGGCGGCGAACGCCGCGGCCGTGCCGCCTGCCCCGGCGCCGATCTCCAGCACGGTGCGGTCGTCCGCCCGCAGCAGCCGGGCGACCAGCTCGGCGGTCTCGGGCGCGTTGAGCTCGTCCGCCTCCCGCAACCGCTGCAGGTGCGCGTCCCAGTCGATGTTGTCGTGCGAATGCGTGGCCACGGACGACCAGCTTAGGGGCGCGCCACGCCCGCCGCGACGGTTTTGCCGTCACGGTCGCCGCCGGTCTCTCCCGACGGCGACCGCACGACCCGCAGCACGCCCGCTCAGCGCTGTCGCGACGCGCACTCGGCCCGCCGCTCCGCGTAGGCGGCCAGCCGCCGCCACCAGCGACCGGCGGTCATCCTGCGGGCCCGTCGATGGCGTTGCGCCTCCTCTCGCAACTCGTCCATGCGCACGTGGATGATCTGTTCCGGGCTCATCACATCTCCCCAGTCGTCACGTTCCCCAGTCGTCACGTACCCCAGTCGTCCCGGCCGGTGCCGCAGCACCGCACCCGGTGTCACGCCGCCTGCCCCTGGCGGCCCGGCGCGGTCGGCTCGTCCGCGGGCCGCGGGTGCTTCCGCGGGCGGCCGCGCGGGCGCTTGCGGGCCACCACCGCACCGCGCTCGAAGATCTCGCCTCCCCAGACGCCCCACGGCTCGCCGCGGGACAGCGCGCCGGCCAGGCACTGGGGCCGGATCGGGCAGTCGGCGCACAAGGCCTTGGCCTGGTCCAGGTCCCGTGGGTTCTCGGCGAACCACAGGTCCGGGTCCCGGCGGCACGGCAACGAGTCGTCCAGGCCGGCGGTGTCCAACAGCCCGGCGACGGTGTCGACAGCTGGCTGCACGTCGGTGTCCGAGTTCCCTATCGGCACACCCGCGGTCAACATGCGACGTCCTCCTGTGATCGATCGATGACAAGTCGTGGATGACAAGTCGTGGTTGTGGAAGGAAGTGGTTTTTCCGGCAACGCCAAGAAGGCCGCGGACCCGTTCACCGGTCCGCGGCCTTCGACAAGCCTGTGCAGGCGCTCCTAGATCACAAGATCGAGGTTTCGCCCACGTGCGGACCGACGCGGGGCCACCGCGCTCACCGGGAGCGCGCGGAACCAACGCGGCTGGAACTCTCCGCCATGCGCGGCGTCCACCTGAGCAGCGGACATGTCAGCGGCGAATGGCGCAGGAGAAACACGGAAACGCGCGATGGCCCCGGCCACACGGTTGCTCGGGGTGGCGTTGATGGAGAACGTCTTCACGATTGCCACCCCTTCCAGGACTCAGGATCGTGGTCCGGCCGACCACGACTCGCGCTCTTGCAGGCTATGGGGACCGCTGTCCCCGCCGCAACGCATTTTTCGAGAAAACCCCTCGATCGCTTGAAATGGTCCTGTGACCAGCGGTTTCACCGCATGTCGGGCCGCTCGCCCTGGACCAGTGCGAGGACGTCGGAGCCGAACTTCTGCACCTTCGACGCCCCGATCCCGGAGATGCCCACCAACGCGCTCTCGTCGGTCGGGCGCTGCTCGGCGATGGCGGTCAGCGTCGCGTCGGTGAACACCACGTAGGCGGGCACCTTCAGCTGGCGCGCCCGCTCGCTGCGCCACGCCTTCAGCTGGGTCAGCAGGTCTTCGTCCACATCGGACGGGCAGTCCGCGCAACGCCCCAGCTTGACGTCCATCGTGTTCACCAGCGGCGCGCCGCAGATGCGGCAGCGCGGCTTGACCGGCTTGGACGGCCGCGGCAGCTGCTCGCGCTGCTTCGCCCGGCTCGGCAGCGCGGCGGGGTGGTCGTCCGGGACCAGCCCGTGCAAGAACCGGCTGCGCCTGCGGAAGCGCCGGCTGCCGGCGCGCGACAACGCCCACGACAGGCGCAGGTGCTCGCGGGCCCGGGTGACGCCGACGTAGAGCAGGCGGCGCTCCTCCTCGATGGCCGCGTCGGTGTCGGCGTGCTGGATCGGCAGCGTCCCCTCCACCAGGCCGACCAGGAACACCGCGTCCCACTCCAGGCCCTTCGCCGCGTGCAGCGAGGCCAGGGTGACGCCCTCGACCGTCGGCGGGTGCTGGGAGTCGGCCCGCGCGTCCAGCTCCGCGACGTAGCGGGCCAGGTCCGCCTCGGGCACCGTCTCCACCAGCTCCTCGGCGAGCTCCACCAGCGCGATGAGCGACTCCCAGCGCTCGCGGGCGGCCCCACCGGACGGCGGCTCGTCGGTCAGCCCGACCTCGCGCAGCACGTCGCGGACGGTCGCCGGCAGGTCCTGCGCACCGTCGTCGCGGGCGACGGCCGTCCGCAGCGCGGCCATCGCCTGCCGCACCTCGGCCCGCGCGAAGAAGCGCTCCCCGCCGCGCACCTGGTACGGGATCTCGGCGTCGGCCAGCGCCTTCTCGTAGACCTCCGACTGCGCGTTGACCCGGAACAGCACCGCGATCTCCGACAGCGGCACACCCCGCTTGGCCAGCTGTGCGATGCCGCGGGCGACCGCCTCGGCCTCCTGGGTCTCGTCCTCGTGCTCGGCGAAGTCCGGCTGCGGGCCGTCCGGGCGCTGGCCGACCAGCTTCAGCCGGGTGCCTGCCGGGCGTTCCCGGGCCGCGCCGATGACCTGGTTCGCCAGCGCCACCACCTGCGGGGTGCTGCGGTAGTCCCGCTCCAGCCGGACCACGGTGGCCTCCGGGAACCGGCGGGGGAACCCGATCAGCCACTTCGGGGAGGCGCCCGCGAAGGAGTAGATCGTCTGGTTCGCGTCGCCCACCACCGTGAGGTCGTCGCGGTTGCCCAGCCACGCGTCGAGCACGCGCTGCTGCAGCGGGTTGACGTCCTGGTACTCGTCCACCACGAAGGACCGGTAGCGGCTGCGGAACTCCTCGGCGACGTCCGGCTGGTCCTCCAGGATGGCCGCGATGTGCAGCAGCAGGTCGTCGAAGTCGAGGGCCTGCGCGCGGTTCTTCAGCTGCTCGTAGGCGGCGAAGGCCTTGCTCAGCTGCTCGGGCGGCACCGGGACGTCCCGCCCGGCGGCCGCGGCCGCGGCCGGGTACTGCTCCGGGCCGACGAGCGAGGCCTTGGCCCACTCGATCTCGCCGGCGAGGTCCCGGACGTCCTCCTTCTCGGTGGACAGCCCGACCTTGTTCGCCGCCTGCACGACCAGCCGGAACTTGTTGTCCGTGAGCTGCCACATCGGCGTGTCGTGCACCCGCGGCCAGAAGTAGCGCAGCTGCCGGAACGCCGCGGCGTGGAAGGTCTGGGCCTGCACGCCCGCCGCCCCCAGCGCGCGCAGCCGGGAGCGCATCTCCCCCGCGGCGCGGGCGGTGAAGGTGACCGCCAGCACCTGCTGCGGCGCGACGAGGCCGCGCTGCACGAGGTAGGCGATGCGGTGGGTGATGGTGCGGGTCTTGCCGGTGCCCGCGCCGGCCAGCACGCACACGGGTCCGCGTGGTGCGATGACCGCCTGCCGCTGCTCCGGGTCGAGACCTTCCAGGAGTCGCGGTTGATCGGCCATGCCCGGCATCTTCGCAGACCCGGTCCCCCGATCAGGGTCACACCCCGGGGGACCGGGCGGCGTGTCGCGGCTCGGGGCCGGCCGGGCGTCCCGGCCGGCCCCGGGCTCAGCCCTGCCAGGTCGCCCAGCCGCGGATCATGCGGTGGGCGATGGAGACGCTCGGGGGCATCCGGAGGCCGCCGACCGCCTTGCCGCCCGACTCCAGCGCGGCCAGCACCTCCTCGCGGTGCACCCAGCGCGCGTCCTCGATCTCGCCGTCCGCCGGGACCAGCGGCGCCGAGCGGTCCGCGATCGCGGCGAAGCCCAGCATCAGCGACCGGGGGAACGGCCACGGCTGGCTGCCCAGGTAGCGGACGTGGCTGACCTCCACGCCGACCTCCTCCGCCACCTCGCGCGCCACGCACGCCTCCAGCGACTCACCGACCTCGACGAACCCGGCCAGCACCGAGTACCGCCCCGGCGGCCAGGTGGGCTGGCGGGCCAGCAGCACGTGGTCCGCGCCGTCGTGCACCAGGCAGATCACCGCGGGGTCGGTCCGCGGGTACTCCTCGCGGTCGCACCCGGTGCAGCGCCGCGCCCAGCCCGCGCGCACCTGCGTCGTGGCCGCCCCGCACACCGCGCAGTAGCGGGCGTGGTCGTGCCAGCTCAACAGGCCGACGGCGGTGGTGAACAGCCCCGCGTCGGTGTCGTTGAGCAGCGCGCCGCCGCTGCGCAGGTCGCGCCAGCCCTCCTGGGCGCCGTCGTGGCTGCTGCGCAGCGCCCAGTAGCTGGTCCCGGACTCGACGCCGAGCAGCACCGCCCCGGGCGCCGGCCGCTCACCGAAGTCGGCGGTCGGGTGGGTCACCAGCCCGGCGTCGACGTCGATGGGGGTCCGGCCCCGGGAGTCGACCAGCACCACCCGGCCCTTCGCCCACAGCTCGGCGCCCCCGTCGGGGACGTCCCGCAGCTGCTCCCGCCGGTCCACCGTGGACCGGGACAGCAGCGGAGCGGCGTCCAGCTGGAAACCGGGTCCCGCGCACGCGTTGGAGGTCATTCGCCCGCCTCACCGGAAGTCTCGATCACGGCAGCACCACACCACCCAGCAGCTGCATCTGGCCGGCCAGCTGGTCCGCGTCACCGACGACGACACCGGTGAACGAGGTCGGGGCGAACCACTTCGCCGCCTCGGCCACCTGCTCGACCGTCACCTCGCGCAGCCGCTCCGGGTGCTCCACCAGCCAGTCCTGCGCCAGCCCGGCCACCGCCAGCGACAGCAGCGTCGAGGCCATGCCGGACTGCGACGCGGTGGAGGTGAGCAGGCCGCCGATGGCGTACTGGCGGGCCGACTCGACCTCGGCCTCGGTCGGCGGCACCAGGGCCAGCCGGGCCAGCTCGTAGCGGGTCTCCAGCAGCGCGGCGGCGGTCACCTCGCTCGCGGTGTCGGCGTCCACCAGCAGCGTGCCGTTGCCGGGGGTGAACTCGAACGAGGAGTGCGCGCCGTAGGTGTAGCCCTTGTCCTCGCGGATGTTCTCCACCAGCCGCGAGGAGAAGTACCCGCCGAAGGTCAGGTTCGCGATCTGCAGCGCCGGGTACCGCGGGTCGGTGCGCGGCAGCGCCTGCGCCGAGAACCGCAGCTGCGACTGCACCGCGCCCGGCCGGTGCACCAGCTTCACGTCGCCGCCCCGCACCTCCGGCAGCGCCGGCAGCTCCTGGGCGCTCCTCTCGGACTCCCAGCTGCCCAGGACGCGCTCGACCGAGGCCACCGCCTGCTGCGGGTCGATGTCGCCGACGAGCACCAGCACCGAACCGCGCGGCAGGACCGCCTCCGGGTGCAGGGCCCGGACCTCCTCCGCGGTGACCGCGGCGACCTCCTCGGCCTGCGGCACCTCGCGGACGAACGGGTGGTCGCCGTAGCGGTGCCGCTGCAGCTCCTCCCGCGCGATCACGCGCGGCTGCGAACGCGCCACGGCGATGCGCTCGACCAGCCGGGCGCGCTCGCCGGTGATCTCCTCGTCGCGGTAGGCGGCGCCGGTCAGCGCGTCGCCGAGCACGTCGAGCAGCGTGTCCAGGCCGGAGGCCAGGGCGTTGCCGGTGACGCTGAGCCGCTCCGGGTCGACGAAGGCGTGCAGGTCACCGCCGACCGCGGCCAGGTCGGTGTCCATCTGCACGCGGCTGCGCCGCTCGGTGCCGGTGAGCAGCGTCTCGGCCAGCAGCTCGGCGCGCGCCGGGTGCTCCGGGGCCTCGCCGGCGAACGGGATCCGCAGCCGCAGCTCGACCATCGGCACCACGCCGTGCCGGGCCGCGATCACGCGCAGCCCGTTGCCCAGCACGGTGTCCACGGTCTCCGGCGGCTGACCGGTGCGGGGTTCGCCGAGCGGCGGCAGCGGCCGCGGCCCCAGCTCGGTGCGGCCGATCTCCTCGGCGCTGCGGTGCGTTGCGCGGGTCATGCCGCACCTCCGTTCTCGTCACCAGCGGGTTCGATCTCCAGCACCGCGCGCGCGTCGGCGCGCAGCGCCTTGGCGGCCGCCGCGACGCCCTCGGCGGTGACCTCGCCGATCCGCTCCGGCAGCTCGGAGATCAGCTCCGCGCGGCCGTGCAGCAGCTCGGCGCTGCCCAGGTCGAGCGTCCGGGAAATCACCCGATCGTGCTCGCGGTGGAGGCTGGCGGCCCAGCGGGCGGTGACGCGCGCCAGCTCGTCGGCGCTCGGGCCCTCCGAGGCGAGCGCGTCGAGCTCCTCGTCGATGGCGGCGACCACCCGGTCCAGCCCCACCTCGGGGGTGTGGATCGCGGTGATGGTGAAGGTGTCCGGGTCACGGGCGTCCAGCGGCGCCCCCATCAGGCCGCACCCGGCGTGCACGTCGACCGCGAGCGACTCCCGGTGCAGCAGGCGCTGCTGGAGGCGCGAGGCGTCGCCGTCGCTGAGGATGGCGGCCAGCACCACGTCGGCCAGGTAGGCGTCCAGCTCGCCGACCGGGTCGGGCAGCCGGTAGCCGAGGGCGACCGCGGGCAGCGGCGCGTGCGCGTCCTGGTGCGTGCCGCGCTGCTCGCTGGCCGGGAACGGCTCGGCGAACGACGGGCGCGGCGGGACCTCGCGGGCCGGGACGTCACCGAAGTGCTTCTCGACCAGGTCGATGGTGCGCTCGACGTCGATGTCGCCGGCCACCGTGAGCACCGCGTTGCCCGGCGCGTAGTAGGTGTCGAAGAAGGCGGCGCAGTCGTCGACCGTCGCCTGCTCCAGGTCGGTGAAGTCGCCGTAGCCGTTGTGCGCGTTGGCGAAGGTCGAGTACAGCACCGGGGGCAGCAGGATCCAGGGGAACCCGCCGTAGGGGCGGTTGAGGACGTTGAGCCGGATCTCCTCCTTGACCACGTCCACCTGGTTGCGCAGGTTCTCCTCGGTGATCTTCGGCGCCCGCATCCGGTCCGCCTCGAGGAACAGCGCCCGCTCCAACGCGGCCGACGGCAGCACCTGGTAGTAGTCGGTGTAGTCCTGGTGCGTCGAACCGTTGAAGGTGCCGCCGGATCCCTGCACGTGGCGGAAGTGCGCCAGCTTCTCCAGGCTCTCACTGCCCTGGAACATCAGGTGTTCGAAGAGGTGCGCGAAACCGGTGCGCCCCTCCGGCTCGGAACGGAAGCCCACGTCGTAGTGCACGCTGACACCGACCACAGGAGCCCGCCCTGACGATTGGCCCACTGCCGGGTCCGGTGCCAGCACCACGCGCAGCCCGTTGGGCAACGTAACGCGATGCAGCTGGGGTTCGACCATGCCATGCAGCCTACGTGCGGTGGCCGCAGCTGTGCGTGCCCCCTTCATCACGCTTCGGAATCGCCCGTGCGCGCAGCGCACGGGCACGAGCCCTCACCGCACCTGGGCCACCAGCCGGTCGATCTCCGCGCCGATCGTGCGGGCGTCGGCGGGGGTGAGCATGTAGATCTGCTCCCCGGTGCTGCCACGCGTGTTGTGGTCGAGGTAGCGGCCGTCCGGCTCGACGTTGTCGAACCACTTGACCACCGACGAGCGCTTGGTCCGCCCGTACTGGTCGCGGAGGTTGGCCGCGATCTGGCCCAACCGTACGTGCTGGGTGCGGCCGATCGCCTGGTACAGCTCGTACTCGCGATCACCGCTGCTCCCGCGCGTCGGCATCGCGGTCTGCATGAAGCTGCCCGGCTCGTCCTCCTCGGACTGCTCGGTGCGGAACGAACTGGCGGGGACCCGGACCGGGCCGCGGTTGCCCGGAGGCGCGGGCGGCAGCGTCGGCAGCAGCACCTGTGGCAGCGGGACGTTCTCGTGCACCTCGACGGTCAGCATCCCGCCGTAGGCGGGGTCGTCGCTGGGGGCCTGCACCCCGAGCACGATCCGGTTGCCCTCGGTCACCGCCGCGACCGTGCGCCAGCAGTGGTCGTCCCCGGCCTTCGGGAACCAGATCGAGTCCACCCACAGGTAGGGGTGTCCCAGCAGCTTGAGCGCCTCGGCGAGGTGCGGCTCGATCTCGTCGTTGACGAGGATCCCCGCGGCGACCATGCGTTCCGTCTCCGCCCGGGCGATCAGACCGAGCTGCTCGGTGGTGCGCCCGACGGAGCGGACGTTGAGCGGGAGCGTCAGCGCGTCGATCTCCAAGTACTTGCAGACGACGTCGAGATGTACTGGCAGCAACTGCCAGCGACCCAACACGCTCACCGTTGTCGTTCCTCCTGGTTGGCGTGTTCTGGTGAGGGCTCGGCCGAGCCCTCACCAGAACGCATCGAAGTACTGCTACTCGCCGAGGACCGGGGGCGCGGTCTTGGGCATGTCGTTCATCCAGATGTCGTCCTGCTCCTCGAGCCACGACGGGCGCTCGTGCTCTTCGTCCTCGCCGCCCTTGCCGCCGCGCGCACCGGCGCCCATGCCACCCATCATGCCGCGGGCGCCACCGGCACCACGTGCACCAGCGGCACCGGCAGCACCGGTCGCCCCCGCGCCGGTTCCGCCCCCAGCACCGAGCCCGCCGGCTCCGGCCCGGCCACCAGCGGCCATGCCGCCGGCGCCCGCAGCACCCCGCCCGAGCCCGGCGGCACCCGCACCACCGGCGCCGAGGCCACCGACCATCGCCGCAGCTCCTCCACCCGAGCCGATGCTTCCAGCACCGCCACCCGGGCCACCGGGCCCGAACGTACCGGGACCTGGGAGCTTCGTCGGGTCGTCGCTGGCCCACTGGCTACCGGTCTGGGACGGCGGCGTGTAACCACCACCGCCACCGCTGCCGTAGCCTCCGCCGTGACCGCCGGGACCACCCGAGCCGACGCCGCTGTAGCCGCCGGGGCCACCTCCGGTGCCGCCGGGGCCGCCCCCGCCCGTGACGCTGCCGTTGCTGAGGCCACCGGGATCGCCCATGCCGCGGCCCCAGTCGGTGGGCGGCGGCGGTGGCACGGGCGGCGGGCAGACCGTCCTGCCTTCCGGCGTCTGGTACTTGGGCATCTGGGCGTCGACGTTGGTGAACGTCGGGCTGTAGACGCGCGCCATGGTTTCCTGCGCGGCCTTCTCGGCCTCCTCGCGCTCCTTCATCTGCGCGAGCGCGTCACCACCGGCGCCGAACGGCCCAGCTGCGATCGTCGCTACAGCGGTCCGCCCCCAGCTGTGCCCTTCCGGTTCCGGGACCGTCGCCTTGACCTGCCCGGCAGCGGAGCTGACGGTCTTCAGGTTGTTGCCGGTCATCTCGAAGGCAGCACCGCTGCCTTCCATCCACTTCCTGACGGGTTCGCCGAGGGTTTTGGCCTGCTCCGCGGCTTCACCCTGCCAACCGCCGCTGATGATCTCCTTGAGCTTGGTGTCGAACTTCTCACCCCGCTCGCGAAGGGCCTTGCCGAACTTCACCCAGGCGTCGCCGACTTCGTTCGCCTGCGCTTCCTTGATCGTGTCCTGGTTCGTGCGGTAGATCTCCGCGTGGCTGAAGCTCGACCAGTTCACGCACTGGGAGATGCCGGGCGGGTCGAACCCGTAGACCTCGTCCTGCAGCGCCTGGTTGCGCTGGTCCAGCTGGTCCCGTTCCCGCTCACCAGCTTTCGACGCCTTCTCGGCGCGTTCCTTGGCCTCCTTCTCGGCCATGGTGTCGTACCCGAGGACGGTGGCACCGGCGTCGTGCACGGCGGTCTTGACGTCGTTGATCCGATCCCCGACCCAATCCCCAAAACCCATGACTCCCCCTAGCTCCCATCACTCAGGAAGTCTCGAAGCCGTTTGGCTGGCGATCTTCTCGACCTCGGCGCAGGCGTCGACGGAATCCCGCTTGTAGCCGTCGACGCCGTAGATGACGACGCCACCGCCCGCGTCGACCAGGGCGTTGCAGCCCCCCATGCCAGTACCGCCCGCCGTGATCGCGATGGCGCCGTTCCGGCCGCCCAGCGACCGCTGCTCGTACTTGTCCCAGTTCGAGCGGGCGTAGGACTCGACCGTCTCCGTGACGTTCTTCTGCAGCGTCACGCCCATGTTCTCGCCCTCCCACTGGCACCCGGGCTCGAAGTCCACCGGCGAGAACTCCTCAGACGTCATCGACACCCCCCACGACGTCAACTCGTCAGGCTTGAAGAAGCCGCACGGGTCGAACTGCGCCAGGCCGGACCCGGCAGCCGCCGACGTGGGAGGCTGTTCCTCCGAGCCGCTCTGCCCCTCGCTGCCTCCGGAGCACGCTGCGAGGCCGAGGAGGCTCAGCCCAGCGGTGACGGCGACGACGGACCGGGGAAAAGTGCTCACTTCATACCTCGCTGGATGTCTTGGGCGTGCTGTTCGTCGATGGCACGGTAGTCCTTGGCCGCTGCCCGGTAGGCGTCCGCCATCTTCTGCAGCTCGTCCTGCATCTGTCGGACGAGCGTGAGGGCGCCTGCCGTGGGATCGGTGGCCTTGTCCTCGAACCGCTTCGCCAACTGCTGACCGTCCGGGTAGTCCCCCAAGCCCGTCACACGGTTGATGGCTTGCGCTTCTCGGAAGAGCTGCTGCAGCTCGCGGATCTCGTCCTCGCAGTGCTTGGCGGCCTTCTCCGCCGCTTCCGGCTCCAGGGAGAGCATCCCGGCGCCGACCTGCTGGTTGACCCACTGCGTCTGCGCAGCAACCGCCTTGATGCCCTCTGCCGCCCCAGCGAACCCCGCACTCTCCGCGCTTGTCATCCCAGACCCCTCTGGTTCTGCGATCCCCCATGAAGTGTCGTCACTCTAGCGTGACGCAAGCGGGTTCGGAACGGTTCCCACCAGCGAAGAAGCGGGTCAACATCACCTGTTCGGCGGCAGCATCACGAGATCGTCACGAAATGCGCTGTGGTGTAACGTTCTTCGGCTCGCCTGGGATTGAACATGCTGGTCAGCGCTTCAGCGCCGCGTTCAGCCGCTCGACGAGCACCGGGAAGGCGCGGCGGAAGCCCTGCAGGTCCGCCGCCTCACCGAGGGCCGAGTACCAGTACAGGCCCGGAGTGCCGTCCGCGGCCGGGTCGAGGCCGGCGAACTCCGCCAGCCAGCGGTTGGTCTCGCCGAGGACCACCGCGTACGGCAGGGAGCGGGAGAACACCAGCTCGCGGTCCGCGGGCGGCAGGGAGTCCACCGTGACCTCGTGCAGGTAGCCGCGCAGACCGCGGACCTGCATGACCAGCGCGCTGCCGCGCTGCGTCCGGGCGGGCATGAGGCGGGCGCTGGCCATCATCGCCACGCCGCCGAGCACCACGCCGAGCCCCACCAGGGCGGCGGAGGTCGTCAGCGCCAGGACCGCGGTGAACGCCGCACCCCCGACCACGACGGCGATCCCGGCCCACCAGAACAGGTTCCGGTCCGCGTCCGGGCGGCGGGCGAACCAGTCCTTCTCCACGACGTCGGCGTACAGCGCGTCGCGCACCCGGCTGAGGTCCAGGCCGCGCAGCTGGGACAGGCGGACCTCCGCGGACGTCCCGACCAGCAGGTCGTACACCGCGCGCTCGAACGGGCGCAGCGCGTCGTCCGCGGGGTTGAGCCGGACGAAGCGCCAGTCCTGGTCGGGCAGTTCCTCGACGAGCAGGTAGTTGCGGACCGCGAGGTCGATGACGGTCGCCGTGACGTCCACCGGGTCGACGCGCTCGTCGACGACGGTGCCGATCTGGCCCGGCAGCACGCCGTCCGGGGACGCGAAGGTGACGGTGCCGCGCGAGTCCGTCATGAGCACGTCGACCCGGCCCACGTCCTCGGCGAACGCCCGCACGTCGCGACCGCGGGCGTACCAGACCAGGCCGAGACCGCCGATCACGACCAGCCCGATCGCGGCCAGCCCCACACCGGTCCCGGGAGTCAGCGAGAACGCCTTCGCCAGGCTGAAGTACTCCTCGGTCATCGCCGTCGCCGGGACCGTGCCCGCCGGCAGCGCGAAGGTGATGTCCACCCGGTCGCCGGGCGCGAGACCGCTCGTCACCGCCCGCATCTCCTGGGTGTGGGTGATCTCGAACTCGTCGCAGCGGTCCGTGCTGCCGATCGGCCCGGCCAGGCACAGGATCGCCTGCGGCACCTTCGGCGCCAGCATCGACACCTCGACGCGCTCCACCGGCACCTCCCAGCCGCCGGTCGCCTGCCAGCGCACCTCCTGCACGTCGCCGGCGTCCGCGACGGCACCGCGCACCTGGTACCGCAGCGTCGAGGTCCCGGGTCGCAGCGACACGTGCACCTCGTCGTCGTCGACCCGCACCTCGCCACCGCCGTCCACCGAGGCGTCGTGGACGGTGAAGACCCGGTCCTCGCCCGGGCCGACCGGCTGGCGCAGCGGCACGGTGCGGGTCACGGGCCCGCCCGGGGGGACGGTGACCTGCTCGGTGACCGACACGACGCCGTCGCGCTCCAGCTTGAGGTGCACCTCACTGGACACCGCGCCGGGCGGCGCGTCGACCGGCTGCTCCTGCGCAGCGGCCGGAACGGGCGCGCCGAGCAGCAGCCCGGCCAGCACGGTCAGCAGTCCCCGTTTGGTCAACACGGCCCGAACCATAGCGGCCCGACGTTAAGCTTCGGTCCGCGAACGGAGAGATCGACACGAAAACCACTGCCGGGAGCGGACGCCCGGTGGCGGACCGCTGAGCCGCACTCCACCGTCCACATCAGACACACCGCGAGGAAGACCGGATGACCCAGCAGCCGCCTCGACCGCCGCACCGGCCGCAACCGCCGCAGCAGCCGTGGCCGCCGCAGCAGCCTCGCGGTGCCCGCCCGCAGCCACCGCCCCCGCACGGCGCTCCCCCGCCGCCGGGCCCGGGTCCGTGGCCGCAGCGTCCCCCGTTGCCGCCGCCCGGCGTCCGCCCGGTCCCGCCGCCGCAGGCCGGCCGTCCGGCGCCGCCGTGGGGCGGCGCTCCGCCCGGACCGCCGCTCCCGCCCGGACGGCCGCCGGGACGCAAGAGCAACGCCGGGATCATCGTCGCGCTGGTGCTGGTCGGCGTGACGATGTTCGGCATCACCATGATCGGCGCGGTGGCGTCGGCGATCACCTCCGACCGCGCGTCGGACTACGACACCAGCCCCACCACGAGCAGCAGCGAGACCACCACGAGCGACGACTGGACCACCACGACGTCGAGCTCCAGCGAGGAGTCGACCAGCTCCGAGACCACCTCCGTGACCAGCGAGGACGAGCACGTCGACGAGGCCCGCCCGGTGGCCAGGCTCGGCGACCACCCGATCAACGTCCCGGGCAACGGCGCGGTGACCACCCCGTGCGACCTGCCCCCCTTCGGCACCGACGTCGCCTCGCAGGACCGCTTCTACCACGCCGCGCTGCCGTGCCTGATGGCCGCGTGGCGGCCGATGCTGGAGGACGCCGGTCTGCCGGTCCGCACGCCGGACGTGGTCACCACCGGCAGCGACGTCGAGACCCCGTGCGGCACGCGGAAGTGGAACCAGACCGCGATGTACTGCCCGGGCACGCACACGATCTACATGACCGCCCGGTACTACGCCGAGCAGGAGCAGCTCGTCGAGCCGGGCGCGTACCTCGGGCAGTTCGCGCACGAGTTCGGCCACGCCGTGCAGGGCATGTCCGGCATCAGCGCCGCCTTCGGCGACGCCGCCTACGACGCGGGCGGCCGGGACACCCCGGCGGGGCTGGAGCTGACCCGCCGCTCGGAGCTGCAGGCGACGTGCTTCGAGGGGATGACGCTGGCCGCGCTGCAGAACGGCGGCGTCAGCAACGACTACATCTTCCCGGCGCTGGACGACTCGCGCGGTCGCGGCGACGAGCACTCCACCGTGCGCGACCACGGCACCACCGCGAACAACAGCGCCTGGGTCGACCAGGGCTTCTACAAGAACGAGATCACCGAGTGCAACACCTGGCTGGCCGATGCCTCCTACGTCAGCTGAGCCGACGCCGGCCCAGCATGAGGGCGTAGCCGCCGCCCGCGACGCAGGCGAGGGCGAGCAGGGTCCAGGTGGCCCGGTCGGCCAGCTGGTCGAGCTTCGAGTCGTCCGCGGTGGCCGGGCGCACCACGAGCTCGCCGGCCGGGGCGACCGGGACCAGCACCTGCAGCCGCTGGCCGGGGCTGTGCCCGCAGCCGTCGAACGACGCGCGGCGCACCTCGCCGTCGATCTCGACCTCGACCAGGTCCCCTTCCGCCCGGGTGCTGCCGCACGGGCGCGGCTCGACGACGGTCGCCGTCGCCGGGCGCATCGCGCGCTCCCGGTCCGCGGCCGCCCACAGCGGCCACACCGCCACCCCGGCCAGCACGATGCCGAGGAGCACCAGGACAAGCAGGATCGGCGCGACCGACGCCGAACCTCGTTGCCTACCCACGACACAGATGGTGCCAGCATCCCGGCGGTGCACGGCGAGCAGTCGCGGAACCACCGCGCGTCGCGGGGATCAGGGCTCGGCCGGGGTCACCTTCTTCACGTACAGCAGGCGGTCGCCGGCCTCGATCGCGTCCGCCTCCGGCGCGTCGACCCGGTACAGCTGCCCCTCGCGCACCACGCCGAGCACGATGTCGGGCAGGTGCCGCGGGGAGCCGCCGACCTCCTGCTGCTCGACCTCGCGCTCGGCGATCGCCAGCCCCGCGTCCGGGGTGAGCAGGTCCTCGAACATCTCCACCACGGACGGCGTGGTGGTCGCCATGCCGAGCAGGCGCCCCGCGGTCTCGCTGGACACCACCACCGAGTCGGCCCCGGACTGCCGCAGCAGGTGCACGTTCTCGGCCTCCCGCACCGCCGCCACGATCTGCGCCCTCGGCGCCAGCTCGCGGGCGGTCAGGGTGACCAGGACCGCGGTGTCGTCGCGGGCCGGGGCCACCACGATGGCCCGGGCGCGGGTGACGCCGGCCACCCGCAGCACGTCGGAGCGGGTGCCGGAGCCGTTGACCGTGACCAGGCCCTGCGCGGACGCCGCCTCCAGCGCGGTGTGGTCGGTGTCGACCACCACGATGCGGCCGGGCTCGTGCTCCTCGCCGAGCAGTGCGGTGACCGCTGACCGGCCCTTGGTTCCGTACCCGATGACGACCACGTGGTCGCGCACCTTGGACCTCCAGCGCTGGATCTTGAACGCTTGTCGAGAGCGCTCGGTGAGCACTTCCAGTGTGGTACCGACCAGCACGATCAGGAACAGCACCCGCAGCGGCGTGATGACCAGCACGTTCGTCAGCCGCGCCAGGTCGCTGACCGGCGTGATGTCGCCGTAGCCGGTGGTGGACAGCGAGACCGACGCGTAGTAGACGCAGTCGAGCAGGCTGAGCTCGCCGCCCGCGCTGTCCCGGTAGCCGTCGCGGCCGATGTAGACCAGCACCACCGTGGCGGCCAGCGCGAGGGTCGCGCCGATGATGCGCCGGATGATGGACCGGACCGGGCTGCTCGTGGTGCCGGGCATCCTGATCACGCCGACCAGGGCGTGGTCCGGCAGGTTGGTCAGCGCTTCCTCGTCGGCGCGCCCGCGCATCAGGGGGTGCGCCAACGCCCTGGCCCTGCGCCGCATCATCACCACGTCTCCCCGACTCCGCGACCGCTCACGGCGCAGACAGTAGCCCCCGGCGCGGCGCCCGGCGCGAGGCGGCACCCCGGGCTCGGACCAGGGGTTCTCCTGCAGGGCGGAAGACCTGGCCCCGACGCGCCGCGGCGGCGTTCTACGATGCCCCAGTGCAGCAGCTTCAGCACGCGGCCCGCGCCCTGGGGTGGCACGGCCACCTGATCCCGGACGTGGAGGTCCTCGGCGCGAAGTTCACCGCTGTGGTGCGCATCCGCCAGGACGTCCACCGGTGGCGCAGTCACCACGGTTGGGGCCCTGAGCTCAATCCGTCCTGGTTCCGCTCGTGGGCCGAGCCCTCCGAGCACGACCACGTGCCGGTACCCGCGGTGGACCTGCTCGGCGCGCTGGTCCCGGTGGCGCACCCGCGCTTCGCCCTGCGCGCGTGCGGCACCCTGCTGACCCTGGCGCCGTGCGCGGTGGTCCTGCCGTCGCAGCAGCCGTACCGGCCGCTGCGCATGCTCGAGCTGGACTACTACGGCGTGGGGGCGGTCAACGTGGCGGAGAACGGCCTCGCGGAGCTGGTGATCGCGCCGGAGGACCGCACCGCCGAGTTCGGGTCGTCGCTCTTCGGCCGCTGGCTCCTGGAGGTCCTCTACTCCCGCCTCCTCGAGCACCCGCAGCTCACCGAGAACGCCTGACACCCCGCCGCGCGGGGGCGCGTCACGCCACGACGTACTCGTGCCAGTTGAGCCCCTCGGGGTTCCAGCGCATGCCGCGACCGTCCTTGAGCATGCGCAGCGCCTGCATGGTGTGCGGCCAGCGGCGGATCACGTTGGCGAGGGCGACCGGGGTCATCAGGTCGGCGGTGCGGCGGTGGTCGCCAGGCCCGAGGAGGGCGGTCCCGCCGGGCGTGGAGATGATGTCGGTGAGCGCGACCTGGCCGGACAGCGCGGCCTGCTCGACGCTGACGATGGTGTGCGGCTGCAGCTCCTGCGGCCAGCTGCGGCGGTCGATGTCCGAGGCCACCGGCTGCTCGCAGGACCCGCACTCGCAGGCGAACTCGCTGGCCCAGCCGTGCTGCTTCCACGACCACACGGCCGCGGCACCGGCGCCCAGGTCGGACAGCGCGGCGACGTGCGGCCAGGCACCGAGGACCGCGCTGAGCACCGTCTTCTTGGACGGGCGCGGGGTCTGCCCGGGGCCGTCGAAGGACCAGGTCCCGGCTTCGTCGCGGTGCACCCGCACCAGCGGCGCGCGCATGGCGAGCACGTCGGTGTCCACGTGCACTTCGAGGTCCGGTGGGGCGCTGAGCTTCCAGTGCGTGTTCATCGCGGGCATACTCGTCCGCCGCGCCACGCCGGCTCAAGCTCCGCCACTCGAAGGTGTTACGACCCCGCTTCGGGGACCGACGTGATGAGCTCGCGGAGGCCGTCGGCGTCGAGCAGGTCCACCGGGCGCAGGGTGTGGTCGTGGCGGACGTAGTGGAACACCGCGCGCACCTTCTCCAGCGGTGTGCGGGAGAGTTCCGCCCACGCCAGGCGGTAGACCGCCAGCTGCACCGACAGCGCGGGCAGCCGGTCGGCACCGGGCACCGCGCCGGTCTTCCAGTCCACCACCGTCCAGCCGCCGTCGGGGTCGCGGAACACCGCGTCCATCCGGCCGCGCAGGACGATCCCCTCGACCTGCGTCTCGAACGGCACCTCCACCCGGTGCGGGGTGCGGTCCGCCCACGATCCGGCGAGGAACGCCTGCTGCAGCTCTTCCAGGTCCTCCTGCAGCGGCGCGGACTCGTCGGCGGCGCCGGGCAGTTCGTCGACGTCCAGCAGCGCGGAGGAGGTGAACCGGTGCTCCAGCCAGGCGTGGAACGCGGTGCCGCGCCGGGTCATCGGGTTCGGCGGGAAGGGCAGCGGGCGGCGCAACCGCCGCGCCAGGCCGTCGGTGTCCGCAGCGAGCTCCACGAGCTGGCTGACCGACAGGTGCTCGGGCAGCCGGACCTGCTCGCGGCGCTGCGCGGCCGCGGCGCGCTCGGCGAGCAGCACGTCGACGTCGCGGGCCCAGCCCTCCTCGTCGTCCTCGTCCGGCTCCGCGGAGTCCACTTCGGACATCGCCGCGCGCACCATCTCCGCGCCCTCGGCCACGGCCGCGCGCCGCGGGCCCAGCGGGTCGACCGGCCACTCCGCGCTGCGCACCGCTTCGGCCAGCGGGTTCGGCTCGTCCTCGGCGGGTTCCGGGGCCACGCGGTCGAGCACGCCCGCCCCGGAGTCCTGCAGCACCTCGGCCAGTTCCCGGAGGAACGCCGACGGGCCCTTCGGCTTGTCGCCGTTCTCGCCCCACCAGTGCCCGGAGAGCAGCAGCGTCCGCTCCGCGCGCGTGACCGCCACGTAGAGCAGCCGGCGCTCCTCGGCGATGCGCCGCTCCTCGAACTCCTCGTCGTGCAGGTGCAGCGCCTCGCTGATCTCCTTGCGGTCCATGCCGGACAGCCGGTCGAGGTCGAGCCGCGGGAGGTCCTCGGCGTCGCCGCGCAGCTCGGCGGGCAGCTGGGTCACCGAGCGCAGCCAGGACGACGACTTGCGCTTGCCGGGGAAGACGTCCCGGACCAGGTGCGGCACCGCCACCACCTGCCACTCCAGCCCCTTGGCCGCGTGCACGGTCAGCACCTGCACGCGGTCCTCGGCCACCTCGACCTCGCCGGGTTCCAGCCCGTCCTCGGCGCGTTCGGCGGCCGACAGGTAGTCCAGCAGCGCGGGCAGGGTCGCCGAGGGGCTGGTCGTGGCGAAGCTGGTGACCACGTCAGCGAAGGCGTCCAGGTGGATCCGGCCCGGCCCCACCGACCGCGCGATGCTCTCGATGTCCAGCAGCAGGGTGCGCTCGACGTCAGCGACCAGCTCGGGCAGCGGCTGGTCGAGGCGCCGCCGCAGGTTGGCCAGTTCCGTGCCGAGCTTGCGGATGCGCTCGTACCCGGCGGCGGAGTAGCGCGACGGGTCACCGGGGTCGTCGAGGGCGTCGGCCAGCCCGGCCTGCTCGGCGTTCTCGCCCGGCAGCGCCGCGGTGACCACGGCGGACGGGTCGTCGGAGCCGGGTTCTGCGACCGCCTGCGCGCCGAGCTCGCGCGCCCGGTCCCACAGCGCGGCGATGTCCGCGGCACCCAGGCGCCAGCGGGAGCCGGTGAGCAGCCGCATCGCGGCGGTGCCGGCGAGCGGGTCGACCAGCAGGCGCAGCGCGCTGACCAGGTCGCGCACCTCGGCTTCGTCGAGCAGCCCGCCGAGGCCGACGACCTCCACCGGGAGCCCGCGTTCGCGCAGCACGGCGGCGATGTCGGCCATGTCCGCGCGGCGCCGCACCAGCACGGCGGCCGTCGGGGGCGTGCCGGTCTCGTCGAGCGCGGCCTGCCACTGGGTGGCGATCTGGTCGGCGACCCACTCGAGCTCCTCGCGGACGTCCCCGGCCAGGGCCAGCCGGATGTCGCCCGGCGGGGCGTCGTCCCGGGCGCGCAGCTCGTCGACCTCGAGACCGGTGCGGCGCAGCGGCTCGGACACCGCGTTGGCGACCCGCAGCACCTCCGGTGGGTTGCGGAAGCTGGTCAGCAGCCCGTAGCGGCGGGCGGGCCGGCCGTCCTCGCGCGGGAAGTCGGTGGTGAAGCGCGGCAGGTTCGCCGCGCTCGCGCCGCGCCAGCCGTAGATCGCCTGCGCCGGGTCGCCGACCGCCGTGACCGGCAGCGGGTCGCCCTGGCCGAACAGCGACCGCAGCAGCACCCGCTGCGCGTGCCCGGTGTCCTGGTACTCGTCGAGCAGCACGGCGCCGTAGCGGGCCCGCTCGCCCGCGACCACCTCGGGGTGCTCGGCGGCCAGCAGCGCGGCGAGCGACATCTGGTCGGCGAAGTCCATCGCGCCTTCCCGCCGCTTGCTCTGCGCGTACTCCTCGACCAGCGGCAGCAGTGCGACCCGCAGCTGCTGCGTGGCGACGACCTTCACCAGCTCCTGCGGCAGGTTCGCGCGCTGTCCCTTGGCGCGGGGCGCGTTCTCGATGACCTGGCACAGCCGCTCGGCGTGGTCGCGCAGGTCGCTCGGGTCCACGAGGTGCTCGGCGAGCTCCCCGGCCAGGTGCAGCACGTAGCTGGTCACCGTGGACGGCACCTTGTCGGTGTCGAGGTCCTCGGTCCAGGTCCCGACCACGCGGTGCGCGAGCTGCCACGACGCCGTCTCGCTCAGCAGCCGCGCGCCCGGCTCGACCGGCACCCGCAGCCCGTGCTCGCCGACGATCCGCCCGGCGTAGGCGTGGTAGGTCAGCACGGTCGGCTCTTCGGTGAGGACCGTGGAGCGCAGCTGCCCGCTCGGGTCGACCTCGTCGAGCAGGCCCGACCCGGCGAGCCGGCGCAGTCGAGCGCGGACCCGGTCGGCGAGCTGCCGCGCGGCCTTGCGGGTGAAGGTGAGGCCGAGGACGCGCTCCGGCGTGACCAGCTGGTTGGCGACGAGCCAGACCACGCGCGCGGCCATGGTCTCGGTCTTGCCCGCACCCGCGCCCGCGACGACGAGCGCTGGTTCGGCGGGCGCGGCGATGACCGCGGCCTGCTCCGGCGTCGGCGGGTGCAGGCCCAGCGCCTGCGCGATCCGCTGCGGACTGACCTTCGCCTCGCTCACCAGCACACCTCCCCTCTCCGGCGTCGCCGTGCTCCCGGCGCAACTCCGATGGGGGTCCCAGCCCCGACGTCGGTGGGACTCGCGGCCCCCCGACGCGCCGCCCCCCAGCTCACCGGGACACCGCGCACCGGGACACAGCGCGACGAGGCCCGGCCCACGGGTCCTCGGCGCGCGGGCGGCCGGGGACCACGGAGCGCGACTCCCGTGGACGTCGCGGGGGCCACGGCACCGGTCGGCTCGGGCTCGGTCACCGGGGGACCTGCCTTCCGGCCGGGTGGACCGGGCAGCAGGTGCGGGCCGGGCAGCGAGGGCAGTCGGAGTTCTCCGCGGCCACGTAGACCGGGCCGAGGCTGTCGGCGGCGGCCTTGTGCACCACGTCCAGCCACACCGCGATCCGCTCGTCGTCCAGCGCCTGCTGGGCGCGCTCGGTGGCCGCCCCCGTGCGGTCGGCCTTCGCCACGTACAGCAGCCGGGCCCCGCCCGGGCCGTCGTGCTCGCCGAACGCACCGAGGGCGGCGGCGAGCTGGTAGACCGCCAGCTGCGGGTGCTCCTCGGCGTCGCCCTTGCTGACCGGGTTCTTGCCCGTCTTGACGTCGACCACGACGGGTCGGCCCTCGCCGTCGACCTCCAGCCGGTCGACCCGCCCGCGCAGCCGCAGCCACGGGCCGCCCTCTCGGGCGGGCACCGTGACGTCGAGGTCCTGCTCCACACCGACCTGGGTGAGCTCGGACCGCGACTGCGCCAGCCAGGTCACGAACGCGTCGAGCATCCCCTCCACGCGCTGGCGCTCCTTGCGGGAGAACCAGGGGGCACCGGCGTCCACCGACTCCCAGGCGTCGTCGAGGGCCTTGCGCAGCTGCGCCGCGTCCGCGCCGTCCGCGGCCGCCTGCACGAGCGCGTGCACCAGGGTCCCGGTGATCGAGGCGAGCTCGGCGGTGTCCTGACCGCCGTGCCGCTCCACCAGCCAGCGCAGCGGGCACTTCGCCAGTACGTCCACAGTGGAGGGTGAAACGCGCACCGGCTCGTCACCGGTCACCAGCGGCCGCTCCGTGGAGGGCTCCGGCAGCCCGTACCAGGTGTCCGGGCTGGCGCCCGGGACGCCCGCCGCCGCCAGCCGCGCCAGCTGCTTCGCCGCGCGCCGGCGCCGTCGCGGCTCGGCTTCGGCGTCGCACACCACCCGGCGCAGCTCGCCGACCAGGTCGGCCAGCGCCAGACCGCGCTCCGGGCGGGCGATCGGCCGCTCCACCACGTCGGGGTCGCTGTCCACGCCCTCCAGCTCGTCGAGGAACCGCGAGGGCTGGGCGTCCTCCCCGCGCACCGCGCTGACCAGCAGGTTCCGCCGCGCCCGGCTGGCCGCGACGCGCAGCAGCCGGCGTTCTTCGGCCAGCAGCGGGGCGGTGGCCGACACCCGCTCGGCGTCCATCCCGGACAGCACGTCCACCAGCCGCTCCACGCCGAGCAGCGAGCCGCGCAGCCGCAGGTCGGGCCAGACGCCCTCCTGGACGCCGGGGATCGCCACGACCTCCCACTCCTGGCCGCTCGCGGCGTGCGCGGTGAGCACCTGGACGGCGTTGTCGCGGGGCGCGGTCGGGGCCAGCGAGCTGCCCGCGATCTGCTGGCTGGTCAGGTAGTCGGCGAAGCCGGCGGCGTCCGCGCCGGGCAGCCGGTCGACGAACTGGGCGGCCGCGTCGAACAGCGAGACCACGGCGTCCAGGTCCCGGTCGGCCTGCGCGCCGACGGCGCCGCCCCGCTCGGTCTGCGCCAGCCAGCGCTTCTCCAGACCGCTGGCCTTCCAGACCCGCCACAGGGTCTCCTCGACGCTGTGCCCGGCCCGCACCGACTCGGTGGCCGTGCGCAGCAACGCCGCGACCCGGCGGGCGGGTTCGGCGGCGGAGTCCTCCAGCGCTGCGAGGCGGTCGTCGTCCTGCAGCACCTCCACCAGCAGTTCCCCGCTGCCGCGGTCGCCGCCCGCGGCGAGTTCGAGGCGGCGGAGCCCGCGGCGCAGCCGGCGCAGCGCCAGCGGGTCGGCGCCGCCGAGCGGCGAGGCGAGCAGTTCGGCGGCGGCCTCCGGGTCGAGCTCGTGCGGCCGCGCGGCGCACCGCAGGAGTGTCAACAGTGGACGGACCGCGGTGCGCTGCGCCAGCGGGACGTCGTCGACCGGCAGCGCGATCGGCACGCCCGCGGCGAGCAGCGCGCGGCGCAGCACCGGCAGCGACAGACCGGTGGAGCGCACCACGACCGCCATCTCCGACCACGGGACCTCGTCGAGCAGGTGCGCCCGGCGCAGCTGGTCGGCGACCCAGTGCGCCTCCTGCGCTTCGGTGGCGAACAGCCGCACCTGCACCGCCCCGTCGGGACTGTCCTCGGGCTCGACCAGCCTGCGCTGCGGGCCCGAGCCCGGCAGCCGCTCGGCCAACCGCTGCACCGCTTCGCGGACCGCCTTGGACATGCGGTGGTCGATGGTGAGCACCTCGGTGCTGTCGCCGTCCGGGTCGGAGTCCACCAGGCAGCGCGGGTCGGCGCCGCGGAAGGAGTACACGGCCTGGTCCGGGTCGCCGACGAGCACGAACTCGGTGGCGGTGTCACCGAGCCGCCTGATCAGCCAGTACTGCTGCGGGTCCAGGTGCTGCGCGTCGTCGACGAACACGTAGCGCACCCGGTCCTGCTCGGCGGCGAGCAGCCCGGGATCGGTGTCGAAGGCCAGCAGCGCCGAGCCGACCAGCTCGGCGGCGTCCAGCGCGGGCGCCTGCGCGCCTCCGGCGCCGCGCAGCAGGGTGACCTGCTCGTACTGCCGGGCGAACGTGCCTGCGGCGACCCACTCGGGCCGGTCGTGCTGGCGGCCGAGCGCCACCAGCCGCTCCGGGCCCACGCCGCGCTCGGCGGCGCGCAGCAGGAGGTCGCGCAGCTCCTCGGCGAAGCCGGGGACGGACAGCGCCGGGCGCAGCGGCTCCGGCCAGTCACGGGCCCCTTCCTCCACGTCACCGGCCAGCAGCTCGCGCACCAGCGCGTCCTGGTCCGGGCCGTTGAGCAGCTGGGGCGGCGGCAGCTCGTCGCGCACGGCCTGCAGCCGCAGCACCGCGAAGGCGTAGGAGTGCACGGTCCGCACCAGGGGTTCGGGCGCGGTGCGCAGCTCGGAGGAGGTGCCGGTGAGCAGCCGGGTGATCTCGGTGCGCATCCACGCCGCGGCGCGCCGGCTCGCGGTGAGCACCAGGACGTTCTCCGGCGAGACCCCGCGGTGGCGGATCCGGTCCGCGGCCAGCTCGGCGATGAGCGTGCTCTTGCCGGTCCCGGGGCCGCCGAGCACGCGGAGGAAGCCGAAGGAGTGCTCCAGCACCCGCCGGCCGGCCGCGTCCCAGGTGGTGCGCCGCCGCGCGCGGTCGGCGCGGCGCACGAGGACGGGCGCGGTCGGGGAAGCCACGCACCGATGGAACCACGCGGCGACGACGAGATCGCGATGGGCTCGCGGACGGCCCCGTGATCTCGCCCGCAGGCGGCGCGCCTCCCGAACGCCGTTCGGCGCCTGCGGTTTTCCCGCTCGCTCAGCGCACCTCACTGTGAAATCAAGTCCGACTTTTGGTGGTACAGACCTTTTTGCGCCTCTGGCAGTGTTCCGGATCACCACGGGCTCCCCCGCCCGTGACCTGCGAAAGCAGGCCCCGAACGCCCCGAAGGAGGAAACCGTGAGCAAGGTCCGGAAGAGCCTGCTTGCCTGTGCCGCGGCGACGGCCGCGCTCGCCCTCGGCGCTGTCCCCGCGCTGAGCGCCGAGGCGCCCGACGCCCCCGCCGCCGCCTCTCCGTCCGCGGCCGCGCCCTACCTCTACAACGGCTGGGGCAACCCGCCGGCGGTCAGCGAGGTGATGAGCGCCACCGGCATCAAGGACTTCACGCTGGCGTTCATCCTCTCCGACGGCACCTGCAACCCGGCCTGGGACGGCACCCGGCCGCTGGACGGCCCGGACAAGGCCACGATCGACGAGGTCCGCGCCGGCGGCGGCGACGTCATCCCGTCCATCGGCGGCTGGTCCGGCAACAAGCTCGGCGAGGTCTGCCAGGACGCGCAGTCGCTGGCCGGGGCGTACCAGAAGGTCATCGACGCCTACGGGCTCAAGGCCATCGACATCGACATCGAGGCGTCGGAGTTCGAGACCCCCGAGGTGCAGGACCGGGTCCTCGAGGCGCTCAAGGCGGTCAAGGAGGCCAACCCCGGCCTGCAGACCGTGATCACCATGGGCACCACGACCGCCGGGCCGAACGAGCACGGCCAGCGGCTGATCACCAAGGCCGCGGAGATCGGCGCGGACATCGACGTGTGGACGCAGATGCCGTTCAACTTCGGCGGCACGGACATGGCGGCCGACACCATCAGCGCCACCGAGGGGCTCAAGGAGCAGCTCAAGAGCGCCTTCGGCTACAGCGACGCGGAGGCGTACGCGCACGCCGGCATCTCCTCGATGAACGGCAACACCGACAGCGGTGAGGTCGTCACCCCGGCCGACTTCCAGGAGATGGCCGACTACGCCAAGGAGAAGGGCCTCGGCCGGTTCACCTTCTGGTCGGTGAACCGGGACCGCCCGTGCGACGGTGGCGGCGCGGACTCCTGCAGCGGCATCGACCAGCAGCCGTGGGAGTTCACCTCGATCGTCGCCGGCTTCCAGGGCTGAGCACGCACCGCGGACGGCCCGCCCCGCTGCCCGGGCGGGTCGTCCGCCGCGGCTGACCGGCGGTAGCGTCGGTGCCGTGGACGAGGAGACGGTGGAGCAGGTGCGGGCGGTCGTGGCGTCGATCCCGCCCGGGTCGGTGCTCTCCTACGGCGACGTGGCCGAGCTCGCCGGGCTGCGCTCGGCGCGGCTCGTGGGGCGCGTCCTCGCCGAGGACGGCGCCGACCTGCCGTGGCACCGGGTCCTGCGCGCCGACGGCACGGTCGCCGACCACCTCCGGCACCGCCAGCTGGAGCTGCTGCGCGCCGAGGGCGTGCTCGCCGACGGCGCCCGCGTCGACGGCGAGCACGCCACCGCTGGGGTTCCTGACGTCCACTGCGGACGGTCAGCGCGCCGCGAACGCCGGGAGCTCGTCGGCCACCAGGCGCACCAGGTTCGCGGTGCGCGAGCGCTCCGGCGTGACGTGCGGCAGTCCCGCCGCCGCGAGCGGGGCCGCGGTGACCGGCCCGACGCAGGCGACGAGGACGTCGTCGCGCAGCACCTCCCGCAGCCGCTCGCCGCGCCCGGTGCGGTCCGCCCGGGCGAGGAAGTTCGTGGCCGCGGGCGCGCTGGTGAACGTCAGCGCGTCCACCTCCCCGCGCAGCGTCGCGTCGAGCAGCTCGTCCAGCGGGCCCAGGTCCACCGGGTCCGTCCAGCGGTAGACGGTCACCGGGACCACCTCCGCCCCCGCGTCGCGCAACGCCCCGCGGAAGGCGAGCATCGGGTCGCCGTGCACCTGGAGCACCACGCGCTTGCCCGCCAGGTCCTGCTCCAGCAGGTGCGCCAGCACCTCGGCGGACTCCTCCGACGGCGAGGTGAAGGACTCCACCAGACCGGCACCGCGCACCGCGCCGCGCGCCTTCGCGCCGCGCGCCACCACCTCGGCGGACCGCAGGTGCTCCCGCAGCCGCTCGCCGACACCGGTCTGGTCGGCGGCCTCGAACCAGCCGCGGAACCCGACCCCGGTGATCGCCACGACGTGGTCGACCGGCGCGGCCAGCACCTCCTGGGTCGCCGCGGCGAGCTCGCCGTCCTCCGGCAGCGGCACCGTGTGCATCGCCGCCCCGAACACCACGCGAGCACCCCGCCGGGCGAGCAGCGCCCCGATCTCCTCGGCCTTGCGCTCGGCCGTCACGCCCACCGTGAAGCCGCGCAGCGGCTGGTCCTCCTCCACGGCCCCATCCTCACACCCGGTGGCGGCGGTGGTGAAGCGGACCGCGGCCTAGAGCACTTCGAGGACCATCTGGGAAGCGCGTTCCAGACCGGTCAGGGTCTGCGCCGTCGCGCGCGGGTGCAGGGCGTGCACCGCCAGCCGGAACAGCAGCGCCCGCAGCAGCGCCTGCGGCCAGTCGGCCAGGTGCGACCAGCGTTCCACGATCGCCGCGTCCGCGCCGCCCCACGCCAGCGCGTCGATCACCACGACCGCGGCCGCCCACTCCGCGGGCCGCCAGTACGGGTTGAAGTCGATGATGCCGGGCGGGGCGTCGTCGGCGAACAACACGTTGCCGAACAGGTCGCCGTGCACCACCTGCGGTCCCAACTGGACCTCGCGCCGCGAGCCGGCGAGCACGTCGTAGAGCCGCCCGCCCTTCTCCTCCGGCAGCGCGTACTCCTCCTCGCCCCAGGCCATCCGGTCGGCGAGCGCGTAGATGTCCTGGCGGGTCTGGAGGAACCGCGGCCGGGCGAGGAACCGGCTCGCCGAGTGCAGGCGCAGCGACATCGCCACCACGTCGTCGTGCCGAGGTTCGGCGCGACCGGCGATGTTCCGGCTGGCCGACCACCCGGACACCACCCAGCGGCCGTCGGTGGAGCGGACCGGGCGGGACACCCGCACCTCGTCCGGCTCCAGCAGGTCGAGGGTCTGCGCGACCCACGCGGCCTCGGCGGTGTTGGCGGCGGGCTTGAGCACGATGTCCCCGCACCGCCAGGCGACCGCGCCCTCGAGCGGTTCCGGGTCCTCGACGCGCGCACCGAATGCCGCGCGCACGTGCGGCGGTGGCGGCTCCGGCGTAAGACTCACGCGCCTGACGCTACCGCGATGATCGCCGAATCCACAGCAGGCACTCCGAAGCCCGCGCACTTCACGCCGAACGGCGGCGGGCCGGCGGGTGCCACCGCACCCGCCGGCCCGCTGCCGCGTCGTGACGCGCGCCACCGTCCCCCCTGGGACGGACGCGCTCAGTACGTCGGGAGGCTCGGGTCGACCTCCTTGGCCCAGCCGAGGACACCGCCACCGACGTGCACCGCGTCCGAGAAGCCGGCCTTGTGCAGGGCGGCCAGCGCCTCCGCCGAACGGCCACCGGACTTGCAGTGCAGGACGATCTTGCGGTCCTGCGGCAGCTCCGCCAGCGCCTCGCCGGAGAGGATGCGGTCCTTCGGGATCAGCTTCGAGCCCTCGATCTTGACGATCTCGTACTCGTGCGGCTCCCGGACGTCGATCAGCTCGAACTTCTCGCCCCGGTCGAACATCTCCTTGAGCTCGGTCGGGGTGATGGTGCTGCCCGCCGCGGCCTGCTGCGCGTCGGCGGAGACCACACCGCAGAACGCCTCGTAGTCGATCAGCTCGGTGATCGGCTTCGCGTCCGGGTCCTTGCGGATCTTGACGGTGCGGTAGCTCATCTCGAGCGCGTCGTAGATCATCAGCCGGCCGAGCAGCGTCTCGCCGATGCCGGTGATCAGCTTGATCGCCTCGTTGACCATGATCGAGCCGATGGAGGCGCACAGCACGCCGAGGACACCGCCCTCGGCGCACGAGGGCACCATGCCGGGCGGCGGCGGCTCGGGGTAGAGGTCGCGGTAGTTCGGGCCGTACTGGTCCCAGAACACGCTGGCCTGGCCCTCGAAGCGGAAGATCGAGCCCCAGACGTACGGCTTGCCGAGCAGCACGGCCGCGTCGTTGACCAGGTACCGGGTGGCGAAGTTGTCCGTGCCGTCCAGGATCAGGTCGTAGTCGCGGAAGATGTCGAGCGCGTTCTCCGACGTCAGGTGCGTCTGGTGCAGGTTCACCTTGACGAACGGGTTGACCTCGGCGATCGAGTCGCGCGCCGACTCGGCCTTCGGCCGCCCGAGGTCGGACTGCCCGTGGATGACCTGGCGGTGCAGGTTGGACTCGTCGACCTCGTCGAACTCCACGATGCCCAGGGTGCCCACGCCGGCCGCTGCCAGGTACAGCAGCGCCGGGCTGCCCAAGCCGCCGGCGCCGACCACCAGCACCTTGGCGTTCTTCAGCCGCTTCTGCCCGTCCATCCCGACGTCCGGGATGATCAGGTGGCGGCTGTAGCGCGCGACCTCTTCCTTGGTCAGCTCAGCCGCCGGTTCGACCAGCGGCGGCAGCGACGTTGCGCCGGACATTCCCAGCTCCTCCTCCATGGTGGGCGCCACCCACGTGCGAGCACGTCGACGGCACCTCGAGCGTCCCCGGAGCGCCCGAACGCGGGCCTCACGGAATCTGCAACGCAAGACTCCCCGATGGTCTTCCGCAACCCCAAACCGCTCCCACACTCCGGGACGCCCGCGCGGGCGTCACCCGAGGGGGAACGGCCAGGGGTTCGGCTTGCAGACGAAACCGTCCGCGGGGATCTTCGTGCCCTGGTCAGCGATCTTGTTGAGCTCGTGCAGCTCGTTGTTCGAGACGCTGAAGGTCTGCTGCATCATCACCGGCGCCAGCCCGCCCTGCGTGGGGCAGCCCACGTGCTTGTTGCCGAAGACGTGGCCGACCTCGTGGTTGACCGCGTACCGGCGGTAGCTGCCGAGGTCGCCCTGGTACGCCACCGCACCGCGCACCCAGCGGGCCGCGCTGAGGTAGACGATCTCGCCCTTGCGGCACGAGCTGTCGTAGGGCACGCCGTTGCTGTAGTCGCACGCCTCGCGCGCGGTCTGCTGGCTGACCAGGATCACCCGGAAGTCCGGGCTCGGGCCGTCGGCGTCCACCCGCTGCAGCGAGATCGGCCCGGAGCTGGTGCCGCCCTGCGGGTTGGTCCAGCTGCGCGGGTCGGACAGCGTCGCCTGCACCACGCTGCCGAACTCGGCCTCGGGGTCGCCCAGCTCCACCCCGACCTCGATCTCGACGGTGTAGCGGTACAGCCGCCCGTCGCCGACCCTCTCGGACGTGCCGGGCAGCACCCGGAACGTGCGCGCGCCGGTCTCCGGGATCGGGCCGCCGGGGGGCAGGTCGGCGGAGAACATGTCCGAGCTGAACTTCTGCCCCGGTGCCGCTTCGGTGACGACCGGCTCGTCCGGGGCGTCCGCCCCGATCGCGGCCTGGCTCTCGGTCTCGGTGCTGGCGTCGCCGTCGCCGGGCCGGACGGTCTGGAACACGGCGAGCGCGCTGATCACCACCAGCAGCGGGACCGCGTAGACCCGCCAGCCGTACCGGGACAGCACGCCCTCGCGCCGGGGCGCCGCCTCGTCGAGGTCCTCGTCGGGCTCGGGGTCCCAGGACGCCGCGAGCGGCTCGCCCGCCTGTGCTCGAGGAGTGCCACGACCGGCCGGGCGGCGGTCGCCTGAGGTGTCACGAGATCGTTGCGGCGGGCGGGTCACGCACCATAGCGTGCCACAACCCGTTCCGCACCCTGTGTCACACCAGCCACTCCTCGTGGCGACCACGTCGAGGTGGCTGGCGGACCGGACGTGACCGGGGCGTCACCAGTCCTCGGACTCCACCAGGCCGAGGACCGCCCGCGCCACCACCGTGGGCCGCTCCACCTGCGCGACGTGCCCGGTCCGCGGCAGCACGAGGAGCCTGCCGCGCGGGAGCAGCCGCGCGGTGCGCGGCGCCCGGCGCACCGACACCACCCGGTCCGCCGCGCCCCACACCACCAGCGCCGGGGCGCTGACCTGCGACAGCAGTCGCCACAGCGACTTCGTGGGCGGCACCAGCCAGGACCGCACCAACTCCACGGTGGTGCGCCCCAGCGCGTGGCCCGCCCACGGCAGGCCGTCGCGCTCGGCGAACTCCTCGACCGCCTCGGCGAAGCGGTGCGGCGGCACCACGGACGGGTCGGCGAAGCACAGCCGGATGAGCTGCGCGGCCCGCTCGGCCGGGGTCGTGGTGGCCAGCCGGCGGCGCGTCCGGGCGCCCAGCACCGGCACCATGGCCAGCGCGATCCGCGGGTCGGACATCCGCCGCGGGTCCAGCCGCAGGTCGGGCACGGCCGGGGAGACCAGCGTCAGCGTGCTCACCAGGTCGGGGCGCCGCGCGGCGACCTCGACCGCCACCGCCGCGCCGAAGGAGTTGCCGGTCAGGTGCACCGGCCCCGGCAGCTGCGCCAGGAGCTCGATCACCACGTCCGCGTTGGCCTGGCGGGTGAAGGGGAACGCCCGCGGCGGTTCGGTGCGGCCGAAACCGGGCAGGTCCACCGCGATGCTGCGCAGCCGGCCGGCCAGCACCGCGGCGAGGTCGGTCCAGTTCGTCGCGGACCCGGCCAGCCCGTGCAGGTGCACCGCGGTCTCCGCGGTCGCCGACGGGCCGGGCGTCTCCCGCACGTGCAGCCGCACCGGCCCCCAGCTGGTGGCGAGGTCGACGTGCCGACCAGGTGACGGCTTCGCGGTGAGGTCGAGCGGCGCAAGGCCGTCGACCGCCAGCGGCACCCGAGTCAGCTCCCGTCGGCCCAGCCGGGCGGCGGCAGACGTCGTCGTGGTCACAGCTCCAGGATGACCACCCCGCCGACCACCGGATTTCGCGGCCCACCACTACCGGCGAGTAGAGTCGGTGCCCACCGGTGTGTCCGCGAGGCCACCGGGTGTTCAACTGTGATCGGGTGGAGGCGAGGATGACCGAGACCGCGCAGCCGAGCCGAGGTGTCCGGTTGCCCCGCGACGAGCGTCGGGCGCAGCTGCTCGACGCCGCCCAGCACGTGTTCGTGCACAACGGCTACCACGCGGCGGCCATGGACGACATCGCAGAGCGCGCGGGGGTCAGCAAGCCCGTCCTCTACCAGCACTTCCCGGGCAAGCTGGAGCTCTACCTGGCGCTGCTGGAAACGCACGGCAACGAGCTGGTGCGCCGCGTGCGCGAGGCCATCGAGTCCACGACCGACAACAAGCTCCGGGTGCGGGCGGCGATCGGCGCGCTCTACGAGTTCGTCGCGGGCGAGGGCCAGGCGTTCCGGCTGGTGTTCGAGTCCGACCTGCGCGGCGAGCCGGCGGTGGAGCGGGCCGTGGAGAACGCGCTGAACGGCTGCCGGGACGCGATCACCGAGGCGGTGACGGCGGACGCGGGGCTGGACGCCGAGCGCGCCCGCCTGCTGGCGGTGGGCCTGGTCGGGCTCAGCCAGGTGACCGCGCGCTACTGGCTGGAGGAGCGCGGGACGATCTCCCGCGACGAGGCGGTCGGCCTGATGTCCACCCTGGCGTGGAAGGGGCTCGCGGGCTTCCCGCTGCAGAACCCCTGACGGGGTCGTGAGCGCGCAGCGAGGTGCGCGCTCACGACCGACGGGTCAGCGGGCGGCCCGCTCGATGAGGCCGGCGATGCGGCCGGTGACCTCGGCGGTCCGCTCCAGCGGCAGCATGTGCCCCGCTCCCGCGTAGACCAGCAGCTCGGCGTCCGGCAGCGCGTCGGCGATGCGCCGCGCGTGGGCGTGCGGGGTGAGCCGGTCGGCCGTCCCGGAGAGCACGACGGTCGGCACCGACCGCAGCGCGGCCAGCGCGGCGATCCGGTCGTGCACGGCCAGGGATTCGCGGTAGCCGGCCATGTTCGCCGGGTGGCAGGCCGCGACCCACTCCGCGGTGGCCGCCACGTCGGCGGGGTCCGCCCCGGTGCCGAACAGCAGCCAGCGCAGGCCCGGCCGCAGCAGGGACGGCCGGGAGCTCAGCCGCCTGCCGCGCGCCGCCGCGAGCCGCTTGCGCACCGCGCGCTCCCCCTTGTTGACCAGCGACGCCAGCGCCGCGGGCAGCCGGTAGCCCGGCTCCGCGAGGTCGCCGCCCGAGGACGCCACCAGGGCCACCCCGGCGACGCGCTGCGCGACGAGCTCCGGGTGCCGCTCGGCCAGCGCCATGATCGTCATGCCGCCCATCGAGTGCCCGGCCAGCACCACCGGCCCGCTCGGGACCAGCGCGGCGAGCAGCTCGGCGAGGTCGTCGGCGCAGCGCTCGATGGTCGCCGCGCCCGGTCCCGCCGGGTCGCTGTCGCCGTGGCCGCGCAGGTCGTAGCGCAGCGTCCGCACCTCGGTCCCGGCCGCCTTCGGCAGCCCGGCGGCCACCCGGTCCCAGGTGTGCTTGGTGAGCGTCCAGCCGTGCACGAACACCACGGTGACCGGCGCGTCGACCGGTCCCTCCTCGACGACGCGCAACCGGGCGCCGTCGCTGGTGGTGAACTCCTCCGCGGTGGTCTGCGAGATCGTTGTTGTCATCGGATCAGGTGAGCCTTCCTCCACCAGTGCATTCCCGGCCTGCCGACCAGCCCGACTTCCCGCAGGAACGACATGATCTTCTCGCCGCCCCAGTGCAGGGTGTCGTGCCAGTGGGGGTTCCGCCAGGCCGCTTCCATCCCCTCACGCGGGCGGATGCCCACCGCCGCGTACACGTGCGGGTTGACCAGGCTGAAGCAGATGCAGTACGCCACCAGCGCGGTCCAGAACTGGTGGTGGGCGCGCTGCGCGGGGCCGCACTCGGCCATCCGGCGCACCAGCTCCTCGCGCGCGAAGGTGACGTGCCGGGCCTCCTCCAGCACGTGGATCCGGTTGATCATGCGCACCAGCGGCTGGACGCCCTCGTCGTTCATCTGGTCCCGCTGGAAGCGGTCCAGCAGCTCCTCGGCGACCAGGATCGAGGCGTACGCGGACGGACCGCGCAGCGTCGCCGGCAGGATCCGGCCGCCGAGCTTGAGCAGCGGCAGCGGCCCGTAGGCGGGCGCGCCGACCCGGTCGACGGCCTTGGCGAACATCGTGGAGTGGCGGCACTCGTCGCCCACCTCGGTGAGCGCGTACTGCGCGTGCTTGGTGCGGGGGTCGGAGTCGTAGACCTCCTTGAGCAGCATCTGCATCAGCAGCACCTCGAACCACAGGCCGTTGGAGGCGATGCTGGCGAACTCGTGCTTGGTGAGCTCGATGCGCTGCTCGTGGCTGAGCCGGTCCCAGAGCTCGGTGCCGTAGAGCGAGCTGCGGTGGAACGGGATGAACGGCTTGCCCTCCTCCAGCGGCGCGTCCCAGTCCAGGTCGACCTCGGGGTCGTAGCTGTTCCTGGCCGACGAGCCGAGCAGTCTGGCGGCGGTCTTCTCCCGGTCCTTGACCTGCGAGGTCCTGCTCATGGGTCACCTACCCGCGCCGTTGCGTGTTACTTCAGGTAACAGTTACCTTGGGTAGCGTGAGCCGCATCTCCCGGCCTGTCAAGGTCGTCCCGCCTGACGGCGCACGCGGTGACGCGCGCCGGGACCGCTGGCGGGCGCACCGCCAGGCCAGGCGCGCCGAGCTGGTGGAGGCCACCGTGCGGGCGATCGGCAAGCACGGCGCCGAGGTCGGCATGGACGAGATCGCCGCGGAGGCCGGGATCAGCAAGCCGGTGCTCTACCGGCACTTCCACGACAAGAGCGACCTCTACGTCGCGGTCGGCGAGTGGGGCGCGGAGCTGCTCATGGAGCGCCTGCGGCCGCTGTTCCACGAGGGCGGCAGCCCCAACCAGCGGATCCGCCGCCTGCTCGACGCCTACCTCGGCACGATCGAGCAGTACCCGGAGCTGTACCGGTTCGTCGTGCAGCGCCGGTTCGCCGACCGACCGGTGGACACCGACCCGGTGTCCACCGAGAAGACGCTCATCGCCAACTCGCTGTCCCGGGTCCTCGGCGAGTACGTGCGGGCGCTGGGCCTGGACTCCGGCGGGGTGGAGGTCTGGAGCCACGGCCTGGTCGGGATGGTGCAGGCCAGCGGCGACTGGTGGCTGGAACGGCAGTCGATGAGCCGCAGCGACCTGACCGACTACCTGGCGCAGGTCATCTGGCACGCCATCGACGGCGTGCTGCGCGCCGCCGGGCTGGTCATCGACCCCGACGAGCCGTTGGAGATCGACGACCACGGGCTGCGCGTGGTCGACGGAGGCGAGGACGAGGAGGCCGACCGTGGATGACGAGGACGACTACCGCGGACCGGCGACGCTGCACGCCGAGGACCGCGAGATCGCGGTCGAGGTGGTGCTGCGCGGCCACTTCCAGCCGATCGACGGCCGGTTCCACTGGTACGGGCGGGTGGCCGCGCACGACGAGGTCGCCGAGCTCGCCGCGCACCGCGCGACGTCGGTGCTGCTGCGCACGCCGGGGGGCGAGGCCCGCGGCACGCTGTCCGACCCCGACCCGTGGGGCCGCTACCGGATCACCGGCACCGGGCGCCCGCCGTTCCCGACCGACCTCACCGACCACGCGACCGCGTGAGAGCGCGGAGGGCACCTCCCACCCGCTCCACGGCGGACGGGAGGTGCCCTCCGGCTCGTCCTGGTCCTGCGGCGAACGGCTCAGCCGACGCCGAAGCCGACGCGCGGCATGTCCGCTGGGCCGATCTCCACGTAGGCGATCTTCGTCGACGGGATGATGATGCGCCGCCCCTTCTCGTCGGTCAGCGCCAGCACGCCTTCAGCGTTCTTCAGCGCGTCGGCGACCAGCGACTCGACCTCTTCGGGGGACTGTCCGCTGGCGACCGTCAGCTCGCGCGGGCTGTCCACGACGCCGATCTTGACCTCCACGCCGAACCTCCGTTGGGCACTCGAATCCGATGGGTTGCGGCCAGGCTATCCCAGCCCGCGCCGACTGCGGGCGGCGAAGGCGCCGCGCCGCGGGTCCCGGCGTGTCAGCCGAGGCCGAGGCGCTCCATGCGCTTGGCGTGGTTGTTCTGCAGCCGGCGGAACAGCGCGCCGATGCCGGTCAGGTCACCGGAGCCCTTGATGATGAGCTCGGCCAGCGCGTCGCGCTCGGCGACCACCCGCTGGGCCTGCATGATCGCCTCGCCCAGCAGGCGGCGGCCCCACAGCGTCAGCTTGTCCCGCAGCGTGCGGTCCGCGGCGCAGGCCGCCTGCACCTCGCGCTCGGCGAAGGCGGAGTGCCCGGTGTCGGCCAGGACCGCGAGCACCAGCCGGCGCGTCGTCGGGTCCAGCCACTCGGCCACCTCGCGGTAGAAGTCGGCCGCGAGCCCGTCCCCCACGTAGGCCTTGACCAGCGACTCCAGCCACGAGTGCGGCGCGGTGGAGGCGTTGAACGCCTCGAACGGCTCGACGAAGGGCTGCATCAGCTCGCCGATGTCCGCCCCGCGCTCGGCCAGGTGCTCCTCGAGCAGCTTGTAGTGCCCCATCTCCGCTGCGGCCATGCTGGCCAGCGCCGCGCGCCCGGTCAGCGTCGGTGCGGTGCGCGCGTCCTCGGCGAGGCGGTCGAAGGCGGTCAGCTCGCCGTAGGCCAACGCCGCGAGCAGGTCCACGACGCCTTCGGAGTAACGCTCGTCACTTTCCCAGGCCGGCGCCGCGCTCTGGTCAGCCTCACTCATGGCTGAGAGCCTAACGGGCGGCACGCCCGAGTTGTGCGCACCACGGCGAGAGGGAGGGGCGAGCAGGTATCCTCGGGATCGGAGGAGCTTCGGCGTCCAGCGGGCGGCGCACCGGTCAGGCCGGTCGAACACCGCGGGGCTGGCTCCCCGAACGTCACGATCCGGGCTCGCAGGCCCGAGCGGGACGGCCCCCGGACCACAGCCGGCGTGAACGCGGCCCACGTGAGATCGCTCGTCGGCTTTGGCGCACGCGACGCCGAGAGGAACGAACCGCAGCGGTCCCACCCGCTGAGCGAACAGAGGCGCGCATCATCACGTCGGTGACCACGAGCACAGCGAGCGGCTGGCAGCACGCCGCGGTGCCGGGAGGACGTCGCCACGGATCGGCCCGAACCGGGACGCGAGCGCGCAGGTACCGAGAGAGGCGATCATCCTGACGTTCACCAACAGCCAGGCCGTTGACGGCCGCGAAGATCCCAACGGGGGCGCCACGCCCGACACCGACCAGCCGGGCACTGCGAGCGCCCCCGTCGCGAACCCGGAGGCCCCGACGTTCGCCGAACTGGACGTCCACCCGGACATCGTCCGGGCGTTGCGCGAGTCGGGCATCGAGCGCACCTTCGCCATCCAGGAGCTGACCCTGCCGCTGGCGATGCGCGGCGAGGACCTGATCGGTCAGGCCCGCACCGGCACCGGCAAGACGCTGGGCTTCGGCGTCCCGCTGCTGCACCGGTTGCAGCTGCCCGGTGACGGCACCCCGCAGGCGCTCGTCGTGGTCCCCACCCGCGAGCTGTGCCTGCAGGTCACCCGGGACCTCACCGACGCGGGCAAGCACCTGGGGGTGCGCACCCTCGCCGTCTACGGCGGACGCCCCTACGAGGAGCAGATCTCGGCGCTGGAGAAGGGCGTCGACCTGGTGGTCGGCACCCCGGGCCGCCTGCTCGACCTGGCCGAGCAGCGCAAGCTGGTGCTCGGCAAGGTCCGCGGGCTGGTGCTCGACGAGGCCGACGAGATGCTCGACCTGGGCTTCCTGCCGGACATCGAGCGCATCCTGCGCATGGTCCCCGAGCAGCGGCAGACCATGCTGTTCTCGGCCACCATGCCGGGCCCGATCCTGACGCTGGCCCGCACCTTCATGACCCGGCCGACGCACATCCGCGCGGAGCACGCCGACGAGAGCGCGATCCACGAGCGCACCCGGCAGCTCATCTACCGGGCGCACGCGATGGACAAGACCGAGCTCATCGCCAAGGCCCTGCAGGCCCAGGGCCGCGGGCTGACGATGATCTTCAGCCGGACCAAGCGGCAGGCGCAGAAGCTGGCCGACGAGCTCACCGAGCGCGGCTTCGCGGCCGGCGCGGTGCACGGCGACCTCGGCCAGGGCGCCCGCGAGAAGGCGCTGCGCGCCTTCCGGTCGGGCAAGGTCGACATCCTGGTGGCCACCGACGTGGCCGCCCGCGGCATCGACGTCGCCGGGGTCACGCACGTGATCAACCTGCAGTGCCCGGACGACGAGAAGACCTACGTGCACCGCATCGGCCGCACCGGCCGGGCGGGCCGCGAGGGCGTGGCGATCACGCTGGTCGACTGGGACGAAGAGCCCCGGTGGAAGCTGATCAGCGACGCGCTGGGGCTGGACAAGCCGCAGCCGGTGGAGACCTACTCCACCTCGCCGCACCTGTTCACCGACCTCGACATCCCGCCGGACGTCACCGGTCGGCTGCCGCTGTCCAAGCGCACCCGCGCGGGCCTGGACGCCGAGCCCGAGGTGCAGGGCGAGACCAAGCGCCCGCGGCGCAACCGGCGCCGCACCCGCGGCGGCAAGAAGGAGGCGCACGGCGAGGCCGAGGCGGGCGCCCGGCAGGACAGCGACGCCGAGACCCGGCCCGCGCGCACCCGGCAGCGCCGCCGCACCCGCGGTGGCGTCGAGACCGGCGCGTCGACGTCGGAAGCGCCCGCGGCCAGCGGTGACGCGGACGCCGGCGAGCGGCCCCGGCGCCGGCGCCGCAGGCGTCGGTCCGGCTCGTCGAGCGGGCAGGCCGGCGAGGCGGGTGGTTCCGCCCGCAGCGGCGGTGCCGAGGGCGGCGCCGCGTAACGCGCTCGCCCGCAGCACTTCCCCGACAGCCCCGGCACGCACTCGCGCGTCGGGGCTGTCCCGCGCAGCGGGCCCGTCGGCCACCACGGTCGACCGGCCCGCCTCTAAGCTCTCCCCCGAGGAGAGCTCAGCTGCTGAGGAGTGATGGTGGTCCGGCCGGAGCGGCGAACGCGAACCGACCTCGTCGTGGCGGCGCTGATCGCGGTCGCCGTGCTCGTCGCCGGCACCGTGCTGTGGCTCCGCAGCGACGCCCGGGCCACCGTCTCCGAGGTCGCCGCGCAGCCGCTGCCGGAACCCGCGGCGGTCGGTGAGGTCCCCGCGACGTTGACCGAGGCGTGGCGGGCACCGAGCCCCGCGACCCCGGTCCCGGTGGTGGCCGGTCCCGCGGTGGTGACCGGGGAGGGCAGCGACGTCCTCGGCCGCGAACCGGAGACCGGCCGCGTCGCCTGGCGCTACTCCCGCGACATCCCGCTGTGCACGGTCGGCGCGGAGTGGGACCGGGCGATCGCGGTGTACCGCAAGTCCTTGAACTGCAGCGAGGTCACCTCGCTGCGCGGGCCGACCGGTGTCCGCGGCCCCCAGCGCAACGGCGACTCCGAGCCGGGCACCCAGCTGCTCTCCGACGGCACCTACGTGACCGCCACCGGGCAGCGCACCTTCGAGTCGTGGCGCTCCGACCTGGTGCGCACCCAGCAGTTCGGCATCCCGCCCGCCATCAAGAACCCGGACAACGGCATGAAGCGCCCGGACTGCACGTACTCCTCCCTCGCGGTCGGCGACGAGCGGACCGCGATGGTGGAGCGGTGTCCCCGGGAGCTGGGCCGGGTCACCGTCGTCAAGACCAAGCCGGAGGACGACGAGAAGCCCGAGGAGGTCTTCAGCGTCGGGCTCGGCAGCGCCGCCGCGTCGGTCGTCGCGGTCACCCGGCAGCACGTCGCGGTGGTCGAGCGGGACAGCTCCACGCTGGTCGTCTTCGACAGCGGCGGCCGCGAGGTGGGGCGCTACCCGGTCCGCGTGGGCGAGCCGGGCTTCCGGGCCAACGTGCAGGTGGAGGCGACCACCGTCGCGGACCGCGTCTACTGGCACACCGGCGCCGACACCGTCGCCCTCGACCCGGCCACGCTCGCTCCGGTGTGGACGCTCCCGGACACCCTCGGCCCGGGCACCACCTTCGGCGGGAAGCTGCTGGTGCCGGTGCCGGAGGGCATCGCCGTGCTGGACCCCGCCAGCGGTCACCGCGAGCGGGTGATCCCGGTGGACCGCGCGGGCCACACCGGTCCGGTGCAGCTCGCCGCGGTGGGCCGGGTCGTGCTCGAGCAGCGCGGCGACACCCTCGTCGCCCTCCGCTGACCCGCGCGTCCCCTCAGGCCCACCACCAGAACCACAGCGAGCCGAGCACCAGCACGATCACGCCGAGCGTCGCGAACGCACCGGTCCGGTCGCGGCGGCGGTCGGCGACCGCCTGCAGCCCCACGGCCACCAGCGAGGTCACCAGCTGGGAGATCACCGCGGCCAGCCCCGGTCCCTGCATCCCCTGCCCGGTCGCCCAGAGCTGCACGCCGACCAGGAACAGCGCGAGCACGACGGAACCGGACGCGAGCGCACCGCTCAGCCCGCGGCCCGCGCCCCGGGACCGGCTGGGCGGTCGGCGCGCGTGCCGTCGCCGGCCGCCGTCGACGGGGAGCGGCCGGGTGCCGTGCTGGCGCGGTTCCGGGCCGCGCGGCCAGGTCTCCGGTCTCCTGCTCATCCGACTTCCAGCGAGGACCAGGACGTCACGTCGGGCGCCGCCTGCTTGCCCTCGGCGCAGTGCGCCCGGAAGTCGCACCACGAGCAGTGCGTGCCGGTGCGCACCGGGAACAGCGCCACCGGGTCGCCGCCGAGCTCCAGCTCGTCCGCGGCGCTCTGGAACTCCGCGGCCAGCTGCTCGGCCCGGTCCCGCAGCGCCGCCAGTGATTCCGGGGTGTGCTCC